>JBARXH010000205.1:0-64312 GCA_049647245.1 Litorimonas sp.
GAGCTGGACCTTGCCCTGCGCGGAAGCGGTTTCGCCGAAGCGGGCTGGTCCCGGGCCTCCGCCGCCCTTCGCCGCCCGCTCGCCCTGCTTGCACAGGTCGCGGTCCGCGCGGGCGATGCGCCGGAGAGTTTCCGCCTGCTGCAACTCGCCACACTGTCCGACATGGGTGAATGGGAACAACGCCGCAAAGTCGCCGCCGCCGGAGCGGATCCGGACGGGCGGAACCGACTGGAGACCCTCAGGCGCACGCGCGAGTCACTGATGCGTGCGGACACCGCCCTGCAGGAGGCGGTTGCGGCCGGAGACCGAAGCGAAGCCCGAAGGCACCGCCAGGAGATGAGCGTTCTGCGAGAAGGCCTGTCCGAGGCGCTGAACGGGTTCCCGGACATGGCGCGCGGCGGCCTGACGCTGCGATCCCTCGCCGAAGTCCGGGCCGCACTCCCGCCGGATCAGGCCGTTCTGATGGTCGTTGCGGACCCGCGACCCACGGCGATCCTGGTGCGGTCCGACAGGACGGTTCTACGACACACGGAACGACTGGGCGCCGAACTGCAGAAGGCCGCCGATGGTCTGCGCCGAGCCGTACTGCGCGGCGAAGCCTCCAGCCTGACCGACGAAGCGGCCGCTCTGGGCTGGCTGTTCGAGGCGGGGGATCTGGATGGGGTGGAGCTGCTTCACGTGCTGGGCGTGGACGTCTATGGCCGGTTTCCGATGCATTTGCTGCCCGACCCGTCCGCGCCGGAGCGCTGGCTGGGCGAACGTGTCGCCATCAACCATCTGAGCGGCCTCGATGCGCTGTTCGGCGAGGCGAACGCGCAAACGCACAGTGGGCGGATGCCCCGGCTTCTTGCTTTGGGCGATGCCGATTTTCAGGGGCATTCGGACGTCGCGCCGGGCATGGACGAAGACGCGGATGCGAATGCTTGGAACGCCGCCCTGCCTGCCTCCGACCCTCTGGCCGAAGCGCTGCGCCGCCTCCCGCCCCTGCCGGGCAGCCGTGCCGAAGTCGAGGACATCACCCGGACTTTCGGCGGAGAGGCGACGCTCCTGCTCGGTCCCGATGCCACGGAAACGGCCTTCCGCGCGGCTCGCCCGGAAATGGCGGATCTGATCGTGCTGGCCACGCACGGCCTTGCCGCCGGGCAGTTGCCGGGCCTGTCAGAACCCGCGCTCGTCTTCGCGCAGGACGACCAGGCGGATGCCGGGCCTGCGCAGGACGGTCTCCTGACCGCGTTAGAAGCCGCCGACTTCGTGCTGTCGGCGGACCTCGTCATCTTGTCGGCCTGCAACACGGCCGCCGCGGAAGGCGGCGACCCGGCTTTGTCCGGCCTGCCGCGCGCCTTCGTTTCGGCCGGAGCGAACAGCGTCATGGTCAGTCATTGGCCCGTGCGCGACGATGCCGCCGCTTTCCTGTCCACCGCCGTTTTCACAGCCCGTCAGGACGGCGCCCAGCCGGCCGTGGCGCTGCGGGATGCGATGGGGGCGTTGCGCGCATCCGGCCTGCCGGATGCGGACGATCCCTCCGTATGGGCGCCCTTCGTGGTCGTCGGCGGGTAGGTCTGCCCCCTCCCTAGCGCTTCGGCGCTTCGTCGAGCTTCCGGATCGCGGCCAGCCCCGGAAAGACCTTGCCGACCAGAGCAGCGACGCCGATGGCCGCGATGCCGCCCGCCGTGATGGTGAAAACCGCACCCCAGACCGCCGCCATCATCCCGGCACGGAATTCGCCCAGTTCGTTGGAGGCGCCGAGGAAGATGCCGTTCACCGCATTGACGCGCCCCCGAACCTCGTCCGGGGTCCAGAGCTGCAGGATGATCTCGCGGATATAGACGCTGACCATGTCGAACGCGCCGACCATCATGAGCGCGACGATGGAGAGCCATGGCAGGGTCGAGATGCCGAACACGGCGGTCGCCATCCCGAACAGCCCCACCGTCACCAGCAGGATCGTCCCTGCATGGTCGCGCACCGGGAAGCGCGTCAGGATCAGCAGCATGGCGATGGCTCCGATGCCCGGCGCGGCGCGCAACAGGCCCAGCCCCTGCGGTCCCAGCTCCAGGATGTCCCGGGCATAGATCGGCATCAGCGCGACGGCTCCGCCCAGCAGAACGGCGAAAAGATCGAGGCTGATCGCGCCCAGCACGACCTTTTCGCGCCACACATAGGAGAAACCGCCGAGCAGCACGGAGAGCGAGGTCGGCTCGGACTTTATGCGCTGTGGCGGCTTGGGGATGGAGAAGATCAGCGCACCCGCGACCAGCAACAGTATGACGGCCGTGCCGTAGGCGGTGCCCGCGCTGATCCCGTAGATCAGCCCGCCCGCCGCCGGACCGGCGATATGGGCGAGTTGCCAAGAGGCCGTGTTCCACGACACGGCGTTGGGGAAGTCTTCGCGCGGCACGAGGTTCACCGCGAGGCTGGACGCGGCGGGCGTGTAGAAGGCCCGGCCCGTGCCGAACACGGCGAGCACGCACAGGACCAGAACGGGGTCGAAATTGCGCGACAGGGCTAGGCCCAGGATGATCAGGGCGCAGAGCATTTCCAGCCAGATGGCGCTGCCCATAATGAAACGCCGCCCGATCCGGTCAGAGGCCAGCCCCGCCGGGATGACGAGCAGGATGGCGGGGGCGAACTGGACCAGCCCGATCAGGCCCAGCAGCAGCGCGCTGCCCGTTTCGTCGTAGATCTGCCAGCCCACGGCCGTGGCGAGAATCTGGACCGCCGTAGCCGAGACGAAGCGGGCCGCGAAATAGCGCGCATAGCTGGAATGCCGGAAGGCGGCGAACTGGTCGGAGCGGGCGCGGGAAGCCATGGCGCGCCATAGAGGCGGGGGTCCGGAGCGGCAAAGAAAAAGCGCCCTCCGCCGGGGCGGAAGACGCTTGAAGGACTATGGCAGGACGCCCCGTCGGGACGCCCGCATCGACCGTGCGCTATTCCGGCTTCTGGAACAGCAGCGTCATGCGGTTGCTTTCACCGATGGCTTCCAGTTCGGCGCGCAGCTCCGCATCCTCGCGGGAGGTGGCGAGGGTGGGCGAGAGACGCCAGACCGAATCGCCTGCTTCCGGCGACGGCATGTCGAGCGGATTGGCGTTGACGTCGCTTTCGCCGACCAGCGTGAAGCCCGCCGCCTCGAACGCGCCGACCACGTCGGCACGGCGCAGGTAGGCGTTGGAGCCGTCCGCCCAGTCGTCCGGCGCATCCGCCGGGCCTTCATGCTGTACGACGCCGACCAGGCCACCGGGCTTCAGCGCGCCCATGACGTTGGCCAGCGCGCTGTCCATGAAACGGCCCTCTTCGAACCGGTTGAGATTGTGCAGGGCGCGGATGAAGAGGAAGGCGTCGAGCGAGCCGTCCTGCGGCAGGTCGGAGAAGGTATAGGCCTCGATGTCGACGTCGCTGTCGGTCCAGCCGCGCGCATCCGCGACCCAGGTTTCGGGCCAGCTCCGCTTGCCTTCGATGAACTCTTCCGTTCCGAAGTTGAAGTTGGGCCACAGGTCGAGATCGTAGTCCACGCCGACCAGTCGGCCTTCGTCGCCCAGATAGGGCAGCAGGATCTTGGAGTACCAGCCGCCGCCCGGCAGCGCTTCGCCAACCGCCATGCCCGGCACGATGCCGAAGAATTCCAGTGTCGCGGCCGGATTGCGGTCGTCATAGCGGGCCTGGGCCGCTTCGTCCTGTGCGGCGAGGATCGCATCCAGCGCATCGGCGTCAAAGGTGGCCACGCCCGTCATGTCGGCCTCTTGCATGGCGGTGTCGCGGTCGGCCGTTTCCACGGCGTCCACGACCGCAGCATCTTCGGCCTCGGTCTCTGCGCCCGAACAGGCGGCGAGCGCCATGACGGATGCGGCGATAAGCAGGGAACGGAAGGTCATGCGGAAATCTCCTTGGGACAGGGCGGGTGGTGACTCAGTCGGGTGACGTCGGGCGGTATTTCTCGGGCGAGCGCATCTCGTGGAACTGGCCGTATTTGCGGAAGCGTTCGAGATAGTCCGGCACGATGGCTTCGATCGTGTCCGGTTCGATGCCGAGCGCCTCGAATCCCGGCAGCGCGCCGGACGCGACATTGTCGACTTTCAGGTTGGCGACCTGGTCGCGGGTCAGGAACGGATCGACGAACGGGAGTGCGCCGGACAATTCTCCCGCGAACCCCATCGGCCCGGCGGCGAACCACGGCACGGGCACGAGGAAGCGTCGGCGGTCGATCGTGTCCAGGGTGAAGCGCATCAGTTCCGCAAAGGTGTAGGTGCGCGGACCGGCCAGCTCATAGGTCGTGCCGGTCGTTCCCTGGCGGATAACGGTGGCGACCGCCTTCGCCACGTCACCCACGAAGGCGGGCTGGAAGCGTGTGTCCCCGCCGCCGATCAGAGGCAGGGCCGGAGCCTTCACGGCCATGGAGGCGAAGCGGGTGAAGAAGCCGTCGCCTTCGCCGAAGATGATGGAAGGGCGCAGAATGTCCGCCGTGGGCACGTGGGCATGGATGCGGCTTTCGCCCTCGCCCTTGGTGCGGGCATAGTCGGATTCGGCGTCCGGATCCGCGCCGATGGCGGAGACATGGGCGAGGTTCGTGATGCCGCGCGCGGCGCAGGCGCGTGCAATCGTGTCCGCCCCGTCCACATGCAGCGCCTCGAACGTCTGCCGCCCCTGTTCGAACAGGAGCGCCACGAGGTTCACGCAGGCGTCCGCGCCGTCCAGTGCGGCGTCCACGGAGTCCGGAAAGCGCAGATTGGCCTGCATCAGCTGAACCTGGCCGACATTGCCGGGCACGCGAAGTTCATGCCCCAGATGCGGGCGGCGCATGGCGACGCGGATGCGCCAGCCGTCGCGCGCCAGAGCGCGCACCACCTGCTTGCCGACGAAACCGGAGCCGCCGAAAACCGTGACCAGACCATTGTGCATGGCGCAGAAAACCTTCCTCGAGAGTGCAGGGCGCATCTAGCCCTCGGGCGGCGCGCTGTCCATCGGCGTCTTGGTTCGCAGCGGAGACGTGATGGCGCAGAACCGTTCCAAGGCCTATGGTCCCGACATGCCCTCCACGCCTCTCCGACCCGCCCCACGCCTCTTCGTCCTGACAGGCGCGGGCATCAGCGCGGAGTCGGGCCTGAAGACCTTCCGCGACAATGACGGGCTGTGGGAGACGCACCGGGTGGAAGACGTGGCCACGCCCGAAGCTTTCGCCCGCGATCCCGACCTCGTCCAGCGCTTCTACAACCAGCGCCGGGCGAGCCTGTCGGAGGCCCGGCCCAATGCCGCCCACCATGCGCTGGGCCAGCTGCAGCGGCGCCTGCGCGAGGCGGACGGGGATCTGGTTCTGGTGACCCAGAATGTGGACGACCTTCACGAACGCGGCGGAGCGCAGGACGTGATCCACATGCACGGGGAGCTGACGCGCGGCCTGTGTTCGGCCTGCGGCTTCCGGTGGACGGTGGATGGAGACCTCTTGCCCGGCAGCGCCTGCCCGGCCTGTGGCACGGTGGGCGGCCCGCGCCCCGACATCGTCTGGTTCGGCGAAATGCCTTACCAGATGGACCGGATCGAACGCGAATTGGCGCGCGCAGACCGGTTCGTGTCCATCGGCACGTCCGGCGCGGTCTATCCGGCGGCCGGCTTCGTCCAGGCCGCCCGCGCAGCCGGTGTGCCGACGCTGGAACTCAACCTCGAGCCGTCGCTGGGTTCGGCCTGGTTCGACGAAGCCCGGCATGGCCCCGCCGGAACGGTCGTTCCGGAATGGGCGGAAGCGGTCCCGGCAACGCTCGGTTAGGCCGGGTCCTTGCCGCTCGCCGCGACGCCAACGCCCACTCCCACTCCCAGGCCGAAGTGCGGGGCGGGACCGAGCGCGGCGTCGAGGGCCGCTTCGCAGTGGATGCGGGTCGTGTCGAATACGGGCAGCGGGCTGTTGTCCGCATCCAGCAGGAGCCCGACCTCCGGACATCCGAGGATCAGGCAGTCCGCCCCCATGGTCTTGAGCCGCCCGGCGATCGACACGAAGGCGGTCCGGCTCTCGGGCTCGGCGACCTTGCGGATCAGCTCTTCGTAGATCACCTCGTGCAGGCGCTCCCGGTCCGGTTCCTCGGGCACGACGGGCTGCAGGCCGAGACCACGCAACCGGTCGAGATAGAAGCGGTCCTCCATGGTCAGCTGCGTGCCGATCAGGCCGGGATGGGAAAAGCCGCCCGCCAGAATGCGCTCGGCCGTGGCGTCCGCGATGTGGATCAGCGGCACGGACACGTCGCGCATCATGCGCGGCACCACCTTGTGCATGGTGTTGGTCGCCAGGACGATCATCTCCGCCCCGCCGCGCTCCAGCGCTTCGGCCTCCCGCGCCAGCATATCGCCCAACGCGCCCCAGGCGCCTTCGTTCTGAAGATGGGTGACGGCGCCGAAATCCACCGACTGGATCAGCAGGCGCGGCCCGTGGCGGCCGCCGAAACGCGCGTCGGTCAGCGTGCAGAGCAGCTCGTAATATTGCAGGGTCGACGCCGTGCTCATCCCGCCCAGCACGCCGATGGTCTTCATGGCCGGCATGGGCGCGGGCGCCAGCGCGCCCGGCAGGACGGGCGAGGCGGTGGCCTGCACCGGGTCTTGCGGACCGGACCCGTCCGGCGGCGTGGGAGGCTTGGTCATGGTCCGCCCCTAGCAGGTCCGGCGACCCGGTGCATCCCCATGCCCCGCGCACTGCAAAAGCCCTCCGAAAAGCCGTTGACGTGCCGCCCCCCTTTCCCTATCTGGCGCGCCTTGCCGATGACGTGCCCAGATGGCGGAATTGGTAGACGCGCCAGCTTCAGGTGCTGGTGTCCGTATGGACGTGGAGGTTCGAGTCCTCTTCTGGGCACCATTTTCCGGCTTCACGATCCGGGCATGTTGTTGAAATCACTAGAGATTTCCTCATCGAAACTCTTTCAAACTCTGATTTCCTCGACTGATGTGCCACACCACGTGCTACATTGTGTGCTACATTATGCCTGTCATGAAGAGGCTAAACCAATACCTCAAATGTCGCGGAGGGTATTGGAACTACCAAAGACGCGTCCCGAAAGCTTTTCAAAGTCTCGACCCTAGAGGCACGATTAGAAGTGCTCTCGGAACCACCTCCCTGGAGATTGCCCGCGCTCGACGCGATGCCCTCGCCATTGCAGATGAAAAGCTCTGGAACGCTTTGCGGGCTGGGAAGCCAACTGCCTTGGACGCTTACGAAACGGCTCGCACCCGTGCGGTTGCACAGGGGTTCGTCTACGTTCCTGCCAATGAAATCGCCGTTGAGTCTACGCTCGATGAAATTCTCGCGCGTCTGGACAAAATCAACGTCGGTTCTCCAATTGCCACAGCAGAAGCGGATGCCGCCCTAGGGCTTGTCGAGACCAGTGCTGCGCCGATATCCGAGGCCTTCACGATCTACTGCGAGAAAATATGCGCCGTCGATCTGAAGAACAAATCTGCGGCGCAAGTGAAAAACTGGATCAAGGTCAAACGGCGGGCAGTCAACAACTTCATCGCTCTCTGTGGCGACCTTCCAATGAACGCCATTACGCGGAGCCACGCCCGGCAAATCTATGATTGGTGGAGCGGCCGCGTGAATCCAACGGACGGCACCAAGTCGCTCCATGCCAACTCGGCCAACAAGGACTTCACGAACCTTCGGACGCTTTACGAGCGTTACTGGGCTTACCAAGGCGATGAGACTCGCGAGAACCCTTTCCGCAATCTTCGCTTCAAGAATGTCGTCTACAAGGACATTCCACCGTTCGAAACGGATTGGATCCAGTCAAAGATACTCGTATCAGGCGTCTTCGACGGTTTGAATGTCGAGGCCCGATGCATCGTCTACGCACTTATCGAGACTGGATGCCGTCCGAGCGAGATTGCGAACCTACGGCCGGAGCATATCATTCTCGACCACGATACTCCTCATCTGCAAATCCGTCCGCAAGCCAAACGCGAGCTCAAATCCAAATCGGCAAACCGGGACGTTCCGTTGCTCGGGGTCTCGCTGAAGGCGATGCGACGTTGTCCCAAGGGTTTCCCGCGCTATCGCGAGAAAAGCGACTCGCTGTCAGCAACCTTATCGAAGGCGTTCAAGACGCGGAGACTGTTCCCGACAGCGGATCACCGCATCTACTCGCTGCGCCACTCTTTCGAAAAGCGTATGCTGGAAGCGGAATTGGACTATGGCTTGAGGTGCAAACTGATCGGCCATTACAACAATCGTCCCGACTACGGAGACGGCGGGTCGCTGGCTTTTCGTCGGGACCAGCTATCCCGTATTGTGCTCGACGACGCTCACCTGAAGATCTGACGATGGCGGTCCAGCCTGGACCGCCGACTTTGTCGAAGCTTCAACTCCCGTTCAAGACGGTCGAAGATCGGCCAGGCCGCTTCGCTATGGGTCTCGATGATCCATGTCAGCTTTCCCAAGCCTTCCAGGATCTTCGCCGTTTCGTCGGATGGAGTGTTGCGCATTCGGAGTTCAGCTATTGTGATTTTGGCCGGGACCAGACGAGGTCCGCTTTCCCGTCGGCCTCGAACATCGCCGCCCAGACGGGCGCGGCGAAGCTGGGATCGTCAAGGAAGACCTTGAGATAGGGCTGGCCCTCCTCACCCTTCGCGACGGCCTTGCGCGCAAAGCCGAGATCGCATTGCCCGGTCTTCACAAAGTAGTCGGGACTATCGTCGTGCTTCTTGTTGGTGTTCAGAACGAGCCTCACCTTACGGGCCATGGTGAGTGTAGAGATCGTGCCTTCGTAGCCGTCATCTTTGATGCGGAACTGTCCTATGGTGGCCATGATGTATCCTTTCGAGTGGGTTTTGGTCGGTGGAGATCAGTCGGTGTTGGAGAGCGTCTTGCGTGCCTTCTTGAAGCCTGAGTCAGAGGCGAGGAAGCTGGCGAGCATGGACGGGACGAGCGTGCCGGCCGCCACCTCTTCGCCGTAGCTCTGCGCATAGAGCTGGGCATAGTCTTCGAGCATTCGGTACGTCTCTGGCTCGACATGGATAGTCATCTTGACCGGCGTGAGGTCCGGCAGCTTCGCGATGCGCAAGCTGGGAGTTTGGGTGTCGGACATGGGTCAGCCTCCTTGGGCGTAGGGTGAAAGAACAAGGTCGCGATTGACGATGACGCGCAACCGCCAGCCCGGGCGGACGCGCAAGGTCGGCTGGCGCTGAAGCGCGCGGGTCACGACGCGCTGGCCTGCATGGTTGATGGTGTCCTGCCCGCCATCTCGCAGGGCTTCGACGATCCGGTCCTCCTCGTCCGAGCCGATCTCGGACGCGATGGACAGAATGGACGACAGGATCGCCGCGCCGAATAGGTCGCCCCGGTGCCGATCGACGCGGTCGCGCAAGCCCGTCTGTCCGGACAGGTCCACGCCGGGCAGGCTTTCGATGACGAGGGACGAGCCGTCCGGACGGATGATCCGGGTCCAGACGACCAGTGCGCGGGACTGCCCCGCCTCGATATCGCTCTCATAGCGGCCGAGCAGGCGCGAGCCTTGCGGGATCAGAAGATGCTGACCGGTCGGCGTGTCGAACACGTTTTCTGTGACCTGCCCGATAATCTGCCCCGGCAGGTCGGAGTTCAAACCTGTGACAAGACTCGCCGGGATGACCGTGCCAGCCATGACCTGATAGGGCGACATTGGCATGTGAAGGCTGTGCGGATTGTAGATGTCGGCATCTGACAGGCCGCTCTCATCATTAGAAACCGAACCAGGGTTGTCTTCGAGGGCATCCTCGCCGGTTTGCAAGACGCCATCGTTGCCGAACAGCGCTGCCAAGGCTGCGACACCCGGATCGACAATCTGTGGATCGACCTCAGCGTTATTGGGCTGAACACGATCTCCGCCGCTATCATGCGCGATGAAGAAGAGTTTGGAGGTACGTGGCGACGGCACACTAGCCGTCGACGTCTGACCGGGCGACACGCTGTAGCTTGGCGGCGGCGCATAGTCGTAGGATGACGGCTGGTAGCGGAACGGATTGTCCGGCGGCTCCTCGCGGGGCGCATTGTAAAACCCCGAACCGATATCGCCTGGCATTGGCGGCCCCAAAATTGACACGGGTTGTTCAACATCGGCGTAGCTGTCTGGGAGTTCATTCAAGGTGTCCGGAAGGACTTTGCTGGTCGTATTATAGAGCTCGCGCGGTGCAATGGTATCGCTCTCCGGCGAGCGTAGAGCGAACCCGGCCGCCAGCATCAGCACGAGCGCCGATCCGCCTAGCAAACCCATGATCACACGTTTGTTGAACCGCTTGACCGACGGCGGCGCGCCGCGGATCTGCAAGTCATGGTTCGTGCCGCTCATGACGCGACCCGGTCGATACGGACCACCTGTTGATCCTTTTCACCGAGACGGAGCTCGGCGCGACCGAACAGTCGGTCGACGACATAGTAGCGCCCTTTGACCCGGTAGTTCACGAGCTGACTGTCGCCATCCGTGCCGACGACAAAGAGCGGCGGCGCTTCGCCTTGGTCTAGCCGCGCCGGAAACTGGATGTAGACCTTGCGGCCATCATCGAAGGCCCGAAGGGGACGCCAGTGGGGTTCGTCACCCTCGATCGCGTAGCGGAAGTTAAGTGCATCGACTGCGAGTGCGGTTGGGAACGCCGCATTGGCGGCGTTCGATACAGGTTGTTTCTCGGCCATCGAGGGAGTCGACTGGATGGGTCGAAGCAGCGCTCTCCGCTCTTTGGACAGGCTAATCAGGGACTGCTGCGGATAGCGCCAGGACACGGCGGCCATGTAGGTCTCGCGGTAGGATGTCAGCTCGATGTGATATGCCCGCTGGGATGTGGTGATGACGAGGTTGGTCGTGAGACCGCTCTCGATCGGTTTGACCAGGATGTGGACCTGTTCGGCTAAGCCTTCGCCCGAAAGCGTATCGCCAAGGATCCAACGCTCCGTCTCACCGGAAGAAACGGAGATGAGCCGTTCTCCGGGTTGCAAAGCGATGTCTGTCACCTGCTCTGGGGCTGTGTAGACTTGATAGAGCGCTCCCTTGGCGAACGGGTAGACTTGGATCGCATTGACGTAAGCGCCGCTCTTCGGCCCAACGATAGAATTCGCATGGGCTGCATCGATGATGTCATGCGGCTTCTTGTGAGATTCCGTGGAAGTCACACCCTGTATCTCTCGCGGCTTCAACTGGCCCGGCATGGGGATCGGCGTGAACCGTTCTACTTCGACGGTTCGCGTGACGGTCTCGACCTCATCGTCGGACGCAATGACCGCTTGCACGAGCGGCGTATCGTCCAACTTGAAATCATCTGGCGCGTTGTTGAAGTGTGTTCCGAGTGTCGAGCAACCGCTTAAAACGATAACGGATGTGGTCAGGGCAAAGGTTGCGGCTTTCATGGCGCGTCTCCTGTTTTGATGCGGTCTTGCGACCAGTGGATGGCATGGACGTAAACACCGAGCGGGTTGCGCTGGAGCGTGGCCTCGTCGCGCGGCGGATCAGTGACGATGGTGAGATGGGCGGTGTGGTTGGAAACCGACTGCTTCACACCCGAGCGGAACTCGGTCTCCTGCCAGCGAACTTCGAAAGTCGCGTCTGACGACCGAACCACGCTCTGCACATCGACCGCGACAGACCGGACACCGACTTCTGCGAAAGGGTCATTGGTCGTTGCGTAATCCGAGAGCGTCGCAGCGGCTTGGCTGGTTGCGAAGTCATATGCGTAAAGCCAGTTCTGGCGAACGACGACCGGGTCGGTCGAGACCCCGCGAACGTGGCGGATAAATTCTGCGAGCTGAAACGTGATCTGCGCGTCGCTCGGTACGAAGTCTTTCACGGTCGGCGTAACGCCGCGCACCTCGCCCGTTGTGTCAATTTCGACAACGTAAGGCGTGACCAGACTTTGCGTGGCCTGCCAGAGCAGACCTCCAGCCAGCACGACTGACAGTCCGATCGACATGAGCGTGGCGAGCCGCCAGTTCTTGGCTTGCACGCGTGCCGATCCAAGGCGTTCGTCCCAGACCTGGGCTGCCTTTTGGTAAGGCGTCGTCGGCTCGGGTGTTCGCCCGTAGGCGGATTGGGATCTCTTCCAGACCATGTCTATCTCCTGTTTCAGTCTTCGTCGTTGAGTTTGGGGCCGGTGGACGCGCCGCCGCTGTCACCACCGCGTAAGCCGTGGAGGGCTGCGCTCTCGGCGCGCTGTCTGTTTTGAGAACTGGAGGCTTTCCTCGCCCAGTCGGGTGCCGGGTTGGGCCCTCCGACGTCTGCGGCTGGCGTGTTCGAATTAGCAGCATCTGCGCTACGGATCGTGCCGCCTGTGCCGGTGACGGCACCCCGTGCCCCGGCACGGGTCGATCCTTGGATTGCATCGCCTGCACCGTACATTCGCCGCTTGGCGGCATGGGCCACTGAGCCGATTCCGGCCTGGGCCACGGCCCCCAAACCGGCGGCTGTGCCGCGCATGCCACCTGCGCCGCTGGCGGCCTTGCCCATGGCGAAGGCCATAGACGTGCCACCGCCGAGGGATGCACCAGCTTTGGCGGCCCCGACGGCTGTGCCGCCTGCCACTTTCGTCGCACCAATCGTTCCAGCGACGCCTGCGGCTCCGGCAGCCCCGACGGCTGCCGCTGTGCCGACGACTGCGCCCGCTCCAAGCTGCGGGGCACCGCTGACCAGACCTGTCGCAATGCCTGGACCGAACAAGCCCAGGGCGAACAGAGCAAGACTGGCCAAGATAACGCCGCCTGCATCTTCGAGGGTGACGCTGCCAGAGAGGCCTGACGTCACTTCCGAAAATAATGTCGAGCCAATTCCGATGATTACCGCAAGCACCATGACCTTGATGCCGGACGACACGACGTTGCCGAGCACGCGCTCGGCTAGAAATGACGTCTTGTTCCAGAGCGCAAATGGGACCAGCACGAACCCAGCCAGGGTTGTCAGCTTGAATTCGATGATCGTCACGAAAAGCTGGATCGCGAGAAAGTAGAAAGCGACGATTGTGATCAGCCAGGCGAGAAACAGCACAGCGATCAGAACGATGTTTACGAAGAAGGCGACCGGTCCGGTCAACTCTTTGATCGTATCTAGAATGGGTGTGGCCGCATCAAAGCCGGTGCTGGCAATGAAGCCTGGCCGCATCAAATCCGCCGCCGTCAAGCTCGTTCCCGTTGCCTGCAAGCCAAGTCCGGTGAAGCTGTCGAAGATGACCCCGGATAGGAACGCGAAGTTGCCGATAATGTAGGCGAAGGCCCCGATATAGAGTACCTTCTTGATGAACTTGGCCATCACCGTGCCGTCCGAACTCATCGCCCAGAAAACGCCAGCAAGAACGAGGTCAATGACGATAAGTGTGGCGACAAGAAAATCGACTTCAGGGCCGAGCAGTCCAAACCCGGAGTCGATGTAGACCGAGAAGGTCTCCATGAACCGGTCGATGACCGACAGGTCGGCGGGGGGCGATGGTGGCGGGCTGGCTTGTAGGATCGGGACCACGACTAACCGCCCATCCCTGATACTCGGCCCATGAACGCGTCATGGCGGGCCGTGCCGACCTGCTCTGCATAGAGCGCGCGCGACCGTTCAATGGCATCGGCGCGGTATTGCGACGCCATCAAGCTCTGCATCTGCATGGACTGTTTGGCAGACAGAGCAGTAATCTGGTTGCCTGCCTGCATGGCAGACAGTTCGCCGGGAGCCGACTGCGACGCGCTCAACAAGGTCTCGAGATTTCGGCCGTCCCGTTCGATGGCGCCGCTGATCTGCGCCTGCATCCGGATGGAGTCGCGATAGGCCATGATCGCGGCATCTTGCTGAGCATCGGCAATTTGGGCCTGCTCGGTCACCGACCAATTGGCATAGGCGTCTGGGAAGTGGTGCTCAAACGCCGTTTCGATCTGGTCGATCCGGTAGGTCAGACCGCGCGCTTCATGCTGGAGGCGATTGATCTCCGCCAGCGTACGGTCGAGATCGGGGCCAAGATAGACGCCTTGTCGGATCAGATGCTTCGCTTGATTTTGCAGCATTACGATCTGCTGCTGTACCTGCTGGAAAGACCGGGTCGCTGTCAGGACGTTCTGTGCGAGGTTGGTCGGGTCGAGCACAATGTCACCGATGCCAAAGATGGCGTGGGCCGGCGCGGCGAAGGCGAGCGGCAGAACGACGGCGGCAAGCAAAGCCTGTCGAAAGGTTTTGAAGGCACGGCGCATTAGGCGTCTCCATGAGTTGAGAAGGACGAGAGAAGATCGGCAGCCCAATCGAGCTGTTGCCAGTGCAGCCATCGTGCTGCGAAGTCAGAGCCGTTTGACGACGCTCGGACGCCGTCGGCCTCCATCAGCGCGCCAACCGATGATGCGCCGCAAAAAGCCAGCGCGATGGGACCGAGCGTCAGATCGAAGAGGCGGTTTCCGGCGCGGCTCTGAAAGTAGTAATCCCGCTTGGGCGTCGCCTGTCAGATAAGCTGTATTTGTGTGTCGTTGAGGCCGAAGCGACGATAGGCATCGAGCTGTTGCGGCTCGGTCGCGCGGCTATTGGGCAGGAAAATGCGCGACGGGCAGCTTTCGATGAGGGCGGGCGCAATTGTGCTATTGGCGACATCGGATAGTGATTGGGTCGCGAAGATGACTGAGACGTTCTTCTTGCGCAGTACCTTTAGCCATTCGCGGATGCGGTCCGCGAAGACCGGGTCGTCGAGGAAGACCCATGCCTCGTCCAGTACGAGTAAGGTTGGGTGTCCATTGAACCGCGCTTCGAGACGATGGAAGAGATAGGTCAGGACCGGCAGGACCAAAGCCTTGCTGTGCATCAGCTCTTCCATCTCGAAGCACTGCCAGTCGGCGTCAAGTGAGATATCTGTATCTGCATCGAGCACGGAGCCGTGTGGCCCAGCCAACGTATAGGGATGGATGGCTTGGCGGAGGTGCGAGGATTGAAGCAGAGCTTCCAGGCCCGTCAAGGTTCGCTCTTCGACCGGCGCAGAGGCGAGCGAGTTAAGCGCGCTCCATACCGTGTCCTTAATGTCAGGTGTAACCTCGACACCTTCCTGACGCAGCAGGTCGAGCAACCAACCTTCGGCCCATGCGAGGTCTTGGGGCTTATCGATGTTGCGAAGCGGCTGGAAGCAGAGTCCGCCTTCTCCGCCCAGCTCATAGTGCTGACCACTCATGCCGAGCGTCGCGACTTTTGCACTGCGGCCCTTATCGAACAGGAAAACCTGCGCGTTCTCGTAGCGGCGAAACTGCAAGGCCAGCAGACACAGCAGGACGGACTTCCCGGCGCCGGTTGGCCCGACGATCAAAGTATGGCCAATATCGCCTTGATGGGTCACCAAACGAAATGGCGTATGTCCTTGGGTCGTGGCGTGCAGCAGCGGCGGACCATCCATATGGTCATTGCGCTCCGGTCCGGCCCAGATGGCCGAGAGCGGCATCATGTGCGCGAGATTCAGCGTGTGGATAATGGGCTGGCGGACATTGGCATAAGACTGTCCAGGGATCGAGCCAAGCCAGGCTTCGACGGCATTGACCGTCTCGCGGATGGTGACGAAGCCCTGCCCATTGACGAGCCGTTCGACCGCTTTGATTCGAGCTTCGGTAATCGCCGCATCGACATCGCTGACGACTATGGTCTGCGTGACATAGCCGAAGCCGACATGATCCTGACCCAGCAACTGTAGGGCGGTGTCGGCGTCCCCAGCTTGATTATCCGCGTCAGTGTCGACGAGCGCGGAGGCTTCGTTCGTTATGACTTCCTTCAAGATCGCCATGACGCTCTTGCGCTTGGCGAACCATTGGCGGCGATAGCGACCAAGCACCTTGGTCGCCTCGGACTTATCCATCGGCAGGAAGCGCGTAGTCCATCGATAGGGGAAGCCGAGGCCGTTAAGGGCGTCCAACAAGCCCGGTTCCATTGCGCCCGGAAAGCCCATGACAGTCACACAACGGACGTGCTGACCGCCCAACTTGGGCGCTAGACCGCCGACCAAGTCGACACCGCCGAGAACGGCATCAAGGTGCATCGGAATGTCCGGCGCACGCACGTGCTGTCGTTTGTCGGGCGCAAGACAAGACTGGAGATAGGTCAGCATCTCATCATCGGACAGAAAAACTGCCACCGGAAAGACACCCGCAAGCAAGTCAAGAGCAGCGTCCGTATTGCGGACGAAGGCTGTAAGAAAATCTAGGCTCGCGTTCTCGGCGCCATTTTTGTCGTTATCGATAAAGACAGTCTCCAGCCTACCGATCTTGTCGGCAGGCGGAAGGAAGGTGAAAGTCAGGTGATAATCGGACTCGAAAAGCGCGCCCGAAGCCGTGTTCAACCCACGCCGCTCTTCATTGATCAGCCAAGCGAGCGGGTCGCGAAACTTGGAGGGTGCATAGCCCTCCGCTTCACGTCGTGTCGCCTCGAAGTGAAGCGCCCAGCCAGATCCAAACCGGCGCAAAGCATTGTTGATCCTAGCGCAGGTCGCGATCAACTCCTGCGGGGTCGAGCTGTCGAGATCGGGGCCGCGAAAGCGCATCGTGCGCTGGAAGCTGCCATCTTTGTTGAGGATCACACCCGGTGCGACGAGCGCAGCCCATGGGAGATGGTCGGCCAGCGCGGCAGGGCGTTGACGGTATTCGCGAAGGAACATCATGCGAGATAACCTTTCTGGCGAAGGTGGCGGCGCAGCACGTCGAGGAAGAGCGGATCGCGCTTGGCCGCGAAGACGCAGGCCGTCTGAGCCACAACCCAGACGGCGATGCCGACAGGCAAGAGCTGAAGGCCTAGGCCGAGTGCCGTTGCGAGCGTGCCATTGAGGATTGTGGCGGCGCGGGGCGCGCCTGCCATCATGATCGGCTGCGTGACTGAGCGGTGGACCGGAATGCTGAACCCCTCGATGTACTGAGCGGTGTTCATCAAAGCACCGCTCCGCCACCAAAGCTGAAGAAGCTCAGGAAGAAGCTGGTCGCGGTAAAGGCGATGGACAGGCCGAAGACGATCTGAATCAGCTTGCGGAAACCTCCGCCCGTGTCGCCGAAAGCAAGGCCGAGACCGGCTAGGATGATCGCCATCGTGCCGACGATCTTGGCAATGGGGCCTTCGACGGAAGAGAGAATCTGCGTCAGCGGTCCTTCCCACGGCATACCCGACCCAGCTGCATGGGCAGATGGGGCAAGGAAGAAGACAGCGAGACCAACCGAAAGGCCGATGGCCAATTGTCGAGTGGAATGAGAGTTGAAGGCAGGACTGGAGAACAGCGTCACAGGGGACTCCTTTTTGGATGGTAGAGGAACTCAAGTTTGACGTGAGGCTTAAGCCTCGAAACTGATTGCTAGGGTGGATCAGGGACCATCGGGCGAAGCCGATAGCCACCGTTGGTGCTGTCGCTTCCGAGCACTTCGAGGACATCTGTCACGCGGCGCACTCCAGATCGGTTCTCGATCCCGACGACGACGTTGACCGCTGCGGCAATGAGTTTGCGAGGCACGCTTTGAACGACTTCGCCGACAAGCTGCTCCAGACGGTCGAGACCATCGGCGGCGCTGTTGGCGTGTACCGTGGCGAGACCACCCGGGTGTCCGGTGGACCAGGCTTTGAGAAGATCGAGTGCTTCACCCCCACGGACTTCACCAACGACGATGCGGTCCGGTCTCAGGCGGAGTGTTGAGCGCAATAGGTTAGCCATAGAGACTGTCGGCTGGGTGCGAAGAGCGACACAGTCATCGGCGTTGCATTGGAGCTCGCGTGTGTCCTCCAGAATAAGGACGCGATGACCCGTGTCAGCGACTTCGGACAGGAGGGCATTGGCAAAGGTTGTCTTGCCTGAGCCCGTTCCACCGACGATTAAGATGTTTTTGCGATCGACGACAGCGGAGCGAAGTAGGTCAGCGGTCTGGTTATCCATTGTGCCTGCGTCGACATAGTCGTGGAGCGTATACACGCGCGCAGCATGATTGCGGATCGAGAAGGACGGGGCCTGCACCACCGGAGGTAAAATGCCCTCGAACCGTTGGCCGCCGATGGGCAACTCCGCGCTGACGATAGGGTGCTCTCGCGTGACGTCTTGTCCAGCCAAGCTCGCAACGAGGCGCACGATCCGCTCCGCCTTCTCGGACGTGATGATCGTACCGCGTGTCAGGCGGCCTTGGCCTGCTGTCTCGATCCAGAGCTTGCCGTCCGGATTCTGCATAATCTCAACTACGGTTGGGTCTGACAGAGCCTTGCAGATGACGGGACCGAATGCGCTGCGTAGCATGGCGTCCGTGCGAAGGCGGCTTGGTGAATCACGTTCAATCATTGGAACCTCCTTCATTTTCGGACATGGCGTCCGAGCGTTCCGGAGCCGGTGCGTTCATTGTCTCCAGTTGTTCCTTCGTGAAAAACGAACTGATATCGGCCATAACATCCTCAGCACGTGCGAGTATGCCTCGAGTGCTATCCGACCTGACCGTAGTCAGATCTTCGATGAAGCGATTAAAGCGTAAGATGCCCAGATCACTTGCCGTTTCACGCCGGTCTGACGGGATCTCCGGGATGAGCGTCAGGAAATATTGTATAAAGAGTCCTAGGGCGTCCGACACGACGGCGAGCTTCCGGGTGTGGACTTCGTCGGCCCGGTTCATCCGGTCCATTCGACGTAGAAGCGGATTGTTTTGTGCGTGAACCCGGTCTTCGGAGTACCAGAGCGTCAAAGCCTGTTCGGCAATCTCCGAGTAGCTCATGCCCGGACGGCTGGCGTCGAGTTTCAAGCGAAGGAAAATCTTGTCCGATAGATAGACGGTCACTTTGGGTTTGGCCGTTACCATTCTAACCTCCCGCGCTCAGATCGGAGAAGGTGATCTGGCAAAGGCAAGCCTTGTCATTTGCCGGTATTGTTGGCGTCGTATCCGGGATATGAACGACGAGCAGTTCCAGCACCTTCGAAATCGTTTCTTGTCGGCGGGCCGAAACCGCGAGCGTTTCAGCGATCATGTCGAGGCGTTTGAGGATGTCGTTTTGGTCAGGGGTCATGTCATGCCTTTCAGGTCGATGCCTGGCGTGTCCTGCCCAATGGCGAAGACCGTGCGGGGAAGCGTAGGTTGGAGGGAGGCGTCTGATTGCGCGTCGGCACCTACCTCGGCGGTCGTCTCAAGCGGCTCGGTGTTGTTCGAGCGTTCCTTCAACTCTTGCCGGTCCGGCGCCCGCTCTTTGCCGCCGTCGCTCTGCGGGGCAAAGGCGGCACTGGCAGTCGCTTTGTAGAGCGTATCGACGATGTCGGCCGTTCGGTGACCCCAGTCATCCCGACGAGGGGGAGGACGGTCGCCATAGGAATGACTAGGGTCGTTCAACACCGGGGGTGGAGTGACCCGGCCGTTGAAATTCTTGTCCGCATAATAGCGAATCTTGTTTGCGCGGATCGGCGGTGTGCCGGAGATGAGCACCACCTGCTCATCGCTCGGCAGCTGCATGACCTCGCCGGGTGTCAGAAGCTGGCGCGCCGTCTCCTGCCGGGAGACCATGACGTGCGATAGCCAGGGCGCGAGGCGATGTCCGGCATAGTTGCGCATGGCGCGCATTTCCGTGGTCGAGCCCAAAGCGTCGCTAACCCGCTTGGCCGTGCGCTCATCGTTCGTCGCGAACGCGATCCGCACATGGCAGTTGTCGAGAATGGAGTTGTTCGGGCCGTAGGCTTTCTCGATCTGGTTGAGCGATTGCGCGATCAGAAAAGCGCGCAAGCCATATCCCGCCATGAAGGCCAGCGCGCTTTCGAAGAAGTCGAGCCGCCCAAGCGCAGGGAATTCGTCCAGCATCAGGAGAACCTGGCGGCGTGAAGTCCCGTCGATCTCTCCGTCCAGTTTTTCGGTCAACCGGCGACCAATCTGGTTCAGAATCAGCCGCACAAGGGGCTTTGTGCGAGAGATGTCGGATGGTGGAACGACCAGGTAGAGCGAGACGGGCTTCTCCGCGCTCACCAGATCCTCGATCCGCCAATCGCAACGTGAGGTCACCTCGGCCACGGTCGGGTCGCGATACAGGCCTAGGAAGCTCATCGCCGTCGAGAGCACGCCAGAGCGTTCGTTCTCAGACTTGTTGAGCAGTTCTCGTGCCGCCTGCGCGACGACGGGATGGACCTTCGGAGTAGCTGCATCCCCGCAGCCGAGGTGATTGGTGGACATCATCGCCCGCAACGTCTTCTCAAATGAGCGCGCGGGGTCAGACAGAAAGGTGGCAACGCGGGAAAGGGTCTTCTCTTCCTCCGCGTAAAGGACGTGTAGGATAGCGCCTACAAGCAGGGCATGCCCGGTCTTTTCCCAATGGGAACGGCGCTCTAGGGCACCTTCTGGATCGACGAGGATGTCGGCAATGTTCTGAACGTCACGGACCTCATTCCGGCCCAATCTAACTTCCAGCAGCGGGTTGTACTTCGCAGAGGCAGGATTGGTCGGATCGAACAGCAAGCAATGCGAGAAGATCGAGCGCCAGCCTGATGTGAGCTGCCAGTTCTCGCCTTTAATGTCGTGAATAACGGCGGAATGAGGCCAGGACAGCAAGGTCGGAATGACGAGACCAACGCCCTTGCCCGACCGGGTCGGTGCAAACGTCATAATGTGTTCGGGGCCGTCGTGGCGGAGATAGTCGGATTTGGTGCGTCCTATGAAGACGCCATCGTGCCTGAAGAGGCCAGCGCGCTTCATGTCTGAAATGTCAGCCCATCGCGATGAGCCGAAGGTTGTCAGCTTCCTGGCTTGGCGTCCGCGCGAGACCGAGCCAATGATCGCGAAGACAACTCCAAGAAAGGTAAACCCGATGACGATCCGCCCGCCCGTATTGAAAACGTCCGGCGCATAAGGCTCGAAAGCGTACCACCATTCGAAGAGCCTCCACGGATAGTAGACCGGCGTATCGCCTGCCAGAAACCATGGGGCGCCCAAATATGAGTCGAACCGAAGTTCAGTCGCGACCCATTGTGTCGCTGTCCATAGGCCTGTGCCGATCGTCGTGAAAACGACGGTAACTTGGCCGATGAGAATGGACTGGGGCGACATGAAAAGCCTCGGGTGAAAGTTCGAGGCTTAAGATCAGGGTAGATACGGGATTTGGCTATTTAGGCGAGTCGAGTTTGGTCAAGTCTGGAAAAGGGTCGGCTTAGAATTGAAGAGGGTTTGGTTCGAAATGCTCAGTCGATATCAACACATAAGGTCATCAAGTCCGCACAGTTAAGTCTCATGGCTGTGGCAATAGCGAAGAGTGCCTGCCATTAGTAGATGCCAGAGCGAGCAGCTTCGACGATGTGCGTTGGTTGAGTAAGCCGACTGTTCTGTAAATGAGAGAATAAAGGATTGAAGATGTATTCAACCGACTTGCATTCCAAAGCTGGGAGTGGCCGTGAACCCTCTGTGAATGCTGGTAGCGTAGAAGTTAAAATCGCCGGAAAGCTATTGAAAACCACACCTGTTTTCGATGCTTATTGGCGCTTCGCAGCTGCGCGCCAAAACGTCTTTCTAGCTAAGCATTTTCCGCAAAACGAGCCTCAAGGCTGCACGGTGGATCCTGTGATTAAGGCATATCGCTTTACGAATGCATACCGCGCATCAGATCGTGTTTCGCAATACCTAATCTCCCGTGTCGCTAAGGCGAGCTATTCAGAACGCAGTCTTTTTATAAGAGTTCTACTGTTCAAAATTTTCAACCGGATCGACACGTGGGAGGCAATTCAGGCAGATACTGGAGATATCACGGAGACAAATTTTGACATCAAGACTATCGATGCAGTGCTCTCGAAACGCCAAGAAGACGGCAAAAGAAACTATTCTGCTGCTTATATAATGCCCTCTGCTGGTCGCCGTTTTGACTGCTCGAAAAAGCACACTAGCCATCTAAGTCTTATCAGTTGGATGCTGGGGGAAGAATTTCCAGAGCGACTAGCTGCGTGTGCGAGTATGGCGGATGCCTATGATCTCATGATCTCGGCGCCATCTATTGGGCCGTTCTTGGCCTATCAATACGTGACTGACCTCAACTATTCACGCATTACGCGGTTCAGCGAGATGGAGTTCGTCAAGGCCGGGCCAGGAGCTCTCGACGGTATTTCTAAGTGCTTTCACTTAACAGAGAACCTGACGCCAGAGGACTGCATAACCTACATGGCGGAGTCTCAGGCAAAGCATTTTAATCGGCTCGAAATTGACTTCCCTTCTCTCTGGGGAAGGCCCTTGCAACTCATAGATTGCCAAAACTTATTTTGCGAAATATCGAAGTACAGTCGTGTGGCATTTCCGCATATCCAAGGCGTTGCAGGTCGAAAACGGATCAAGCAAAATTATTCTCCAAGCCAAAAGCCTGTTGAAAGTCTCTCTTATCCAGACGAGTGGAACATTGATCCGACGTCGGCCCCAGAAAATTTTCCGCCAAGCAGGGGTTTAGAGACTAGCGAGTGCGGGGTTGCTGAGCATTTTGGTGAACGGCAACCAATGTTGCTTTAAGCGGAGGCTTTACCCTTGAGCTCTTGAAACGTCAGAGTACGAGCATTGGCATCGCCGATGACGATACCACCTCCGCTCTCCCGAAGCTTTGCGAACATCCGGTATCCTTGAATGATGGCACTTTCCCAATCTTGTTGGGTGTTATATTGAACCTCATATGTCCGTGTCTGATCGTGCAGACGCTTTAGGAAGTCGAAGCCTATAGCACCTGGAAAGTCGTAGACTGAGCCACTGAATAGTTTGCTTGATTCATATTCTGCTGCCGCGTCCTCAGCATGGCGCCGAAGGCGCTCGGCATGAGTATGAATTTGCAATATCAACGACTCCTCGAGGACTTTAGCGCGCCCACCATCTTGGACCGACTCGTCAAACCCAGTGACAGGAGTATTGCGCTTCAAGCCCATGAACTTCCGAAAAACTGGTGACCATCCGAGAAAGACGATGAAAGAAAGATGCATCACATCATGAAATCGGTAGGCATCATCTTCGATGTGATTATCCTCAAGTTCGTTGCCCATCGGACGCCACTCGCCGTCAATCCGCCATGAGACTTCAGATACTCCTTCACCAATATCACGGAAGCGAAACTTCATCGTCTCAGGAAAGCGTTCGTCTTCCGGGAAAGCAAAATCGTGACAAGGCGTATCTATCTCAGACAGGTTCCTGAATTCAGCCTTCCGCATGGCTACTCCGACCGATTCAGATAAGTCTATTTCGTATAATGAGGCTAAGGCAGACAAGTGCCATACGATCTCGCCGAGAGCGTCCACGGTATCTTTAGGGTATACTTCGTGATTGAGAGCGTGCTCCACCTCCGGGAGCATTTCACGAGCGAGCTGTGCCGTAAGTTGCTGCAAAACCGCGACACAAACTTCGCGCAAATCAGAGCCCTTCGTCCGAGCCGTCTCCTTGGCGCTCGTCTGATAGCCGTCTAACGTTCTCTCGCCTTCAAGATAATTTCGCGCAGCTGACAGGAAGTCCGAGACTTTGGCCTCGCCTAGGCGTGCCTGAATCCGTTTTTGTTCATAACGTGAGCCAGAAAGTTCATTCTGAAGTTTCTCGATGTCGGCACTGAAAATATCATCGGCGCGCGGGTCGCCTTCGATAGCGCGAACGACTTTCGCAAGCATGACGACATACCAGAGCGCGTCGCCGATCTCTTCACGAAGCTCTCCCCTCAGAAGGCTCCTGCCAATGTTACCATTCTCCAGACTTGGATCGAGTAGGTCTGCCTTTTTCAGTGTGGCGATCACTGATCCAACTTCGCTGAAAAGGCCGTAGCGAGCGATACGAAGCCGTTCAAAATCATCATGCTTCTTCTTCGAAACATCTGAAGCTTCGACGAAGTCATAGAAGTCTTGGACAGTCATGACTTTTACTCCTCGTATGTTTGCTTGCAGTCCGCGATCAAAGCTTTCGCTCCTGGACCATCAAGTTCACCATGGGATGACACAATCGTCAAAGTCCCTGGTGTAAGGTCTGCATTCTCGCTAATGAAAGACAGAAGGCCGCTCAAACCCAGCATGTTCCCTAGAGTTCGCGAGATGTAGTAATGGTTACGGTAGAATGCTGTCATGTGAAGCGTATCCGGCCCGCCATCCGTAGGCACCGGCTTCAGCTCAATCAAGCTCAAGCATTGCCTACCAATATTCCCAGCGCGATCGACACGCGGGTCGAATGTGGCAAGCTCGTAGGCCTGATAATAATTGGCTTTTGCAGACCCGGTCGAGCTATAGAGCGCCAATTTCTCAATAACGTCTTTGAGTTGGTTAATTGTGCGCCTCTCCGGATCTCCGCGTTTGTGCGTTTTGGGATCGTCGATAGGCCAATCGATTAGGCGCTCGAAATACCTCCCCCACCCAGCCTTTTGCTCTCTTTGCCGGGGCATACCCTGGAGATAGCGAGAGTAGAGCGAGTCTTGTCCCCTCTCATCATACAGATCCATCGGAAAAATCGTGTTGGCCACAGTATCCAGCCCGAATTTTCCTTTGCCGCGTAGGTACCCGTCGACAATATGCATTACCGCTCTGTCGGCTTCGGAAAAGTCCCTAGGCTTGGCCGAGTGAAGAATAAGGTTGAGTAGGTCGCCTTTCTCTCGGAGCTTCCAAGCGCCGCCCAGCCAAGCTTCAACTATGCTTCCAGCGGCCGAAGTCGGGCTATAGGTTTTCACAATATGGTCTCCTGCAGCGTGATGGCATCAACTGCCATGATCGTAAGGGCGTCTTCAGAAATCCAGCAGTAGCCGCCATCACCCCAAGCTTGCCCCCAACTGTTTCTGACCAGCAGATATGGAAGCCCGTTCTCACTTGCGGTTCCACATAGAACAATGGCGTGCCCGGGTGCACTACGTCCAGGTGGCTGCGCAAGGTGGTTGATGCGTTTCGGTGCACCCTCCCCGCCAATCAAGAACTCCGGCGTGATCGCTACTCCTAGAATGATTGGAATTCCGAGTCCGACTACAGAACGTAGTTTTTCCGGCAGAGCATCATGTCGCAATAGCGAAGCATAATGTGAACCGGTTAACCCATTCGTTGGGAGCCAATCGTGACTAGGTGGGAAAGGTTGATAAGGGCAGTCAGCCTCGAGTACTTGTCCATCAGCTTGAATGACATCGCCCAATTGATTGAAAGACATACCCTCGCCTTTGCCGGGAAAGCGAGATTGCGCATAAAAGTCCACCCATTGTGGACTCAGTATAACTTCGTCGGAAAGCGCAAAGGCATGCGCAGCCGCAGCTGCAAAAGCCGCGCAGGTTGGTCGGCGCCCTTGGTCTCTGACCGCGTTAAAGCCCGCACGAAGGTCGATTGCCACGTCCACAGTCCTGCTCGCTCAGGCAGCCATCTGGTTCGCGTAAAGACCACTCTCGCGACCAACCCCATGCCGGTAGCCGAGCTCAAGTTCCTGAGCGATAGTGCTAGGTTGAAATAAACGGATCTCTTTAAGGCTGTAGGTGCCCGGAAGAAGCTCGGATGTGTCGCCAACGATCCATCGGCGAGCGGCAGCACCAAACTGGTTTTGCCGTGCGGCCACGCTTGTGTCCTCTAAAGTCGCAAAACCAGAATTCGACAAATCGTCATATGTCCAAACATAGCCTGTGCTTGGATTCTCTTGGAGTTTGAGTGCAAACAAATCTCCCGGCATTGCTTCGATAACTGCGCCGCGGTCGGCCTCAGTCAGTCGCCACACATCTCTATTGCGCCAGTCGCCATCATACGAGTCGCCAACAAGGTCTCGTTTCAAAGTCCGGGGCGCTACTTTTGCAAACTCTCTTCGTTGGGACGTGCTGATCAACCCTTCTCTCTGAAAAGCGAAGAGCGTTGCTTTGTAGCTCGATCCGTGACGCAAAGATGCCTGATAGATGTCCTGAGCTTGCAAAGTCTGCCCAGGTTGCAATCCCTGTCGGCGGAAGTGATTGACCATCACAAAGGTCGGAAGGAGAAATGCGGAAGCGAAGACGTCGGCTTCTAACTCTTGGCGGGGCACACCAACGGTAGCAGACAGTGGCGAACGACGCAGAATGTCTTTGTCATCAGCATGAGGGTCATGCTTCATGATCATATGTCCGAGTTCATGAGCAGCTGTATACCGTTGCTGACCGACCGGACGCTCCGTGTTGATAATTATACCCTTGCAATCCGACTTGAAGTAAGCACCCAAGAGTTTGTCCATTGGTCGAAACATGAGAACAGCACCGCTACGGTGAATCGTGGAATACACGTCGATGCGCGTAAGTTCCTGACGGTCCATCCCATATGCGCGGTGCAACTCCTTGGCTGCGCGCGTGGCTTTCAGAACCAAGGCTCTATGCTCAGATCTATTCATCTGACGCTTCGGAGCGATTTTTTAGAAATTCGGCGAACTGTTGTAGCTCGTTCAAGTCTCGATCAGACAACTCAGTAGCCGTTCTTGCAAGAAACTCCACCTCTTTAGAAACCTCGCCCACAATATCATCCGTGAACCATGAGACCGGGCGTTGGTACAGCTTTGCCAGTGCTTTAAGTTCAACGGCGCTAACCTTGCGACGGCCCGACTCTATTTCAGAAATTGCGCTCCGCGAAACCTTAAGGTCCTCCGCAACATGATCTTGCCTCAGGCCGACGTAATCTCGCGCCTCTCGCAACCTGGTCGCGATAAGCATTTGATCGTCATTCTGTGTGTTGTGCGTGCTCATATGACGGTTGCAGCAGGTATGGTCGGCTTTGCCTTTACAACCTTGTCAACAAAGTAAGCTGTGCATTCCTCATCAGTCGAGAAGCCTCCAGGGGGCACGTTCGCTTCTTCGATCACGATCCCAAAAGCTTCTTCGAGCGCAAGGCAAATATCGATAGCCTTAAGTGAATCGACGCCAGCTGCGAAGGTCGCTCCCCCCGTAAAGGATGCCCAGCCGCTCGCCGCACCCTGTTGAAGCTCTTTCTCGACAATCTGCCTAATACTGATTTCGTCCATTAGATTTGTCCGATATTCCAACGCTCGAGAGATATGTCGGATAATCCGACATAGGTCAAGCGTCTTTTCATACGGCAAGACTTTTATACTTGTTGGTGTACGCGCGCGACCAACCAGAGGCGAAGGTTGTTAGCCAATGTCGAGCGCATTAACGGCCCCAGCAGTGCGACTGGTTCTTGCCAACCAAACAAAGATTAGAGATTGCCGCACTAGTTGCCTGTGTGAGACAGGCGAACTTATTAAAGTAAACGCGAGTACAAAACCAGACCCTCGCATATCGAACGACTTTCATTAAATTTTGAACTCGTCTGTATAGCGCCTCTCAACGTGACGGCCCTCGTCGCCCACTTACATCCCAGCTTATCCCGCCCGACGACACTCGCCCTGAAATCATCCGCCCCAGCCGCTTTTCCATAACCGGTCGCCACGGCACGAGCGTGAACTCTTTCGAGCGTTCGATCACGGCAAACTTGCCACTCGGTCGCTCAATGGCCTCGCTGTAAATACCATCTATATGCCGAGCGTCTCCGAGCGGTGCATAGGGTTTGCCAGTCTCGACGGATATTCTTGAAGCGGCATCGCCAAGATCCATCGCTTCCAGTTTCCTAAGTGCGGCGCTCGGCAGCTTTCCGGCCTCATCTTTCTCGACGCCCATTTCTTTCAACCCCGAGACTCGTTTCGCCATAGCCGTGTGGATTTCCGTTGATCGCAAAATGGGTTCGTGACCTTCGGCTAGATGCCTGTCGATCCATGTCACACCTCTTGCCGTTTGCATCTCGCGAAGAGTCAGTCGACTTTCGCGTTGCAAGGATGTCGGAAGACGCTTGGCCCGTTCCGCCTCATAGTCCGCTGCGCGGTCTAGATAGTCACTGGGTATGCGCCACGATCCATCGGGCCTGCGAACGACGCGTTTCTGTCGACGTAACGCTTCTAATCGCCGGTCATGTGCTCTTGCGTAAGCAGTCGAGACCCTATCGCCTTCAGTCGCATGTCTTGCCTCGCTGTATATACCGTCGTTCTGGTCAGCAAATGCTGCGATGGATCTGTCTATCGACTTTGGACCTTGATGATGCGGTTCGAACGTGACCACCTGCCCACTTCGCAAGGTCTCAAACGTTTCGTCATCTGCGACGGCGGCGTGGACCAACCGCCCGTCTAGAGCTTCGATCACAACGTAACCATCGGAGTGTGTATCATCAATTTTCCCGAATCGTGTGACCCGTCCTGTAACTGACCGAGAGCCGAGTCGATTGGGATCGAAGATATTGTCTTCCGTCACGATACTGGGCGCTTGGCCTTTCATCGCGCTGTACAACGCTTTGACGATGTCTCCCCGCTCTCCCATCTGTCGGAGACGGTCGATGGAATCGGGCTCAATCCGCCAATGGCCTCCGCCTTGCGGTTCCGCTAGCCCTAGAACCGAAAGGTGGCGCAAGCGTCGGATCATGAGCCGTCGATGCCAGACCCTTCCCTTTTGGGCTGGTCTGGATAAATCGACGACGCCTTGCTCGGCCTGCTTAGAGAGCGCGCGGTCCAGGTCCGTCACCCGTTCCGCTTCAACAGTCTTTGCAAGGCGCACACGGCCTTCAATCTGAGTCATTGGTCCCAGTTCAGCCTCGACAAGTTGCTCTGCATGTCGCCGCATTCCATGTGAGAGATAGCGGCGCGGGATGACGAGGTCCTTGCCATCGTCCCGGACCCCGCGCACGATTAGATGCGTGTGCGGATTGGCCGTATTATGATGGTCGGCCGCCAGCCATTCCAGCTTCGTACCGAGTTCGTTTTCCATCTCCGCGACAAGATCGGTCGTGTAAGCCCTCAAGTCCGCCAGTTGTGCGGCGTCTTCCGGTGCAACGATGAACCGGAAATGGTGACGGTCATCCTTCCAAGTCTTGGCAACGTCATTCGCAAGACTCTTGCGCTCATCTAAGCCTTCTACTTGGTCGATCTCAGACCCATACAGTTCGGCACGTCCGCCATGTTCGTCCGTCCCATCCCGTTGGATATAATCGACGTGTTTCTTCAGTCCGATATGTTTGCCGCCTGCGTGGGTCTTGAACGACCCTTTGATCACGACCCGTCGGTAAAATGCCATTGGTCGGACGGCCCGGCTGGACGCGGATGATCGCGACGAGCTAGCGCCCTTGCGTTTCGACGCTCGCTCGATCCGCTTGAAGAAAGTGACAGTCTTGCGCGCTCCGGACCGCGTTCGAATGCGACCGAGCCGAACTTCGAAGCCATCGCCTTTCGTCATGTCGGAATGAGGATCGAAGAGGCTAAAAAAGGTTTGGCCTTTGGTGTCAACACCGTTTCGCCCAGTACCACCTGAGAAAACCAGAGATCGGTGTCGACACCATAATCGACCGTGTCGACACTAAAAACCGATGTGCAGACTGGACTTAGTCCTGGGGTGTCGACACCCCCTTTTATCTTGCCTTCCACGCCCGTCACCCGTGCCCCGCCTTATCGACGAGCCCCTGCCGATCCGACTTCCAGCGAAACTGTCCCAGATAACGCACGCGACCGAGGACATTCGATCGCGAAACCGGACCGAAATAGCGACTATCGAACGAGGTCTGCACATCTGTCGAAACGAGAAAGATCTGATCTTTCAAGAGCGTAAAACAGCCTCGTTTCGATGGTAGGGGCCGCCCTCGCGAGTCGTGCGACAGCACGACAAGCAGAGGGCGTCCCGACACGCTGACGCCATGTTCGTCATGGCAAACTCTCTCTCCCGAGACAGCCCAGACGGTCTTAATGAGAGGTATGTTGGGAGGGAGATAGCGTCTCTCTACGGCAAGCATTTCAACCGCTTGAGGCGCATAGGCTGCGACAAGATCATCTCGCCTAATTTGCGCGCCCGGCTCCAATCGATACCATCCAACCGGCGCACTCGGGCTTGGATTGTAAAGCAATCTGGGAACGCTGGGACGGACGATCTGGAAGAGTGTCGCGCCACACAATACAGCAATCGAAAGCGGTGCAAGAACGCGGATCAACATAACCAGTCCTCGACGATCTGGGCGAGGTTTTTCGCTTGCAGATTGGCCAGATTGAGCGCGCGCCAGCGCCGCTCAGGGAGGGATTCGGGCGCAAATTGGATCGCTTGCAGCGCGTCCAATGCCGCAAGAACGCGCCTAACGCGGGTCGTCCCTGACGCGTGCAGCCAGACGTCAGCTCCCGGATGAATGCCGGGCAATGTCGTACAATGACCCTGTGCCACTGCACAACAGATCGCGACCGACCATAGTTGTGTCCCGAACCCATTGGCCTCCCAGCGTTCATAGCCGAAGACCTGGCCGGGACGATATGCTGCAAACCGACGCTGCCAATCTTTACGAACATACCGGTCAGGCTCGCCGAAAAGAACGCGGTGATTGATGCGTTTTTTGCGAAAGTGAACTTCGACCAGCGTATACGGATCAGTCGTCATTATCGGCCCGGTCATTGGCCGGTGCGAGCATGTCGCCGACATGCTGCGAGCGCGACCACAGGTCGAGATCATCGCGGTGATAGAGCACCTTGGCCCCATGTTTCCGGAACGTCGGTCCGTCATGCCGCCACCGCATGGCGTCCAACGTTGAAACTTTCATTCGAAGGTAGATCGCCGCTTCTTCGGTCGTGAAGTATGGAGTTTCGGAGGGATTGACCATCAAGTGTCCTTTCATCTCTGCGACCAACGGAAGAGTTGGAAGAAGTTTATAAAAGGACTATATTCCTATGTTAGGATCTTTGGGCAGTGTCGAAGTTTGCATTGCAGTTTTCGACACCCCTAAGATGCGGCGTCTCGCAAAAGACGTCGATACCCACCGCCGACGAAGGCACGTCCTCGGTCGCGCGCCCTAATCGCGCGATCTTTCAATGACCGATTTGCAGCCCAGTCTTGTGAAACACGGGCCTCACCGAAGAGGCCAATCGCGATGTCCCTAAGACTGCCGATCCGACCCGGTTCTATCGTCTCAATATCCCAAGCAAGAAGCCCTTCCAAGAGCTTGTCGCGGCTCGGGCGACGTCTCGCACGCAACACCTTCCGCGCATCAGATCTATGCAAAGACAAGAGCTTTCCGAAGGTCCGAAGTCGACGCGTCGCGCCGGGTCTACCGTCCAATCTAATGGAAACGCGGGCATCCTCGCCTATCGGTACGTCGCTATTACCTAGGAGCTGTATCCAGAAATCATGACCGCCCAAACGAACCATCCTCTGTCCATCGCTCGTGTCGAGGACGGTCGGCAGGCACCTGAGTGTCTTTAAAGAAAAACTGCCATCATCTTCAGGCAGAGCCACATCAAAGCGGACGGAGAGAGTGCTAGTAAGCAAGTTCGGCAACCAGAAAACCGGAGTCTCGCTTGATGGAAGGTCAGGGTCTGCGAATGCAATAAGACCGAAAGTTTCCGCTTCGAGATAGGGTTTGTGCAAACGGATGTATCGGAGGCTTTCATGTCGATCACAGACTTCTGGTAGGTGTTGGCGATGTCTTGCCCACGATCGTCTGTACGAAGTGTTTCTTCGCAATCCCTCCCACGCCCAAGCCGCATCCGACATGACAATCTGCTCGTCCAGCCTCATTTCTCTTGCCTCCAGACACGTATAGCGACCCCCAGCCCGCGAGGAAACAAAATAGGAACAATTTCCTAGAAAAGTAAATACGGGAATCCGATTAGACTCAGTTGCATGTTCGACTTCTGTTCAATCTAAGCGCGACTTCTTTCCAAGTAGAAACGTAGCGACCGCCCGGCGCGGAGCCGAGCGGTCTGGGTTTTGGTCGTCCCGAGAGACTAGCCTGCCGGGTTCCAGAGGATGACGTGGCGGGTCTCGTCATTCTTGACCGGCGCGATGTTGGCGTAGACCTTACGCGGTCCGATCTCCGGAGAGGCGAGGGTCAGGGAAACATATTCGCGCCCCGATGACTTCGCCGTTCTCACCCAGCCTGCCCCGATGGGAGCGCCTTGGCCGCCTGCCAGCACCCGATAGTCGGGCTGGTCTGTGCCGTCCTGCTTGAGGCCGTTCGCGACGATGCGGATAGGGGTGGATAGGGAGAGCATCGAGAGCGTGCCCTCGAAGCCTGTGTCGGTTTCAGTGATATAGCCCAGTGCATTTGCCATGGTCATTTTCTCCATAAGTTCGTCGCGAGGGCCCGATGCCCTGTTGACGAGCGACCGGCAGGGCGGCGCGGCAGGGTCGGCCACCGCTCTTCGCGGGCGGAACGAAGAGGAGCACCGGTGGAGGGTGCGACTTTGTCTCGCGAGGAATGCCGCGAAGCGGCAGGGGAAAGTCGTGCGTGGAACCGGTTGGCCGGGCCTGACGGGTCGACCAGGTCAGTCTCTTCAACAGGGCATCGGGCCCTCGCGTTAGCCTATGTCTTGTGGAGAGGATGGCTGTGGCAAATGCACTGGGCGAGCCTTCCGCCAAGACCGATTCAGGCTTTTAGGGCACGCCATCAGGTCATGCAAGGTTCTCTATCCTGATCCGTATCGTCATGAATGGCCGGGCTTATTCGATACAGCCAGCCTGACTACCGGGTGCTGGTTGGCGGCATTCTTATGGTGCTTATCAGGCGGGCTGGGTAAGATCGGCACTCTCGATCCGGCGTGAATTGCTGGCTCTTGCCGTCCCGGAGAACGGACTTTTCAGGGTCGCCAATAGGTCTATGCCGTCAAGACTGGCGAGACCTGCCATGTTATCTATTCCCTCGCAGGTATCAGAGTGGTGGCCTTAAAACAGACTGTCCGGCTCCGCGCCCGGCGGTCGCTGCATACGGTGCGGTCTGCACCCCGCGACCAATCTTACAGAGATACTTTGATTGTAAAACCACGCTCTAAAAGCGCGCTTGATTTCGTCCATCGGATGGCCAGAAGATCCACCTAATATAGCTGACTTCCGACCATGACGAAGGCCGTCCCTGCGGGGACGGCCTTGGCCGGAAACGATGCGGGTTTGCCGCGATCGCTCCTGTCGCTCCCTAAGGATTGGAGAGTATCCTGCGGAGCATGTGGCGTGGCTCCCTCGCAAGAGGGAGCCTGTTTCAAGCGGCTTTGGACTTGCCTTTGGAGGCCGTCTCACGCCGCGCTGTCTCGCTGGTTTTATGCGTCGCGAAGGCTTTGGCGACGTCTACCGCCGCCATCGCGGGCGGGCAGGTCGCCCGGTCGAGATAGTGGGTCGGCGCGGTCTGCATCCAGCGCGGACGCCAGTCCGGCTGGGCCGTGTCCTTGCCGACGACATCAGGGTCGAGACGGTTGCGAAGCGCTGCTTTCTGCTTCGTTCCGGTCTCGCTGATCAGCCCATCGGCGAACCGCTTCCCGCCCACGTCTTTCAGCATCGCGTTGATCACCCGCTTGTCGCGTAGAATGTCGAAGAACGCATCGTCCGGCGACCAAAGCGCGGCCATGTCCGGCTGCACGGTCGCCGCAAGTGTCTCCACAATGTCCTCATCGGCACAGAGCGTCATGCTCATGGCCAGCGTCATGACGCGCATGACGGTTGCATCGTCCTGCGCCAGCAGGGACGCGAAGACCTCGGCAAAGGGGTTTGCGGCAAGCTGCTTTGGCTCTCCGTAATACGGGTCTTCCGCCTTCAATCCGAGCAGGTCGAAGACCGCTTGGCGCTCCTCCGCAATGCGGACCGCCCCTTGGCTCTGCGCGACACTCTCCGTCGTGCTCTCCTTGCGGCTCGTCGTCTTCTGCGGTTCCACGCTCCAGCGGTAAGACCCGACCAGCATATGGGTCACGGCCAGCCGCAAGGCGACGCCGGGATGGTCCAATAGGGTCGCGGTTGTCGCCGCATGGCGGTGCAGCCGGACATACTCCGCAACGGGGCCGGACATTTCCGGTTTGGCGGTCGCGGCCTTGGCCGCGCCGTCTGATGCTTCACCTGTGCCGAGAATGGCGTCGATGCGCTTAATGTCTTTCTTGGGTAGCCAGCCCTCATGGATCGTAACGGACCCATCGTGACCGACCTCTATATAGACCTTGCCGCCTGCGGCCTTGTCACGTCTGCCATGCTCGTAACGTTCAAAGTAATCGCCCCGGTCAAGCAGCATCACCGATGTCCAGCCGTCCGCTTTTAAGGCTTCGACCTTCGCCGCAATGGCCCGGTTCTGGTGCTCCCAGAACAGGTCTGCATCTTGGAAGTAGCCTTGCTCTCCAAAGAGGTCCGTGACGATATGGCCGTCATAATCATCAGGATTAAACAAGGCCGACTTGGTGCTGATCGGCGTCCCGCCTGTCAGCCACTCCTTGAGGTAGCTGTTCTGCGGCACGTATTCCGGGCCATGCCACAGTTTTAGCCAAGCGGCTTGCTGCGCCTCTGTCGCCATCGTCATATGGCGCAGGGACTCGCGGCCTAGTTCGTCGTCTTCATAGAGCTTCAGGATGTCGGGATGGACATTGGCCAGAGCCAGAACCCGCTTCACACGCAGTTCGGTCAAGCCGAAGGTCGTGGCGATCTCTGCGGACGTCTGCCCAGCCTCGGCCAACGCCTTGAAGGCCGCGAACTGCTCCAACTCCGTCGCGGGCAACCGTGCGACGTTCTCCAGCAAGGACGCTTCGCGCGCGGCGACCGTGTCGCCCGCCGTCATAACGATACACGGCGCGGTCACGGGCTTGTCGGTTTCCGCCGCCTTGCGTTTGAGTGCGAACAGGCGTCGCCGTCCAGCGATCACGCCGTAGCCTTTACCCTCCTTGCGGACCAAGAGCGATTGATTGACGCCCGACGCCAGAATGCTGGGATAGATGTCCTCGATGTCGGGGTCTGCCTGCCCATATCGCATATTGAGTTTGGAGACGCGGAGGTCCGACACGTCGATGAACTGCACGTCTTGGGCGGTCGCGGACGGGGCGCGCGGTTTCGGTTTGCGCTTAGCTTTGGGCTTGGCGTTCGGCTTGGCGCTGGGTCCGGCTAACCTTTTCGGCTCCGCCGTCTTGGCCTTTGAGGCGCATTGCGGGCGCACTTTCACTTGTGTTGCGGTCATGGGGAGGTCTCCTTGTCGAGGGTGGCGATGAGGTCGCACAGGTCGGTTTGCGCACGGCCGACCTCATCGAAGAGGCCGTGGTCACAGGGGGATTGAGGCTTGGGGGACGCGCCCCAGAACTGGCGGGCGGTCGGCCCGGCTGTCAGCGGACGCGCGCCAACGGCGTCCAGCCGTTGGCGCAAGGTCACGGGCGCAACGCCACCGATCAGGCTCTGTTCGCCCTCAGCCGTCGTCTCGGTCGCTGGCTCCGATACGGGTCCGGTATCGCCAGCGACTTCGCTGGGATTCGGCGTAATGATCCGCACGACCTTACGGCGGAGGACCGCTTGTCGGTCTCGCTCTCGCGCCTTGGTCGGGCATTCGGTCATTTCGCAGATCGCGACCTTGAAGCCGTCTTTCACAAGTCTGCCGATGTAGGCTTCCGACGCATGCACGGGGATGCCCGCCATCGGAATGGGTTTGCAATTATGTCGGCCTCGCCGGGTCACGGCAATGTCCAGCGCCGCAGCCAAACGCTCGGCGTCTTCGAAAAAGACCTCGTAGAAGTCGCCCATGCGGTAGAGCAGCAGTGTGTCGGCTGGAACGTTCGCCCTGATGTCGAGATACTGACGCATCAGCGGTGTAGGCTCGGAGACGCACGGTCGAATGTCGGTCGCGCCCGTCATGCCAGTGCGTCCACGTAGCCGCATCCGGCGCACAAACGCGCCAGCGCCGCGCGCGCCTCATACAAGGCGTCGGGCAAAAGGTCGGCGGCGACTTCCGTCAGATAGGCGTTGTCGCTTCCGGGGTAGTTAGCTTCGATGCCCCAAAGACTTGCCGCATGGTCGTCCAGCGTCACGCCGTCGCGCGACACGGTCAGGACGAGGCCGCAATAGAACCATTCGTCCTTGCGCCACGCCTCAATGATGCGTCCGGCCTTGCTGTCTGCCTCGATCAGGTCCGCGCCGCTCTTGTCGGTCCCGATGAACCCGGCGTCCTGCGGGTTTAGCGACGGCCAGAACCCGTCCTGCCGCTCGTCCGGCGCATCGCCGCTATCGTCGTGCCGGATTGTCGCCGTGACGATGAACCCGTCCACGTCGCACGTGATAGTGTCGCCTTCGCAGACGAAGGCGTCGAACCCTTCCGAGAAGTGCGTCGGGGTCTGCTGTTGAGACAATGCGGTCATGGCGCTCACCACGACCGGAAGATGTGGACGGACTGGATGCCCATCTCGAAGGAAACGATGTCGCCGTTAAGCTCCATGTCCTCGCCCATCGAAGCCCAATCGATGTAATAGCGGAAGGCCTCCGGCACCTTCGGCCCGCAATCCTCCATCAACTCGCGAGCATAGTCCGCAAAGCTCTCGTATTCGCCTGCATATTCTTCAAACGCCTTGCGGGCGTCGTCCAGATCGCCGCCATAATGTTCGGCCACTTTTGCGCCCAGGGCGCCGCGCTCCTCGATGAACGCGGCCATCTCCGCGACAGCTTCGAAGCTCTGATATTCCGACAGGCTCAACCCTTCAAAGCCCGCATAGTCGTGGATCGCCCATTCCTCCGCGCCCGGCTCCGGACTGCGCGCCAGCATGGCCTGTGTCGCCGCCCGCATTTCGTCCGCGTCGTCGGCCCATATCCAAGCGCCGTGCAGTGTTTGGTTATTGTAGGCAGCCAGACACGCCACATAGATGGCCGGGCGGTCGCCGCTGGGATTGGCGGGTTCCGGGGTGTGGGGTCCGGCAATAGGCGGCGGCGCGCCAACGTCCGCGCCGCGCGGGCCGTCAGGCCCGCAATCGGTCTCTCGGCTAGGTGTCAGGGTCTGAATTGTCATGCTCGCTCTCCATCTCTCCGCCGCCCCGCACAGTTCCCCGGCAGGCGGGGGTGGGCGACGAAAAGGCAGGTCAGGCGCGGGGCATGAGGGCGGGACGCAAGGGCTAAGGTAGGAGAGCGAAGACGAAATGGACGGCTTACAGACCCGCCGCCCTTGCGGCTCGACCGCCCCGTGCCATCCCTGCCAGTCGCCCGCCCCCGTCTGCCGAGGGAAACCCTCAACAGAGCCGGCGCGTCAGCGCCGTCCGCATTGGACGAGACGTATGGACAGACACGATCAGGGTCAGCGCCGCGTCAGCGGCACATTGTGTCGGGCTATCTGCCCGGCGCGGTAGGGATTAAAGCCCGAAGGGTGGAGACGAGCGTCGCGAAGGCTCCATTCACGAAAGCCCGGCCCGGCGCAGCCGGGACCGCCCAACCGCTATGGCTGGAGTGAACTCTGGACCACCCACCCATCCGGAGTCAAAATTAGATCTGTCGTTCGCTCTCGTATGCCGCCTTGGATTTGCGGAAGGTCGTTCGTATCCGCGAAGACATCTTCAGCCCATGGCTCTACATTGACCAGACCTTCGGAGTAGCGAACATTCGAAACGGTTGTTCCGAAGGTCTCCGTTGGCTCGGTAAACTCAAGCAAGTCCAAGATTCGCACTTCCGCAAAACATAGACGAGGGATCCCGCCCGAGTAGGACTCTCCCGGTTCCTGTCCTTCAAGCAAGGGCATAATGGCATCCGTCAGGGCATATTTAAGACTGATACCGTCTTGCTCCCGCGTCAGCAAACCCGCTGCTACCAGCATTTCCATACGTGGATCCGGCAGGATCGACGGCGCTTGGGCGATCACCCCGTTACGTGGGCGCGTGCCAATCCGCGCGCAGACCTTTTGACCGGAATAGGTATTCCGAAGCACCTCTAAAAACACGTCGCTTGAAGCCGTGTGCGTTGGCGCCTCCGCACAAGATACGACGAGGAGCGACGATAAGACAAAGCTGAAACGTGCGGTGCGCATGGCAACCTCCATCAACCCAGCTCAACCAATTCTGTCTGGACATCGGCTTGACGTCAAGACACCGACAACCCTGCTCTTCGGATCATGTCCGACCGCACCGGTTTAAAATCGCTGGACCTTGGGTGGAGCTGGCTTAACTTCCAAAATATCGATGCGGATCTTGTCGTCTGTCCAGAATTTCTCAGGCACAATATGGGCGATGTTGTCCCAGACTTCTTGCGCAATTTCGATAGCCAAGACACCGCCAAGCAAACAGATGTCGCTGATCGTCTTGGCATACTGAAGTGTCCATTGGTGAAAATCATGCCACATCAACTCAGGGTCAGGACCATCATCGCAGAAGTCATCAATGGCAAAAAGCGACACGACATTATCGTTCACGCCGGAAACGGATGACCCCTCTGTTTCGTCGTTCGACGAAAAACCACCCACAGCTTTTATAGGACTTTATTCCTGTTTCGCTTGACTCGAACGGCCTAAAAAGAACAAAGCACGAACTTATGTCAACCCTACAAGACATAAGATCAAAGATTGGCCTCGTTTCTGGACGAGTTTTATCTGCCAATGAGGACAGCATACGGTTGGATTCTGTCGAGCCGATCGCCGCTGGGCGGGTCCATGAAGCGACAGGGTCTCTCCGAACGTCTCTCGCTTTTTCCGTTGTCGCACGAACAACAGGCCGGGTCTTCTGGATCGCCATAGGAGACCGCGCGCGGTCTGTGCGGGCCCGAGGGATGCGCGCTTATGGAGATCCTGCACATTTGCTGATGGTCGAGACCGCCAGCCGCGACGAGACCTTGTGGGCCGGCGAAGAAGCTTTGCGATGCCGCGGTGCTGGCGCGGTCATCATCGACATCGACAAGGGACCGGACCTGTCCGAAAGCCGACGCCTCCAGATCGCCGCGCAAGTTGGCGGCGGAATTGGCATTGTCCTGATCCGCCGTCATGCTCAGTCCTCGGCCTGCCAGACCCGCTGGCATTGCGAGAGCGAAGAGGGGTTCGAGTCCGACTGGGTGTGGAACCTGACCCGTAACAAGCGTGGCCGCCCGCGCGCCTGGTCCGTGCGGGGCGACCCGCCCGAACATCTCATCCATCCGCCCGATCTTTGCCCTTCTCTGGAAAACCCACCCATCCATGCGCCCATCCGTTTCACGACGCACCCTCGCTCTCTGGTTTCCGGAGCTGCCGCTTGATCGCTGGCGGCGGCGCGACGATCCGCGTCTCTGGGGACCGTTCGCCGTGACGCGCAAGACAGGCAATGTGGACCGCATCGTCTGCGCCAATGACCACGCACGCAAAGCCCGTGTCCAACCGGGCGACACGGTCGCGGACGCCTATGCCGTCTGTCCTGATCTGCTGATAGAGCCGCAGGACTATATGAGTGAATCCCGGCTTCTGGGCGCGCTTCACATCTGGGCGGACCGCTACTCGCCGCGCATCGCGCTTGATCCGCCCGACGGACTTCTCCTCGATGTCACCGGCTGCGCACATTTGTTCGAAGGCGAGCCGGATATGGCCGAGATCATCCTGAGGGAGACAGAAGACCTGACGGTCGTGACCCGGATCGGTATCGCCAACACGCTCCGGGCGGCGCGCGGGTTTGCGCGGCACGGTGCCTCAACGATCACCATAACAGATCCAGACCGCGAGCATGCCCAAGTCGATGATTTGCCCGTCGCGGCCTTGGATCTGAACACGTCTATCGAGACCGACCTGCGCCGACTTGGCGTCACTACGATTGGCGAGCTGCGGCGATTCAAGTCCGCCGAGCTGGCTCGGCGCTTTTCCGTCCATCTGACGAGCGCGCTGGATGAGTTGCGCGGCCATACCCACGACGCGGTCGTTCCTAGCGCTGTCGTCCCGACCTTCGCAGCCAACATGACACTGCCTGAGCCCATCGGCCGCCTTGAAGACGTGACCGGCATTCTGGAACGGTTGGCCGAGCGCGTTTGCCAGAAGCTGAGAGACAAGGGCTACACGGCCCGGGGCTTCCGGCTGACGGTCCGTTGCGTCGATACGGGCGACCATCATCTGTCCGTCGGCTTCGCCAGTCCGACCCGGACCGTCACGCCGATCTCGCGCCAGTTCGCACGACCGCTCGATCAGCTCAAGATCGAGTTCGGCGCGGATTGGATGCGGCTGCTCGCGCTCGACATCTGTCTTTTCAACCCACACCAAATCGAGGCAGGCAATGCCGCCCAGGCGCAGCAGGAGGCCGTCGACCAGACGCTGACCACGCTTGGCAACCGGCTCGGCTTCGACCGGCTGCACACGCCGCGCCCCGGACCGGGCTATACGCCGGAGCGCGAGATGATGTTCGGTCCGGCCGTCGATGCGCTCGACTGGACACCGCCCACGGACCTGACAGCCTATCCCCGCCCCGAAATCGCCTTCGCACCCGAGCGCGTGCGGGTCGACCAACCCGGTCGCGCACCCTACGCTTTCACCTGGCGACGGGACAGCTACCGCGTCGTGAAGGTCAAGGGTCCGGAACGGATCAGCCCAGTCAACTGGGACAATCCGAACACCAAGTTCGAAGCCCGGGTACGCGACTATTGGCGGGCTCGGACGGAATGCGGCCGGCTCTTTTGGCTGATGGTCTTTCCTCGGCACCCGGACGATGGCTGCTATGTCTGCGGCGAGTTCCTGCGCGATCCGCGCCTCTCTCTTCTTCGTGCGTAGAGGGCTTCGCGCCTGATGGACCGCCGGAGATGAGTTATGTGGAACTCGATATCACGACCAACTTCACCTTTCTGACGGGCGCGAGCCACCCGGCGGAGCTGGTCGAGCGCGCCCACGAGATCGGACTGCGCGCGATCGGCGTTGCCGACCGCAACTCGCTCTCCGGCATCGTCCGGGCCTACTCGGCCGCAAGGGACATCGGTCTCGACTTCCGCGTTGGCTCGCGCCTCGTGACAAGCTGCGGGGCGGAAGTGCTTGCCTATCCCAGGACACGCGCTGGCTATGCCAAGCTGGCGCGCCTGCTGACTGTCGGGAAGCGGCGGGCTGAGAAAGGCGACTGCCAGCTCGAGATGAGCGATGTGCTGGACGGCCTCTCGGAGACCGTCGTCATCCTGAAGGACCCCGTCCGGTCTCAGGCCCACATCGATCCGCTCAAGGCGACGTTTGGCACTGACCTCTATCTCGGCCTGTCACCCTACTATGACGGCTGGGACGAGGACCGTTTCCGCATCATCGCCGAGCTAGCGGCGATTAAATCCGTTCTGCTCGTCGCGCTGGGCAATGTGCTGATGCACCGAGGCAATCGCCGTCTTCTGGCCGATACGCTCACCGCCATCCGGCTGAAGCGGACCGTCGATCAACTCGGCCAGCACGCGCTGCTGAACGGCGAACGCCGCCTGCGCTCCGAGCTGGAGATGCGGCAACTGTTCGGGGACTATCCCGAAGCCCTGCTCAACACGTTGCGCATCGCGGACGCCTGCACCTTCCGACTGGACGAGCTGGAATATCAATATCCGGACGAAGTGCTGAACGGCATCGATCCAGACACGCGGCTCCGCCAACTGACCGAAGAGGGGTTGCGTGGGCGCTATCCGGGCGGGGTGCCGCTCAAGGTGCGGGCCGTGGTCGAGAAGGAACTCGCGCTCGTCGCCAAGCTTGGCTACGCACCCTACTTCCTGACCGTTCAGGACATTGTTGGCTATGCCAGCGGGGACGGCATCCTCTGCCAAGGTCGCGGTTCGGCCGCCAACTCCGTGGTCTGCTTCGCACTCGGCATCACCCATGCCAGCCCCGACCTCATCAACATGGTCTTCGAGCGGTTCATCTCCGACGTGCGCGGCGAGCCGCCGGATATCGACGTCGATTTCGAGCATGAGCGGCGGGAGGAGGTCTATCAGTATGTGTTCGGCAAGTTCGGCCGTCACCGCGCCGCGATCTGCTCGACCGTGCGCCACTACCGGTCTCGCTCAGCCCTAGGCGAGGTCGGCAAGGCGCTGGGCTTGTCGGAAGACAGCATTCGCGCCTTCTCGTCCAAGATCTGGGGGTGGCGCGACGGTGGGCTGACACCGGAGCGCGCCGCCTATGCCGGGCTCGACCCGAACGCCCGCCGCATCGCCCTGACGCTGAAGCTCGCCAACCAACTGATCGGCTTTCCGCGGCACCTGTCCCAGCATTCGGGCGGGCTGGTCATCACCAATGGCCGACTGGACGAGCTCTGCCCGATCGAGAACGCGGCGATGGAAGACCGAACCATCATCGAGTGGGACAAGAACGATATCGACGTGATGGGCATGATGAAGATCGATGTCCTGTCGCTCGGCATGCTGACCTGCGTCCGCAAGGGGTTCGAACTGCTGCGGCAATGGAAGGGCATCGATCTCGATATGTCGAACGTGCCGCAGGAAGATCCCGCCACCTACGATATGATCTGCCTAGCCGATACGCTGGGTGTCTTTCAGATAGAAAGCCGCGCGCAGATGCAGTTCCTGCCCAGGATGCGGCCCCGAACTTTCTACGACCTCATCATCGAAGTCGCCATCATCCGGCCCGGCCCTATCCAGGGCGACATGGTCCATCCCTACCTTAAGCGCAGACGCGGCGAAGAACCGGTGAAGTATGCGAGCGAAGCCCTCCGGCCGGCGTTGGAGAAGACGCTCGGCATCCCGCTCTTCCAGGAACAGGCCATGGAGATCGCCTCCATCGCCGCCGGCTTCTCGGCGAGCGAAGCCGACCACTTGCGCCGGAGCTTGGCCTCCTCATCGGGACCGGGACGCATCCAGATCCACAAGGATCGCTTTATCCAGGGCTGTCTCGACAATGGCTATGAGCGCGACTTCGCGGAACGGGTCTTCCGCCAGCTGGAAGGCTTCTCCGGCTACGGCTTCCCGCAGAGCCATGCCGCCAGTTTCGCGCTGATCGTTTACGTGTCCTGCTATCTAAAGTGTCACCATCCGGAAGTGTTCGGCTGTGCCTTGCTCAACAGCCAGCCGATGGGGTTTTACGCACCCGCCCAGATCGTCCAGGACATGCAGCGCCACGGTGTGGAAGTGCGTCCGCCCTGCGTGGAGGCGAGCTTCTGGGACTGCACGCTGGAGCCGGACGGTAACGGCAAGCTCGCCGTCCGGCTCGGTCTTCGCCAGATCAAGGGCCTGCCCGAAGAGGAAGCCAAGTGGCTCACAGCCTGCCGGGGTAACGGCTACCGCTCGGTCGATGCCGTCTGGCGTCGGGCGGGCCTGTCCTACCGCTCCCTCAACAAGCTGGCGCAAGCCGATGCGTTTGCAGGCTACGGCCTCAACCGCCGCGAGGCGCTCTGGCAGGTCAAGGCCTTACCGCGTGGAGGCCCGCTGCCGCTCTTCTCGGAGGTCGGGGAAGGTCTTCCAAGCGGCGAGGTTGCGCTCGCGATCCTGACAGAAGCCCAGCAGGTCTATGCCGACTATGTTTCCAAGCGTCTTACGCTGCGCACCCATCCAGTCGAACTCCTCGACAAGCAGCTCGGCAACCGCATTCAAACCCGACATCTCCGCGACTACCCGGACGGGCGTCCCATCACAGTCTGCGGTCTGGTCGTCTGCCGCCAGCGTCCAGGCACAGCGTCCGGCGTCGTCTTCCTCACGCTGGAAGACGAAGCGGGCACGTCCAATATCATCGTCTGGGGCAATGGGGTCTTCCCGAAGTTCCGGGCGGAAGTCATGGCGGGGCGGCTGCTGCGCGTGTCGGGCACCTTCCAGCGCGAGGGCATCGTCACCAACGTCATCGCGGATCACATCGAGGATCTGTCCCACCTGCTGGACGGCATGGCGGGCGGCGCTGAAGCTGAACCCATCTACCCAGCGCATGATAATGCAGACCACGTCCGGTCACCGGTCCAGACATCGACTTCGATCGCGCGCGACAAGGCCGCCTCGCATGTGCCTAAGCCCGTCAAGGCTGATCCCCTCGGTGCGGACCCGAAGACGGACCGGTCAAAGGACCGGAAGGATGTGACGGCCTACTATGCGCATGGGGCCAGTCGCCATCCGCGCAGCCAAGCAGCGAAACTATTTCCGAGCCGGGATTTCAGATGATGGCGCGTAACTTAAATAAAATGTTGAAACCTTCACACAGCATAACCTGCATTACGTTGCATGAAACCGAACTAAACGGCGTTTTTAAAGACGCAAAAATAGTCGTTCTAAGACCTTATAGTTTTACGTGCCTAACTTGGATCTCGATAAGCCAGTAATCGAAGGGCATTGAACACCACGATCAACGTTGATCCTTCGTGAATTAGCACGGCTGGACCAATACGCAGGCCGAGCAATGTCGCCGGAATCAGAAATGCAACGATCCCAAGACTTGCCCACAAATTTTGACGGATGATACGGCTTGTCGCACGGCTAAGCCCGACGGCAAAAGGCAGTGTTTCGAGGTCGTCAGCCATCAATGCGATGTCGGCGGTCTCCAGAGCCACGTCCGAGCCTGCCGCGCCCATGGCAATGCCGACTGTCGCATTGGCCATGGCGGGGGCATCATTCACGCCGTCCCCGACCATGGCAACACCTTGCTCGGAACTGAGCGTCTTGATCTTGGTGACCTTGTCGTCCGGCATAAGATCGCCAAAGGCGGTATCGAGCCCGACTTCGCGCGCCACGGCATCGGCGACGTTCTGGTTGTCGCCGGAGATCATCATCATCCGCTTGATCCCCAGCTCGCGCAGTTTCGCGATGACGGGCTTTGACGCTTCCCGAGGCGTGTCCATAAGACCGATGGCACCCAGATAGCGGTCGCCCTGCCGCACGATCATCGTCGTCCGCCCAGTTTCCGACAGACGATCAACGCTCGCCCGCAAGTCTTCGGGCAGTGGAAATCCCGGCACTTCCGAGAAGAGCGCAGCCTTGCCGATATGCACGGTCTGGCCTTCGAACTCGGCCTTGACGCCGCGACCTGTAATGCTTCCGAAGCCGGACGCCGTATCGGGAATGGACGGCAGACGGTCCACCGCGTCACGCACGACGGCCTGCGCGAGCGGGTGATCGGACAAAGTCTCCACGGCGGCACTGACACGCAGGAGCTCTTCCTCCGTCACGCCGCCATAGGGCTGTATATCGGTCAGGCGTGGTTCGCCTTTCGTCAGGGTTCCGGTCTTGTCGAAGGCGATGGCGTCGAGTTTGCCGAGCGATTCCAGAGGTGCGCCGCCCTTGATAAGGACACCGCCGCGCGCGGCACGGGCCACGCCGGAGAGAATGGCACTCGGCGTTGCGATGGCCAGCGCGCATGGGCTCGCCGCGACCAGCACGGCCATGGCACGATAGAAGCTCTCGGATGGTGTCTCGTCGAGTACGAGGAAAGACAGCGCAACCAAAACGGCCAGCACGATGACGGATGGCACGAAGATGCGTTCGAACTTTTTGGTGAAGCTCTGCGTCGGGGACTGCCGTGTCTCGGCCTCGCTGACCATTTGCACGACACGCGCGAGCGTGGTCTCGCCTGCCAGACGGGTCACTTGAATGTCGAGGCTACCCGTGCCGTTGATTGACCCGGCGAAGACGCGGCTGTCATTGGACACAGTGTCGGGATTGGCGGCGGCCAGTGCGGCATCGGAGACCGGCTGCTTGTCGACCGGCGCGCTCTCGCCCGTGATCGGGGCCTGATTTACGGCGCTCTCGCCGCGCACGACGAAGCCGTCGGCTGGGAGGCGTTCATTGGAGCGGACCACGACGATGTCGCCGATGACGAGTGCGTCGATCGGCACAGTCAAAGTTTCCGTGCCGCGGCGCACAAGGGCTTCGTCCGGGGCAAGATCCGCCAGTGCCGTAATGGCGTTGCGGGCGCGTGTCATGGCAAAGTTTTCCAGAGCGTGGCCGATGGCGAAGAGGAAGAGCAGAAACGCGCCCTCCGACCATTCGCCGAGTATGGCCGCGCCTGTCGCCGCGACCAACATGAGGAAGTCGATCTGGAACCGGCCCTGAAAGACGCTGCCCAAGGCTTCGCGCAGAGCGTAATACCCCCCGAAGAAATAGGCGGCCAGAAGAGCGCCAAAAGCGATAGGCTCGCCTAAACCGAATTTGGGCCCGAGCCAGCCGATCAGCAAGAACACGCCCGCCAGGACCGCGAAGATGACCTCCGCGCGCGGACCGAGAATGCGGCTGATTATGTCGTCATGATTGTGGCCGTCACCCGACCCGTGGGCTTTGCCCTCTCCATGGTCATGGTCGTGGTCGTGGTCGTCCGCCGTGTGTTTAGCCCCCATGGGAATCCTAACTTTATTCAGAGCTCGTAAGAGCCGCATTTACATTATTTTCGAAGACCGTCCGTGATGGAGGTGTGAGTTGTCTGCGCGTCTTCGTGCATGTCGCCATGAGCGTCGCGCAGGATTTCGATCCCGCCGTAGAGCGCAATCCCGGCCACGGCGAGACCGACGACAAGATCGGGCCAGTTGGCTCCAGTGAACATGACGACAATCCCTGCGAGGAGAATTCCGCCATTGGCGACGAAATCGTTGAAGCTGAAGGTGGTGGCGGCTCGAAGATTGACATCGCGGTTTTGAAGTCTCTTCAGCAAGACCAAGCTAATGAGGTTCACAATGCCTGCCACGGCCGCCATGGCCATCATCATGATCCCGACAGGCTCGGAGCCTTCGAGGAAACGCCGGATTGCGTCGATGATGACGCCTGCGGAGAAGGCCAGAAGCATGATGCCGGACAGGCGCGCTGCGCCGCGTTTCCAGACGCGGGAACGCGTGAGGGCCAGCAGGCTCAGCGCATAGACAGCGGCATCGGATGTATTGTCGAGGCCGTTCGCGAAGAGCGCATTCGAGTCCCCGATAAACCCGGTAACAAAGAAGCCAACGGCAATTGCGGCGTTAAGCCAGAGCACAATCCAGAGCGTCTTGCGCTTCTCGGGCGTATCGATGTCTATAACTTCACCACTCACAACAATCACTTTCGGCAAAATATATTCAAGAGCAGAGACTTAACGACATTTGCCGCATTCGGTTGCGAGCCAGCCTTTAAGTCGGGTTGACCGTTCTGTGCGCCGCTAGCATCTACAGTCGCTGTAGATGCAAGAAGGAATTTGAATGAAGCCGCTCACAATCGGAAAGGTCGCCTTGGCGACCGGGGTCAAGGTCACGACGATCCGCTATTACGAGTCGATCGGGTTGCTGGCCGAGCCCGGCAGGTCGGAGAGCGGTCAACGACAGTATGGCGACGATGCCATAGAGAGGCTGAAATTCATTCGGCACGCGCGGGAACTCGGTTTTGCCGTTCCTTCCATTCGCGATCTCATCGACATGCAAAGCAAGGCCAATGGTCGTTGCGACAGTGCGGACGCTGTCGCGCAGAAGACGCTCGCAAAGATCAGGAGTCGATTGGCGCGTTTGAAAGCGCTCGAAGCGGAGTTGGAAAGAATGACGACGCAATGCTCGGGAACTTCGGTGAAGACTTGCAACATCCTCCAGGTTCTCAGCGATCATTCCCTATGCACCGATGAGGTCCATGTCCGGCCCATCGATCTCGACGATACGAAATTTAGCGGACTTTGATTTTTCTCTTGCCTCTACAGCCGCTGGAGGGATTAGCGTCGGAACATGAAGGAAAAGTCCACCTCACGCTTGAACCTATTTCCCGGTGTCCTCATGGCTTTGGGACTGACAGGCTGCGCCTCGTCAGTTGGCCAAACTCAGACGCTGACGGGCGAAAGCGTCCCCTCCCCCGCTGGTGCTTGGGTCAGCAGCGAGGACGAGTCCGACTGCATGACGCAACCCATCACATACTTTGCGTCGGATGGAACCGTTCTGGTTTTTCTAAGCGAGAACGGCGACATCCATTCCTTCGGTCAATGGCGTGTTGCTGGAGACACTTTGTCGATGACGCACAATGATTTTCCTCTCGATGCGACCGGGATGTCCAATGCGGCGGTCGAGTTGGACATCCTACAGCTCGATGGCAGGACATTCACCACGCGCAACGGCGAAGGTGAAGTCCGCTTCCGCACACGATGCAGCAACATCGAACTCGATCCCAATGGCGCCCATACCGGGCACTGACGCTGACGGATGGTTTAGTGAGCAATTTAGTGTATAGTCCCAGCTGAGTATGCGTTGGCACGACTTCATACGATCGGCAAAGCTTTGGATTGCCCTCTCCCTATCCTCTCTTATGAGTTTTGGGGCGATGGCGTCTGAACTCCACATGTCCGACGTCCCGGAAGCGACCTGCGAGGATGGCGAGGTCTGGGAAAACGAGATTTTGCCACCCTCGTCCGCAATCGAACAACCGACCGACGTGGACCATCAGCGCGCCCATAATCATCACCGACATTCCTGTGGATCCTGCCACGTCCACATCGTCAGTCATATGGATGCGGAGCACTATCTCGCACCAATAAGTGCGCCCAACTTCCTCTTCGGGCCCAATTACGCAGCCCCGCGCAAGGGCCTTCAGGGCCTCTTCCGCCCCCCTCGAGACTAATCTGACTTCGGCACGGCGTATCTTTACGCTGTTCGCCCCCGTTTTCAGATCAGACTCAAGGATTCTCTACTCATGTCCAAGTTCCGCATGGGCGCAGCCTGCGTCCTGTTGGCGGTTGCCTCACCGGGATTGGCACTCGCGTCCATTTGTGACGCGACGCCGACCCAGAGGCCGCCAACGAACATACTCGCCAACCAGCCACTCACCCTGCAACAGGCTCTAACCGAAGTCCGGGCCGCCTCACCCGCCGTGCGCCAGATGGCTATGGAAGCTCGTGCGCTCACGGCCGAGGCCGATCAAGCGGGTCGAAGGCTCAATCCCTCCATCGGCTTCGAGATCGAAAATTTCGCAGGATCCGGTGCTTTGAGCGGGTTCGATCAAAACGAATCCACTATCAGCCTCGAACAGACGATCGAGCTCGGCGGGAAACGACGAAAGCGACAACAAGCCGCCCAGGCCAATCGGTCCCTCAGTCTCGCGGAATGCGAGGTCATACTGCGCGATGCAATGCTTGCGACAGCGCTGACCTATTACGAGCTCGTCGCAGCCCAAGAGCTTTCCCAACTTGCTGAAGACGCCGCAAACCTTGCGCACTCATTGGCAAATACGGTCGAAAAGCGCGTCGATGCCGGCGCCGCAGCTCCACCGGAACTATCCCGGGCCACAGCCGATGCCGCTTCGCTACAGGCAGCCGCCGTCGCTGCTCATGCCCGGGTTAAGACACTTAAGTATGACCTCGCATCGCTCTGGGGCAGCGCCAGCCCCGCTTTTGCTGCGCCGACGGCCGGGTTCCCGACCATGGACGGCCAGCTCATAAATCAGGCCAATGCTAGCGATCACCCTTTGACGGCGTTAGCCCAAGCCGCTGAGGACGCGCGTGAGGCGGAACGCGTTTCGCGGCTCGCTGACGGGCTGCCGGATGTAACCGTCAATGCCGGTTTCAGGCGGTTCGAGGAAAGCAATGACAATGCGTTCGTCCTCGGCTTCAGCGTCCCGCTGCCGATATTCGATCGGAACCGGGACGCCGCGCGGGCGGCGGAATTCAGACGAGATGCCGCGCGCATCAACGCAGTGGCAATCGACGCCCGACTTCGATCACGTGAATCCGCAGCCCGTCAACGCGTTGTTGCGGCAATGGACCGCCTCCGTGTGTTCGAAACCGACGCGCTACCCGCCGCGCGCGAGGCCTATGACGCCTCCGTTGCTGGCTACACGGCCGGACGGTTCGACCTCACGACAACACTCAACGCCCGACAGGGTCTGATCGAGGCGGAAACTGGCAGGATTGAAGCCTTGCGAGATCTCGCTGCGGCCACGGCCCAACTCCAGAGTCTGATCGGCCTCCCCCCTTTCCAAGGTGCAACCCAATGAAGAACGCTCTTTACCTAACCACGACCTTCAGCCTGATCCTGTTTCTGTCAGGGTGCGGATCGCCGGACATGTCGTCGGATGTGCCAGCCTCAGAACGGCAGCAATCAACCCAACATGACGAAGATCATGATGACCATGAGGAGCATGATGAAGCGGGTTCCGAACCCGAGACCGTCATTCTCGATCAACAGTCGATCGAGGCGGCCGGGATCGTCGTTGCCACCGCCACGACAGCCGCCCTGACGCAAGTCCTTTCCCTGCCCGCCGAAATCCGTTTCGATGCGGACCGGATCGCCAACGTCTCTCCAAAGGTCAGCGGCATTATCGAACGCCTCTATGCGGGTGAAGGCGACCCGGTCGGCCGGGGCGACAGGCTTGCCCTCATCAAGAGCCGAGAATTGGCCAGCCTGAAGGCACGGTGGCAGACCGAGACGACACGCGAAAACCTGGCCGCGACCTCGCTCGCGCGCGAAGAGAGGCTTTTCGCAGACAAGATTACGTCAGAGGCCGATCTGCAACGTGCTCGTGCCGACCTCGAAGCCGCAAAAACCGCCAGCGCGGCGGCAGAAAACGAGCTTCACGCCGCTGGTGTCAGCCACGCGGCTTTGGAAGGCATTGGCCGAGCCGCCGACGGTGATAATGCCAACGCCTTTCTGACGGCGCCCATTTCAGGGCGTGTCGTAAGGCGATCGGTGTCGCTCGGTGAAACCGTGTCGGCGGGGGACGCGGGCGCTACTCCTCTTTTCACCATTGTCGATGAGAGTGTCGTCTGGGCCGATATCGCCGTCTTCAAGGACGACCTTGGCCGCGTCAGAGTCGACGCGCCGGTTACGCTTCGTGACCAGGGTGGGATCGTGCTGGCGGTCTCGACCATCAACTTCGTCCTTCCCGTCATCGATGAAACATCGAGAACCGCAACGGCCCGCATCGTCATCGAGAATGCGGACGGAGAGTTGCGGCCGGGTCAGTTCGTCACCGCCGATATTTCGACGGCTCAGACAGTTGCCGTTGTCCGGATTCCGGAGGCGGCCGTGCAGACCGTGGAGGGAACGGTGTCCGTGTTTGTTCCCCATGAGGGCGGTTTCAGGCCGTTGCCCGTCGAGACGGGTCAGCGGGCGAACGGGCAGATCGAAATCCGCTCCGGGCTGAATGCCGGGGACAGCTACGTTTCCGCCGGCTCCTTCACGCTGAAAGCGCAACTCGAAAAAGACGCCTTCGGTGGCGACCACGACCACTAAGGATCTTTCAACATGCTACATTTCATGCACCGCATAGCGGGTGGGCGATTGCTTGCAGCGATCGCGGCTCTCGCCATGACCCTGGGCGGTCTGTTCGCCTTTCGCGCCCTTCCCGTAGATGCCTTCCCCGATGTCACACCGTCTCTCGTCCAGGTGTTTACCGAAACCGACGGCCTCGCACCCGAGGAAGTCGAACGCTATGTCACCTTCCCGATCGAGACGGCCATGGCCGGCCTTCCCAAGATCGACCATATGCGGTCGGTTTCCAATTTTGGCCTGTCCGTCGTGAACGTCTATTTCGAGGATGGCACGGACATCTACTTCGCCCGTCAGGTCGTCGGCGAACGACTAGCCCAGGCCCGCGAGGCCATTCCCGACGGGTTCGGCGAACCGCAAATGGGGCCGATTTCCACAGGGCTCGGCATCATCCTCTACTTTCGCCTCGAAGATCAGACCGGAACGCGGAGCCTGGTCGAGATGCGCGAGATCCAGGACTGGATCGTCAAGTACCAGCTCCAGACCGTGACGGGCGTGACGGAAGTCCTGTCCCTTGGCGGGTATGAGAAGCAATATCAGATCAAGCTCAATCCCGACGCCCTGCTCTCCTACGACATCCAGATTGGCGACGTGATCAAGGCGCTTGAGCGTGGCAACCGGACGGAAGGCGCGCAATTCCTCGAACTCGGCTCAGAGCAATACACGGTCCGCGGCGTCGGCTTGGCTCAATCTCTGGACGATTTGGGCGAAATCGTTCTGTCTGCGGCCGACGGACGACCGGTCAGGATCCGTGATCTCGGCAGAATCGAGATCGGCGGCGGGGTCCGGCAGGGTCTGGCCACGGCCAATGGCGACGGCGAAGTCGTCGCCGGCCTTGTCCTCAAGCTCTACGGAACCAACGCATCCGATGTCATCGAGCGCGTCAAAACCCGGTTCGACGAGATCAACACGACCTTGCCCGACGGCGTCACCGCTATTCCCTATTACGATCAGGGGACATTGGTGAACAAAGCCGCCGCCACGGTCACAACCGCGCTCTGGCAGGGGGCGCTGCTCGTGGCCTTGGTGGTCTTCGTCTTTCTGGGTGGATGGCGTCCAAGCCTTGTCGTTGTTCTGTCCATTCCCTTTTCCGTCGGCTTTGCCTTCATTGCCATGCAGATACTCGGCATCAGTGCCAACCTCATGTCATTGGGCGGCGTTGCGATTGCCATCGGCATGATGGTGGACGGGGCCATCGTCATCGCGGAGAATGTGGACCGAGGGTTCAAAGAGGACGAGTCCGGCGATGACGGGCGAACGATTGTCGCCCGCTCGACAGCCGAAGTCATTGCTCCGCTTATCGCCGCCGTGGCGGTCGTGATCGTCGTTTTTCTTCCGCTGTTCTCGCTCGAAGGTGTGGAAGGCAAAACCTTCCGTCCGCTGGCTGCGTCGGCGGCTCTCGCCATGATGGGGTCGCTTATCTATGCGTTCTTCATCGCTCCGCCGCTGTCCAACGCGCTGATGCGTCGAAGATCGAACAGAGCAAGCGACGCCAAGGAGGGCCGGATCGCGGCCGGTATTGGCAATGTCGCCGGCTTCTTCGTCCGCCGCCGATGGGCCGCACTGGTTCTCGCCGGGATTCTCGTGTTGGCAGGAGGCCTTGCGGGCTCCCGCCTGGGGTCTGAGTTCACGCCCGCGCTGGAAGAAGGTGACATTCTTCTGCGTGTCACCATGGCACCGTCGATATCCCTGACCGAAGCCGCGAAAACGACGACGCAGATCGAAAGACGGCTTCTCGGCGCCTTTCCCGAAATCAAGTCGATCGTCACACGCGTCGGCCGCGGCGAAGTCGGGGCACACGCCGATCCGACGAACAGTGCTGAAGCGTTTGTCGAGCTTCGTCCGAGAGAGGATTGGCGCGACGGCTTCACGCCCGAAGATCTGCGGACGGAAATTTCGGAAAACCTTGAGAGCTTCCCTGGCATCGTTGTCAACATCGGCCAACCGATCGCCATGTCGGTCGATGAACTCCTGACCGGAACTCGCGCCGAGCTGGCCGTGAAGATTTTTGGGCCGGATAGCGAAGTGTTGATCGACGCCTCCCAGGATCTGACACGACTGCTGCAACAGGTCGACGGAGCGTCGGAAGTCCAAGCCGATCAGATCACAGGATCCCCGCAACTGATCGTCACGACCGATCGTGTGGCCTTGGGTCGATACGGCTTGACCGTTGATGACGCGCTCGGAGCCTTGCGTGCCGCCGTGGGCGGGGCGGAAGCCGGGTCGCTGTTTGAAGGCGTTCGGCAGTTTCCGATCGTCGTGCGTTTCGAGGAGGGCCGCCGGGCGACTCCCGACGACATCAGCCGGATTATCCTTGAATCGCCATCGGGCGCGCGTGTTCCGCTCCAAGCTGTGGCTTCCGTCGAACGTTTGGTGGGCCCGCGTCAGATTACGCGCGAAGACGGCCAGCGCTTCATTACCGTCCAAGCCAATGTCAGGGGCCGGGATATTGGCTCATTTGTAAAGGATGCCCAAGAGCTGACCGACGCAAATCTAGATTTGCCACCCGGTTACAGGCTGGTCTGGGGCGGGCAGTTCGAATTGCAACAACAGGCCAACGCCCGGTTTGCGGTCGTCATCCCGATCACGCTCGGTATCGTCTTGTTGATCCTTCTCTTGACGTTCGGCCGGTTGAAATCCGCGATTCTGATCTTGGTCAACATTCCCCTGGCCTTGACGGGCGGAGCGCTCGCGCTTTGGCTGGCAGGCCTGCCGGTCTCGGTTCCTGCTACGGTTGGCTTCATCGCGCTGTTCGGAATCGCGCTCGGCAACGGCATGGTGCTCGTCAGTTTCATGGACGACTTTGCACGGCAAGGTCGCGACAGGGACACGCTAGCGATCGACGCGGCAAAGCTCAGGGCGCGCCCCGTGCTGATGACGGCATTGACCACCGCTCTTGGGTTGGCGCCTCTCCTCTTTGCGACGGGTGTAGGGGCCGAGGTTCAAAGACCCTTGGCGACCGTCGTGACAGGCGGGCTGGTCTCATCAACCATCCTGACCCTTCTGGTCATCCCGGCCCTTCACAAGTGGTTTTCGCCGAGGCCGGACGGACATCGGTCTCTTGTCGAGACCGAACATACTACGAGGACATCGAAATCTCTGGACAGTCAGATGGCATGAGGATCCTTTAGCCGTGAAGATATGACATCGGGATGGTAGACTTTAAAAAATCCAAGCACTAAGCTCAATTTATTGTTTGCTTAAACCGATAAGTCGCGAACCCACTCAGCCAGCCCAAATCTCATGAGCTGTCCAATATTGTCGACAACTTCATACCCCGTCGTGTGCCCTGTTTTCTGGTCGAGATAGCGATGAACGGCTTGTCGGTGCAGTTCGCGCGCTTCCAACAAGGTCATCATTGTGAGTTGATCCATGATGTTGTCATGTTTGGCATTGGCTTTCGTTTTGCCATGCCGCGAGCCGGTCATTCGGTCTGTCCGGTTATTGGCAGCCTTGCCGAAAGCGGCCTCTTGCTCCTGAGTGACCAACCCGGCCTCATGAAGCTTCCGGACGCCGAGATCAGTTTTCATAGTCTCAAAAGCAGCATAGATGGCGTTCCATGTTGGCTTCTCCGCAAGAGTCTGCATGACCAGCGCGGCATAATCATCATTCCAAAGCAAGTCTTGTCTGGCCTTCAAGCTCTTCCTCAATGACGGATGCCGCCCAAGGGTCGATCCAGAGCGCTCCGGTTTAGCGGGCTGCAAATCGACGACCACCGTGCTTGTATGATCGCCGAGATAGTAGCCTCCCGGATAGGCTGTTGCTTCAACACCCCGAACATATTCAAAGTTGGGGTCGAGAGCCGCCACAAGCACATTCAGCCTGTCGATGATGCCGTGCGCAGAATATCGCACGGCTTCGTCGTTTGATGCAGGGTTCAGCTGAAACGCGATCTCATCTCCATGTAGAACACCCGTTGTCGGGCCAAGGCGCTCGGGTTCAGTGATGGCTCCCCTGGTTTCTAATGAGATACTAGGGATGAGCGCGATGCCGATCTCAGCATTCTCCAACAGGGCTGCAATGCCAACTATGTCCTGAGCCGCGCCTTCAACCAGAATGGTTGGAACGCTCAGGTTGGGATACACTTCTTCCATTGTTCGGTCCTCAGATCCTTTTTCGTCAATGGTGATCGGACCGGTCCAGACCGATCCGATACCTTGATCTAGATGGCTTCCTCTATCGTGCGCTTCCGGATGATCGGTATCGTCATTTCGATGCGGCGAACCGTCTCTCGCAACGGACGGCTATCCGGGTAGTGTGCCTTCAGGAGGCGGATCGCTTCCTCGAACATCTCTGCGGCTCCACTAACGGTGCGGGCCTGATCGATGAATGGATCATCGTTGTCGATTCCACCGTAATAGACATCAACGTCGGCTTCATCGTTCGGATCGTCGCGATGCTCATGAAACATCCAATCCTCCAAATCTGAACGGGCACGTCCCAGCCGATTGTAACCATCCCAGAGATTACGTGTATGGCGCACGGCTTTGAAAATCCGTCCGATCCGGATGTGCATTTCTAGTGGCATAATGCCGTTTGGGCGGCGTTTCGAATCGGCATGCCATGCCATCGGGACTGTCTTGGCAGATGGTAGCGCATAGCGCGTCGCATCGGGCATAGAGCGCCGGAGCTGCGACGGGCTTGTGCAGGCTGTCTGAAAGGGCTCGCCATTCAGTCCGTCTTCAAACTCCCACGTCCTGGCTGCGAGCATCCGGTCCAGGTCTTCTGTCGTCCCGATCAGGTCCGATACGATCCGCGATGCGGTCTTTGGAACGACCAGCTCAAACGCTGTCATCCCCCTGTTCCACAAGCCGACAAAGCTGGTGGGATGGATTGACCAGCCTGAACCCGCTTCCCAGTTCTGGCGGTCGGTGTTGTCTTCATCGGTAGCGATCGCTGCCTTGTAAGGCTCATCCGTCATGACAAAGGCGCCGCTCGGGCCGTGTCGCCACTCCCGCACATGATCCTGATGCGGAACCTTGGGCCAGAAATAAGCATCGTCAGGGGCTCGGTTTGGGCCGACCGGGGGACGCAAACCAGTCTCCTGCATGAAAATCAGCCGACGCGCGACATCCATCGCGACCTCTTCGGCTTGATCGGGTTTCTCGCAGACTGACCGCACGACAACATGATCCCGCGCGGCCAACCGTGTCCCTCGGGTCGCACCCATCATCTGCACTTCGTATCGGGTAAACAGATCGCCGATATAGGCGTTCAGAGGAAGGTGGAGTGATTTACGGCCTGCCTTAAACCGACCCTCCTCGTTTCGCCCGCTCCAATGCACGGTGACGAAGTTCAGGGCGCTTCCGGTCGAGTAGGCCAGGCGCTTTCGCGCGGCGTGGTAATTGGGGAAACCCGATTGGCGGGCGGCCGCTTCGAGTGCGTCTGTTTGAGTCAGTCCATCTCGTCGCTTGATGTCGCGCGCGAGGGTTTTGATACCTGTGAGGGTTTTTGGGCGTAGAGTGTCCAGCATGTTGATCTCCTGGCTGGGGTCTGGCGGCGTCCGTCTTCCGCCCCTCCAGCCGAGAAACGACATGGTGGGTTGAGAGTGGTTTCAAAGGCAGTGCTGTTCAACAGCTTCGCAACGACGGACGGCGTACTCCTACCGGGAGCATCCTATTAATTGGCTGTTCGTCCGCATTTTGCAAGACCGACGCTGCCAATTCCTGCATCTGTGCTATTCGCTCTCAATGAAACGCCCCCTCCCCTTTACATCCACCCTGCCTCTACTCGCTACTGCAGCTGCCATTTTACAAGCGTGCGGTGCGTCCAACTCTCCCCCGACCGTCAACTGGACAGATCATGTCCAAGGCGGCGATACCCTCCTCGCATCCGAGCTGGAGCGCGAAGTTACAGAGGCCATTCAATCGGGGGATTGCAAGTCCATGCAGGACTGGTTCGACTATTCGATTTCCCGGCGTCAGATGGCAACGCGGGTCGGCCGGTTGGAAAGTGACCACCTGACAGACTTTGTAGATTTCTACATGCGGGAAAAGATGGACTGCTATGATGCTTCGGGTCTCTTGAAAACGCGCGGACGCCTGGCAAATGTGCCATCCTAGCTCCCTACCGCGCTTTTCGGTTGATTGAACGGGTGGTTTGACCTATATGTCTCTCACCTTATGACCGGCTCCCCTGGCTAGGACTTGTTCCTTTCTATGGGCCGGTCTTCTGCTGTCTGGGAGCCGCATATCCGCGAAGCTGACCCAAAACCTCCTCATTCGAAGCCTTATATGGCCGTGGCTGACCAGCTAGTGCTGCTGGAGAAACGCGGCCTCACCATTCCCTTCCCAGACCGCGCGAGTGAGTGGCTCGATCGAGTCGGCTACTACAGACTGAGCGCCTATGCTTATCCGTTCCGTATACTGGCGCCCGAGGGCTCAGACATCATCCGACAGGATAGATTTAGAGACGGTCTTAGCTTCAGCGACATCACCAGCTTCTACCTGTTCGACAAACGCATTCGGCTTTTGCTGTCCGATCCGCTTGAGCGGATAGAGATCGCGGTCCGCAATGCCCTGGTCGATACGCTCGGCTCCCTTAATCCGACCGGACACCGGGATCCGCGCAGCTATAAGGATGGCTTCATCACTGAGAATGAAGACGGCGAGATCGACCTCGCGCTGTTCCTGGAGGGTCTGGACAAGGCATTCGCCAAGTCCAAAGCGGATTTCGCGAAGCATTTCAGAAGCAAGTATAGCGGCCCTCCCCCCGTATGGATTGCGGCGGAAGAGTGGACCTGGGGGAACATGTCCTACATGCTGCAGAACTTGAACGAAAAGAACAGGAACGCTGTCGCGGCACGTTTCGGTCTTCAACAGGGCACGCTGGTGTCTTGGATGAGTTCTCTGAACGAGCTCCGCAACCGCTGCGCCCATCATCTGCGGACGTGGAACCGGCCCTTCGTCAACCATCCCCAGCTGACGCCGAGAAAAGTGGCATACTTTTCCGCTCTCGTGCCAGATGGCGGAGCCGTTCCACAGCAAATCCGCACCAGGCTGTATGGCTGTGTTGCCGTGATCATCTACCTGCTCCGACAGCTCCACGAAGATACGGGGTGGCCGATCCGGTTTCGTAACACGTTGCTAGAGGCTGATCTGCCGAACGAGATCGGTCTGGATACGGCAGGCTTCATCGAAGGCTGGGACCAGCACACAATCTGGACACGATGACGTCCTAAAAGATTAAGCTACGAAAGAGCTTGTCAGCGTTTCAGTTTGTCGAACAGGTCAACCAGTTCAACGACCTTTTCCCTTTGTGCCGCCTCATCGCCCGAAGCGATGGCGTCCTCGATACAGGTTTGTGCGTGTTCCTTCAGGAGCTGCGATTCTGCGCGCGCTAGGGCAGCCTTCACGGCCTGCATCTGCTGGAGAATGTCGATGCAATAGCGACCCTCCTCCAGCATCTTGATGATACCGCGTATCTGTCCTTCGGAACGCTTTAACCGATTGATCGTACTGGCTGACACGTCTGGCCACCTATCTGTTCGTTGACAAATACTGTCCGAGGGTATAGCGCGCTACCGGAATTGGAGCAACCGAGCCTATGGCCTTGGGTCAAATCAGAGCAATGTTTGCGCTGATCGTCGCCATTACATTTGGCGTCGTGCAGATCCTCTGTGCCTGTCTGCCCGACAGCGGCACAGTCCAAACGGCCGTCCCAGAAAACACCGATGTCGCGGTCGCTCATCAGGCGCACAATCTTGAGGACATGCCGGATGTCATTCTTCTGGCCGACCTGGCGACATCCCATGCAGGTCATACGATGGCGGAACCCATGCCGGAGGGTCATTGCGACCCTGACCCGCAGCATGACCATGCGGAGAATTGTTCGCATTGCGACGGCACCAGTGCGGTTGATGCCAAGGCCGACCTGACAAACGCACCACTGCTCGATCTCCCGTCGCAGTCCGTCACGCTGACTGCATCGGCCCTACCTTCGCCTCACCGGGCCGGAATGGCAGGTTCGGCCCTGCACGGGCTCCGATGGCGTGACCCGCCGCAACCGACCCCTGTCACTCTCAAGACCCTCGCCCTGATCTAGGACATCGTCCCGACTGGCGGGCCGGATAGTCATCCGGCTTCCGCTTGGTCGTGTGCGGTTATCTGGTCCGTCCACTGGACGATCGCACGCGATCCCTCCCGACCGGCAGCGCCGGCGGAGGTGTCGTGGCAACGGTTTTCCCCTCCCCGCTTGCAACTCATCTCTTCCGCAATCGCTGCCGGTCGGTCCTAGGACGCGGCGAGAATCCTCTGCCGTGTCCGTTCTCCAGATCAGGACATGACCAATGACTTCCACGATTGTGCGAACTCTCGCAGCTTCCATCTTCCTTGCGACACTCTTAGTCGCGCCCGTCCAAGCTCAAACGCACGAGCATCCTGGCCATGACATGCCCGCTTCCGGGATGCCCAAGATGGACCATGGCAAGATGGACCATGGTAGCACGAACCACGATGGCATGATGACGATGCGGGCCACCCACATGGTCGAGGCCCGCGGTTCTCTGGTCGCGCTGAACCGCGAAACGCGCGAGGCAACCATCCGCCACGATGCGATCCCCGCCGTGTCCTGGCCCGCCGCACAGATGGTCTTTCCAGTCAGCAACGGGGTTGATTTGAAAACGCTCGCGCCCGGCCAGGCTGTCCAGTTCACCTTGCACCGGGCAGCGGATGGGAGCCTTCCCCTGGTCGAACTCTGTTCCGCTCAAGGTAACGGCATCACGCCGGGTCTGTGTGCCTCCGGCATGAACCACGAGACCATGAATCATGGCCAGATGGATCATTCGAAAATGGACCATTCGGCAATGCCGCATGGAGCCATGTCGCACGGCGATTCACACGCTTCGGGCACTGACGCAGCGACCCCGTCGGACGCGCATCGCCACGATGCGAACGAGTAGGCGCGGGGGCAAAGCCATGACATTCGACAGACGCCGTTTCCTTCAAACCTCCCTCGGATCCGCCGCTGCGCTCGGTGCATCCGGGCTAATGCCGGCCTGGGCGCGGCCCGCATCGATGGGCAATCTGGGCTTGCCCGCGCTCACCGGGACTGACTTTGATTTGACGGTTTCCCAATTCCCGATCCGCATCGACGGCCGAGACACGCTGGCAACCGGCGTCAATGGGACCGTGCCTGCGCCGCTGATCCGGTTTCGTGAAGACACACCTATTCGTCTCAACGTCCGCAACGATCTCGATGTTGACACCTCGATCCATTGGCACGGCCTGCTCGTGCCGTTCCATATGGACGGTGTGCCCGGCGTCAGCTTTCCTGGGATCAAGCCCAGGTCCAGCTTCACCTACGAATTCTCGACCCCTCAGAACGGGACTTACTGGTATCATTCCCATTCCGGGCTGCAGGAACAGGTCGGTCACTACGGCCCGCTCATCATCGATCCGAAAGGCTCCGATCCGGTTGCCTACGACCGGGAATACGTTCTCATGCTGGGCGACTGGACCTTCACGGACCCGCACCGGATCTTCGACAAGCTGAAGAAGAATGCGGAAAGCCTGAATTTCAACCAGCCCACGATCGGCAACCCCAAGGGGCTGACCGGGATGTGGGGTGCAATGCGGATGTCGCCGAACGATCTCGCCGATGTCACGGGCGAGACCTACACTTACGTCATCAATGGCCATTCCACGGCCGACAACTTTAACATGGTCTTCCGGCCGGGTGAGCGGGTCCGGCTACGGATCATCAATGCCGCCGCCATGACGCTCTTCAACGTCCGGATGCCCGGCCTGCCCATGACGGTCGTGCAAGCCGACGGGCTGAACGTCCGTCCGATCGAGACCGACGAGTTCCAGATCGGCGTGGCGGAAACCTACGACGTCATCGTCCAGCCAACGGAAAGCCAGCCCTTCGCCTTCGTGGCCGAAAGCATCGACCGGTCCGGCCAGGTCGTCGCCACGCTGGGTCCGCGGCCCGGCATGCGCGCAGCCGAGCCGAGACTGCGGCCCGTCCCCGTTCTCACGATGAAAGACATGGGAATGGACCATGGTTCGATGGCGGGTATGTCCGGCATGGATCACGCCAGCATGTCCGGGCAGACAGCGTCAATGGCTGGACACGCCGCGATGGGCCCCGGTCCTGATCCGCATGGGGCGCCCGTCCAACTGCCCCGCGTCGAAGCGAATTTGGAGCGCAGCCCCGGCGTCGTCAACATCGCCGCCATGCCCATGAACCGTCTGGACGAGCCCGGCATCGGCCTGGAAGACGTCCCGCACCGCACGCTCACCTACGCCGACCTGCGCAGTCTCGAACCCAACCCCGACACGCGCGCGCCCGCCCGCGAAGTCGTCGTACATCTGACGTCCAACATGGAACGCTACATGTGGTCCTTCGACGGCGTGAAGTTCTCAGAAATCACCGCACCGATCACCTTCATGGAAGGCGAGCGGGTCCGGATGACGCTGGTGAACAACACCATGATGCCGCATCCGATCCATCTGCACGGCATGTTCTTCGACCTCGTCAACGGGGGAGGCCAGCACATGCCGCGCAAGCACACAGTTGTCGTCAAACCGGGAGAAAAGCTGTCCGCCGACATCTCGGCCGATCACGCCGGAGACTGGGCGTTTCACTGCCACCTCATCTACCACATGCATGCGGGCATGATGCAGGTGGTGACAGTTCAGCCGAACCCTCTCATCGAGCGTACCGACCGGATCGACGCCGCACTGCTGCGCCCCGATGCGGAGAAGGCCCCATGATCCGCCGTGTCGCGTGGGCAGGAACGACCGTACTGTCGGCGTTCGTCCTCTTGTTTCCCCTCACTGCGTCCGCGCAGAGTTCCGAAACTCCGGATGACGGCAAGCCTTGGTCCATGGCCGACCGATACTGGGGCGAAGAGGCTATGGCCGAAGCGCGCGAAGAGGTCATGGCCGCCAACGGCGATCTCAACACCTATATGGTCATGTTTGACCGGCTGGAATGGCAGGACACGGGCGGAGACGGCACGCTGCTCTGGGATTTCCAAGGCTGGTACGGCGGCGACATCGACAAGCTCTTCATCAAGAGCGAAGGCGAAGTCTCCTTGGAAGACGACGAGATCGAAGATGCCGAGGTGCAGGCTCTCTGGTCACGCGCCGTCGCTCCCTTCTGGGACGTACAGGCCGGTCTTCGATACGATCTGGAGCCCAAAGGCCGCACCCATGCGGTTCTCGGCCTTCAGGGTCTCGCGCCTTACTGGTTCGAGGTGGATGCAGCCGCTTTCCTCTCCACGGATGGCGATCTGTCGGCCCGCATCGAAGCCGAATATGAGCTGCGTTTCTCCCAACGCCTCGTCCTGCAACCTCGCATCGAAGCCAACCTGTCGGCGCAGGACATCCCGGAGCTCGGCATCGGCTCGGGCTTGACCGGGATCGAGCCGGGCGTGCGTCTTCAATATGAAATCCGACGCACCTTCGCGCCTTACATCGGCGTCGAGTGGCAGAAGCAGTTTGGTGACACGGCGGACTTCACCCGCGCCAACGGCGAGGATTCCGACAAGATCGTCGGCGTCGTCGGCTTGCGGACTTGGTTCTAGGAGGTCGCCATGGGAGGTTTCATCGAACCCAATATCCACCCGGTCATCGTTCACTTCGGCTTTGCGCTCATTGTGACCGCGCTGCTGGCCTATCTGCTGGGATTTCGTCGTCCGGTCACACCCCGCAGCGAGACCCTGACGACGGCAGGTGACTGGATGCTCGCCTTCGGTGTCGTCGCCATCCTCGCGACGGCCGCATCGGGACTTTGGGCGTATTACAGGGTTGCCCATGACGGTCCCTCCCATGCGGCCATGACGCTGCACCGCAATTGGGCCTTGCCGACGGCTGGCGCGGTTTTACTTGTCGGGGCTTGGCGGTGGACGCAGCGTGTCGCGCCTCCGACACTGGGCTTTCTCGCAACATTCGGGCTCGTCTGTGCGTCCCTGACGGCAACGGCCTGGCTGGGCGGCACGCTCGTCTACCAATATGGATTAGGCGTCCAGCAACTTCCCGTCGTCGCTGGAGAGGGTCATGACGATGGTCACGATCATGATCACGGGCCGGAAATCGCGACGAAAGCCGATCCAGATGCTCATGCACGTCATGATGGATCGTCTGACGACCTATCCTTGGAAAACTTGGCGGCAGCCGGTCCCTCGCAGATTGCGGACATGGTTGGCGATGCGCTCAGGACTGAAAACGCAGCGGCACTTGAAGCTCTTTTCCTGCCGTCCATCATCATTGCCGAAGGGGGCGCCGCCGAGCGATCCTTCGTGGAATATGCCTCCCATCACATGATTTCCGACATGGCCTATGTCGGCGCGACGACCGCGCAGACTGTGAAACGAGACGTCATCGATCAGAATGGGCTGGCCGTGGTCGTCACGGAATCCCTCATCACGGGCCGCTTTCGACAGAAAGATGTTCGCAATCGGCTCATGGAGACGCTGACACTCCAAAAAACCGATGCAGGCTGGCGGATCGCCCACGTCCATTGGTCGAGCGGCGCAGCCCCTGAAGCCGGGGGCCCGAGCCATAGCCACGACGATCACGAGCATGTCGAGCCCTACGCATCAACGGAAGGGGCCGACTGATGGTGGCCGTTACACCCTACTCGGTTCCCCGCGATCCCCTGCTTGGAGCCAACCATTTGACGGCCATCCGTTGGATTTTGGCCAGCCTCGTCGCGCTGGGTCATCTCTACCTTCTCACGACTGCCTATGAGCCTGTGCGGATCCATCAATGGACGGGCGGATATATGGCCGTGAACGGATTTTTCGTTCTCAGCGGCATGTTGATCGCCAAGAGCCTGGCGTTCCGGGGCGATCTCAAAGCCTATGCGATTTCACGGGCCCTGCGCATCTATCCGGCCCTCATTGTCCTCCTCCTGGCATTCGCGTTCGTATTCTCGCCCATCTTCTCACGACCGGGCGGTCTCGAGAACGTCTTGTCTCTGGAGACCTGGGCCTATGTCATGCGCGTGCTCCTGTTGGGAGATCCGCAAAACGCTCCGGGCGGCATCTTCGCGGGCAATCTTGAGGCCGACTTCAACGGGCCGCTCTGGACGATCCGCTACGAGATCGCAGCCTATATTCTGGCGGCGCTCGGTTTTGCGGTGGGCGTTCTGAAACGACCGATTTTGACGCTCGGGGCATTCATCGCCGTTCAGACGACCTATCTTGTCCTGCCATACGTCATGGACGTGTCGAACCTTCCAACCGGGTTCGTTCCGCTCCTTCGTCTGTCGTCCTGCTTCCTTCTCGGCATGTCTCTATGGCATTGGCCCCGCGCCCGCCGCCCACATTGGGGACTTGTCGCCTTGGCCATTGGCGCCTTTCTCTGGCTCGGCAGCGGCTTTGGTGGCGAATTTCTGGCAACGCTAGCCTTGACCGGCTTGATGCTGCGGTTCGGCCTGTCGGATGCGGCACATGCTCCGGTCGAGGCCATCCCGGACTATTCCTACGGCATCTACATCTGGCACTATCCCGTGATGCAGGCCGTCATGTTCCTGCGGCCTGATACCGGCCCCCTGATGCTAGGGCTGCTCTCCACACCGATCTGGCTCGGCCTCTCGGCCGCGAGTTGGCATCTGGTCGAGAAAACGGCGCTTCGTTTCAAGCCCAAATCCCGCCCCACGGCAAATCTCTCTTCCCCTGACGCCCCATACAGCGTCGCC
>JBARXH010000206.1:0-5029 GCA_049647245.1 Litorimonas sp.
CATCGGTCCGGCCCTTGCGGCTGGCGGATTCGAGGAACACCAGGGCGACCACGAAGAACAACATCACGGCCGCCAGCCGCAGCGCTTCCGCGCGGTCGCCGCCCGCCAGCCAGCTGCGGAAGATGCCGGTGCTGAAGGTCGGCACGCCGAAATAGTCCGCCACGCCGAAATCTGCGAGCGTCTCCATGAGGACCAACGCCAGCCCGCCGGCAATGGCGGGCCGCGCCATGGGCAGGGACACACGCCGGAAGGCGCGAACCGGCGACAGGCCGAGGCTGCGCGCCGCCTGCCACTGGTCCACGCTTTGCTGCCGGAACGCGGTGCGGGCGAGCAGGTAGACGTAAGGGTAGAGGGTCAGGGCGAGAATCATGGCCGCCCCCGGCAGGCTGCGCGGATTGGGCAGCAGGGGCGGACCGCCCTCCCGGCCCAGCAGGGCGCGAAGGCCGGTTTGCACCGGCCCGAAATAGTCGAGCAGGTCCACATAGACATAAGCTACGATATAGGCCGGAGCGGCGAGCGGCAGGATCAGCATCCACGACAGGACGGACCGGCCCGGAAAGTCCAGCATCGCCACGCACCAGGCCGCGCCCACGCCGATGACCGCCGCCAGAAGCCCCGTCAGAACCATCAGCGCGACCGTGTTCACGGCATAGACCGGCAGAACGGTCTGCCACAGATGGGCTCCGGTTTCGGCCGGATCGGTGAACAGCGACGCCAGGACGCTCAGCAGGGGCAGGGCCACGAGAGCGGCCGCGCCGTAGAGCGCCGATGCCTGCGCCGCGCGCCGGAGAGACGCCTGCCAGGGCGGGCGCGGACGGAAGGCCGGGCTGTGAACGGTCTGGCGAAGCATGGCGGAAGGAACGGGGAGAGGAAGTCCGGGAAAGAGCGGTCGGCGGGTGACGCTCCCACGGGCTGCGCCTAGGAGCCGGGCGATTGTTGCATGTCGTTCGCAGGGCCGATAGGGGGCTTTTCGTCAAACTTCAGGGCGCGTGAAAGGGCCTGCACAGCCATGGGCCTGCATTACGCGGACATCCACCACAGTTACGGCCCCGTTCCCGCGCTCAAGGGCGTGTCGCTGGAGGCGCGCAGCGGTGAAATCCTCTGCCTGCTGGGCCGTTCGGGTTGCGGCAAGTCCACCTTGCTGAACCTCACGGCGGGCCTGCTGCCTGTTCAGTCCGGCACGATTGCGCTGGATGGTGCCATGCTGGCCTCGCCCGACCGCAACCCGCCGCCCGAGGCGCGCGGCGTCGGTCTGGTTTTCCAGGAAGGGGCGCTGTTCCCCCATTTGACGGTCGCGCAGAATATCGGCTTCGGCGTGGCCGACACGTCGCGCCGTGCCGGCCTGGTCGCGGACCTTCTGGACCAGATCGGGCTGGGCGGCATGGGCGAGCGCTACCCCCATACCCTCTCGGGTGGGCAGCAGCAGCGCGTCGCCGTGGCGCGCGCCTTGGCGCCGGGGCCGGGCGTGCTGCTGATGGACGAACCCTTCGCGAGCATCGATATCTCCCTGCGCCGTCACCTGCGCGAGGAAACGCGCCGCCTCGTGAAACAGGGCGGGGCGGTGACGCTGTTGGTCACGCACGATCCGGAAGAGGCGCTGGAAGTCGCCGACCGCATCGCCGTGATGGAAGCGGGCCGCATCACCCAGATCGGCACGGCGCGCGAGCTGCATGACAGACCCGCCTCGCTCTTCGTCGGCCTGATGGCAGGCAGCGGGGCCGTGATCGAGGCCCGGATCGCGGACGGTCACGCCCACAGCGCCTTCGGACGCTTCCCGTTGGACCGCCTGTCGCTCGACCCGGGCGGGACGGGATATTTCGCCGCATCCTCCACCGTCGATCTGCTCCTCTATCCGCACCGGGCCCGGCTGGTGGAGGATGCGGACGGGCTGCGCGTCACGGATGTGCGCCAGACCGGGCGGAGCCAGATCGTGACCGTCCAGGCCGTGGACGGCGCGTCGCTGCTGCTGGAGACCGATCCGGAGCCCGGTTGCACCGTCGGCCAGCAAGTCCGGATCGAAAGCGCTGGCCGACCCTGGCCCGCCTTTTCGCGCCGCGCCTGACGACAAGCCGCAAAGCCTGCATCGGCGACCGTCACGGCTTGCATCCAGGACCGCTTGCATCCGGAAAGACGCTTGGTTAGGTGAGAACAATTCTCAATTCTTGACCTGTCCGGACCCTCTCATGCGCACTGCTCTCTGTCTTGTCCTCGCGGCGGCCTTGGCCGCCTGCTCCCCGTCGTCCGATACCGAAACCGATGCCCGGCCGGTCCCGGCGCCGGAGGAGGGGGCCGTGGTTCCGGCCGCCGCGCCTGCAGGCGAGGTCAATCTCTACACGTCGCGCCACTACGACACTGACCTTGCGCTCTACGAGGATTTCACGCGCGAAACCGGCATCGCGGTCAACCGCATCGAGGACAGCGCGACCTCTCTAATCCAGCGCATCGAAAGCGAAGGCGAGTTCAGTCCCGCCGACCTTCTGATCACGGTCGATGCGGGCAATCTCTGGCGCGCGCAGGAGGCGGGCATCTTGTCTCCGGTGGACTCCGACACGCTCGAAGCGCGCGTGCCGGCCAACCTCCGCGATCCGGACGGCCACTGGTTCGGCCTGTCCACCCGCGCCCGCGTGATCATCCACAATGCCGCCGCCGGACGCCCCGACGGCCTGTCCGACTATGAAGACCTCGCCGATCCGGCCCTGCGGGGTCAGGTCTGCATGCGGTCCTCCAGCAACATCTACAACATCTCGCTGCTCTCCTCCATCATCGCCCATGCGGGCGCGGAAGCCGCCGAGGACTGGGCCGAGGGCGTGGTCGCTAACTTCGCCCGCCGCCCGCAAAGCAACGATACCGGCCAGATCGAAGCCGTCGCCTCCGGCGAATGCGGCGTGTCGGTGGTCAACACCTACTATCTCGCCCGCCATGCCCGGTCGGACGATCCCGGGATGCGAAACATCGTGGATGCCGTGGACATCGTCTTCCCCAACCAGGACGGCCCCGAAGGGGAGGGGCGCGGCACCCACGTCAACATCAGCGGCGCGGGCGTGCCGGTCCACGCCCCCAACCGGGACAATGCGGTGCTGTTCCTGGAATATCTGACGCGCCCGTCCGCCCAGGGCTATTTCGCCGACGGCAACAATGAATATCCGGTCGCGGGCGATGTGGACGGCAATGCCGCCGTGCAGGCGCTCGGCGCGTTCGAGGCGGACACGATCAACCTCGGCGAGCTTGGCCCCCACCAGGCCGAAGCCCTGCGCATCTTCGACCGGGTCGGTTGGCAGTAGGTCGGTCCCGACCCTGTCCGCAGGCCATGTGACCACCTACCAGTCCGTCTATCCTTCGGAGCCGCTCTTGCGCGCGACCGACCATCTCGGCCCGCGGGCGGCCGAGGTGCTGAACCTCGAATATTTCGAGGCCGACCCCGACTCCATGCCGACGGAGACGTTTTCCCAGCATCACCTGCTGTTCAATCTCAAGGAGGAGCCGCACCGGGTCGAGAATTTCCGCGACGGCCAGCACCGCGACTTCACGTTTCGGAAGGACGAGATCGTCATCACCCCGGCCGGGGTGAAGAGCGGGTGGCGGTGGCATGCGCGGTCGCGCTGCATCGTCGTGACGATCGATCCGGCGTTGCTTGACCGCTTCGCCAAGACCGATGTCGGCGTTCTGCTAGAGACCGCCCAGATCAAGAGCGAACCGCAGATCCACGACCCCGAACTGACATCCGCCGCCATGATGCTGCGCGACGCGCTGGCCGACCGCCATACCGGGTTCGAGGTCATCTATGAGTCCATGGCGCGCGTGTTCCTCGTCAAGCTGCTGCAGCGCTACGGTCTGGAGCGGGATGCGGCGCGCGAATACGGGGCGGGCTTCACGGCGGAGCATTACAAGCGGGTGCTGGACTTCGTGGACGCGAATTATTCGCGCTCCGTCACCATCGAGGACTTGGCGGCCGAGGCGGGACTGTCCACTGCGCATTTCTCCCGGCTCTTCAAGGAAACGGTCGGAGAGACGCCCTACCGTTTCCTCACCCTGTTCCGCGTGGAGCGCGCCCGGGACATGCTGAACGATCCCGCGCGGCCCATGGTGGATATTGCGCTCGCCTGCGGCTTTTCCGACCAGGCGCACTTCTCCCGGACGTTCGCGAAGGTGGTGGGTATGCCCCCGAGCGTGTTCCGCAAGACGCTGATACGAAAGGACTAGGGCGCGGGGGGGCGCAAGGCTCCAGGCGTGCCGGTGCGAAACAGCAGGATCGTACAAAAGTCGGGAAGGCAGGAACAAGAGATCGGTCGGGCAGTCCTCTAAATGGGTCGGGCACTCAACACAGGAGACCCCGATGACCAAACGCACCCTTCTCACCGCCGCCGCCGCAACTCTGACCCTGTCCGCGGCATCCGCAGACGCCGCCACCAGCCAACGCGTCATGTTCGACAGCCAAGGCGACCGCCTTGTGGGCGACCTCTATCTGCCCGACGACTACCAGCCGGGCGACACGCTGCCCGCCATCGTGGTGACCGGGGCCTGGACGACTGTGAAGGAACAGATGTCCGGCCGTTACGCCGCCGAGATGGCCGATCGGGGCTATGCAGCCCTGGCTTTCGATTTCCGCGGTTGGGGACAGTCGGAAGGCGCCCCGCGACAGCTCGAAGACCCGGAGCGCAAGACGCAGGACATCGTCGCGGCGGCTGCCTTCATGGCCACCCTGCCGCAGGTCGACGCGGCCCGCATGGGCGGCTTGGGCATCTGCGCCAGCGCTGGCTACATGACAGACGCCTCCGTCCGCTCGCCCCATATCCGGTCGCTGGCCCTCGTCGCGCCGTGGCTGCACGACGCCGGGATCGTGGACGTGGTCTATGGCGGGGCCGAAGCGGTTCAGTCGCTCATCGAGACGGGCCGCGAAGCCATCGGCGAGACAAGCATGATCGAAGCGGCCTCGACCACGAACGAGAGCGCCCTGATGTATCAGGTTCCCTACTACACGGAGGCCGACCGGGGCGCGATTCCGGAATATGTCAACCAGTTCAATCTCGCC
>JBARXH010000207.1:0-8815 GCA_049647245.1 Litorimonas sp.
GCCACATCGGCAGGCACGGCCGCGTCCGGGCGGTGGAGGGCACGACATGCACCGTGCCCGACGCCCGACCGTCCGCGGGACTTGCGAACTTCCGGCTGTTGCCAGGTCGGGGGAGGCGGCGTGCGCCTTGGAAGGCCGTCCACTGCGGACGTGCTGGAGACCGTCGCCCCCCTGGCCCGGCCCGACCGGACGCAAGGACCGCGGGTGAGTGCCCCCGGACCCGACGCGCGGGCTTGTTCCCGTCGTAAACCGGTACCCTTTTGTTTCCGCCCTCGGCGGAGGCAAGCCCGCGCCTCGTGCACTAGCGGCACGAAAGACACGCGAGACAGACGAGGCCGAGGCCCAGATGCCCGGCAGAACCTGCAGGCGTGCCGACACCTCAGCCTCACACCGCTCTCGCCAGCTCGACTGGCGAGCCCATCTCCCAATTCCATCGCCCCGCTATGCCATGACCGCCACCCCTCTTCCCCCGCTCACGCCCATCGCCTATGCCCCCGCCATGACTGCCCCCCTCGCCGAACGGATCGCCTTCTTCGACACGCTGTCGGAGGCGGCACGCGCCATCACCCTGCCGCTGTTCCGGTCAGGGGTGGCGGCCCAGAACAAGGCGCCCGACGAGGGCAAGCCGGGGTACGATCCTGTCACGGAGGCCGACATCGAAGGCGAGCGCGCATTGCGCCGCCTGATCCGGGACCGCTTTCCGGACGATTCCATCGAGGGCGAGGAGCTGCCGGATCATGTGGGGACCTCGCGCTACAGCTGGACGCTGGACCCGATCGACGGGACCCGCGCCTTCGTCGCGGGCATTCCGGTCTGGAGCACGTTGATCGCCTGTTCCGAAGACGGCGAGCCCGTGCTGGGCCTGATCGATCTGCCCGCGCTGGGCCTGCGGGCCATCGGCGACCTTTCCGGTGCGCCGGAGGCTTACCTGATCACCGATGCGGGCGAGCGGGAGCGTCTACAGGTGCGCACCATTGGCACCCTGTCCGAGGCGCGGCTGGGCTGCACACAGCCTTTCGGCATGTTCGGCCCTGGGGAGCTGGCGGCTTACAAGATCATCCAGAGCGGGGTCGCGTTTTCGCGGCTCGGCCTGGACGCCTTCGGCTACGTGCTGCTGGCGCAGGGGCGGATGGACCTGATCGTGGAAGGCGGCATGAAGCCGTGCGACGTGCGTGCCCTGATGCCGGTCGTTGTCGGTGCGGGCGGGGTCATCACGGACTGGCACGGCGGCAACCCGAAGGACGGGCCGCGCCTGGTCGCCTGCGGATCGGCCGGATTGATGCCGGAGCTTTACACCTATCTGGGCCGGGCCATGACGTGATGTGACGGGACGAGCCGGGACGTGAGAGGGGACGCCACATGCTCACACCAAGTTCATCTGCCTTAAACCTCCTCCACCTTCTGGCGTCGGGCCTTGCGGGAACCTTCCCCGCCTCCATATCTTTCCGAAAGATTACAGACCGCCCTTCGCAAGGACCCGCCATGAAGAAGACCCTCATCCTGTCCGCCGCCGCCATCGGCCTGGTGACCGCCCCTGTCGCCGTGTCGCAAGTGCTTGGCGAACCGCAGCCCGCGCCCGCATTCCAGCCGGTCCAGCTGCTGGGCGGCAACAACAGCTCCATGACGTTCGATGCCCGCCGGGGCGTGCTGACCATGGCGCCGCTGCTGGAGCGGGTCACGCCCGCCGTGGTGTCGATCAACACGGTGACGGAGTCCCGCCGCCCCGACATGGACGACGAGCGGCTGGAAATGTTCGAGCGCTTCTTCGGCCAGACCCCACGCCAGCGCGGCCCGCGCGCCGGGCTCGGTTCCGGCGTGATCGTGAACGCGTCTGAGGGCCTGATCCTGACCAACAACCACGTCATCGACGGCGCGGACGAAATCGAGGTGAGGCTGGAAGACCGCCGAGAATTCATCGCCGAAGTGGTCGGCGCGGACCCACAGACCGATCTGGCCTTGCTGAGGATCGACGCGAGCCGCCTGACGGAACTCGACATCGTGGAAACGGACGACGTGATGGTGGGCGACTATGTCATCGCGGTCGGCAATCCGTTCGGCCTGTCCTCCACGGTCACGAGCGGGATCGTCTCCGCCCTGGGCCGGGAAAGCGGTGCGGGCGGCGACCGTTACGCCGACTACATCCAGACCGACGCGGCCATCAATCCGGGCAATAGCGGCGGGGCGCTGGTTAATTCCAAGGGCGAGCTGATCGGCATCAACACCGCCATCATCAGCCGCTCGGGCTCCAGCGCGGGCATCGGCTTCGCCGTGCCGACGCGCACCATCCGCAACGTCATCGCCCAGCTGACGGAGTTCGGCGAGGTTCGCCGCGGGCGCATCGGCGTGCAGATCAGCAACGTCACGCCGGAACTGCGCGACGGTCTCGGCCTGCCCAGCGTGCGCGGCGCGCTCGTGCAGAGCGTGGTCGAGGACAGCCCGGCCGACGAGGCCGGTCTGGAGGGCGGCGACGTGGTCATCGCCTTCAACGGCGAGACCCTCGAGGACAGTGCGGACCTGCGCAACGCGGTCGGCCTGCTGACGCCCGGCACGACGGCCGACATCACCTATCTGCGCGACGGCGCGCGACGCACCACGCGCATCACGGTGGCCGCCGTGGACGACGAGCCCGACATGCTGGACGCCAGCATGAGCGACGAGCTGCCCTCTATGGAAAGCTTCGACGGCGCGACCATCACCGGCATTCCGGACGACATGGAGCTGCGCGACGGGCGGGACGGCGTGCTCGTCAGCAGCGTGCGGCCCGGCTCCCGCGCGGCACGCTCCGGCCTGCGGCGCGGCGACATCATCCGGCGCATCAACCGCACGGACGTTGCCGATCTGCGCGATTTCGAGCGCTTCATCGAGTCCAATGACGGCCCCTACGCGCTGGTCGTGGAACGCGACGGCCAGACCAACTTCCTGGGCGTACGGTAGCGGGCCGTCCTGAAGAAGGCCATCAGCCCTGAAATGAAAAAGGCCGCTCCCTTCCGGAGCGGCCTTTCCTCATCCAGCAAGAGGCTTTCGCCTACTCTTCCTCGTCCGCCTGCGCTGCCTCGGCGTTGATGCAGTTCACCGCGATATCGGTGAAGGCGCGGTCGCCTTCGTAGCCGTCGTCCAGCAGCGCCTTGAAAGTCTTCTTGCCCGCACTGTCGCCCAGCTGGTCGGCATAGGCGTTGGCCGTGCCGTAGCCCGCCAGCGCATAATGGGTCATGCGCTGGAACTGCGCAATGGCCGTGGCCTCGCGCAGCGCCTCGTCCGTATAGTCGGAATGCAGCACGTGCTTCTTGGCTTCCGTCACCAGGCCTTCCATGCCCTTGCAGTGCATGCCCGACGCCTTTTCGCCGTGCGCTTCCGCCAGCCTCTCCAACTCGGCATTGTTGTCCTTGATCATCTGCTCGGACTGCTTGAACTTGTCGATCAGCGGGCTGTCGCCGGGCAGCTTGCGGGCGAACATCCCGCACGTCTCCGCCGCCTGCTTGTTGGCAGAATGGATGTCCTTGATTTCGTGGATGTAGAGGTCCTTGAGGGACCGGGTCGTGCCGGACATGGCATATCTCCTTTGATGAAGTGGACTCGTGCAGCGACTCAGATGGCATGTCGGTTCCAAGGCCGGGTGGGAGACGAGAAAAAGGAGTCCGGAGTTAATTCTCTTCAGGGGATTGCAACGTGGCTGCCGGGGTGATTGGTTCAGCCGATGCATCGCCTGATATTCATACCCCTTCTCCTTGCTCCGCTCATCTTCGGCAATCACGCCGCGCAAGCCGCCGATCCGGAAACCGCCGAGCCGCGGGGCTTCGCGGCCTTCGTCGGGACGTGGACCCTGAAGGACGATCTGTTCCGGCAGGTCTGGGACGGCGAGACGGTCGAGACGCTGACGATCCCGAACCACATCACGGTCTGCCGGAGCGTCACGACGACCAGCAGCCTGTCCTGCACGGTCGATGCGGGCGGGTTGCAGGGGCAGATATTCTGGGTGGCCGACGACGAGCGGCACACATTGCAGCACCTGTCCCACTTCGGGGAGCGACGCATGGGCGTCGGCACGGGGACGGTCAGCGCCGCCGGCGATCTGGAGAACAGGATCGTGTTTTCCGACGAGCCGGAGGGGACCTACCGCATCTACGAATATGACTGGGTCGGCGAGGACGAATATACCATGATGTCCCGCCAGTATGGCGAGGACGGAGACCCCACAGGCAACTGGTACGGCGGCAGCTTCGTCAGGATCGATCGCTAGGCCCTACCCCGCCGCGATGCTCTGCAGGCTCTCCACCTCGTAGCCGCCCGCACGGAGCGCCTTGAGGCTTTCCACCGTGGCGCGGCTGGCGGCGGCCGTGGTGAAATACGGAATCTTCTGGTCGAGCGCGGTTCGGCGCAAGGACAGGCTGTCCTTGAGGGCCTGCTTGCCGGACGTGGTATTGAAGACGAGCTGAACGTCCCCGTTCTTCATCTCGTCGACGATGTTGGGACGGCCTTCATGGGCCTTCTTGACGTAGTCGACCTCCAGCCCCTGGTCGCGCAGATATTTGGTCGTTCCGCCCGTGGCGACGATGCCGAAACCCATCGCGATCAGCTCCCGGGCCAGCTCCGCCATCTGCGCCTTATGTTCGTCCTTGACGCTGATGAAGACGCGGCCGCTGTCGGGCAGGGTCACGCCGCCGCCGAGCTGGCTCTTGGCGAACGCCACGCCGAAATTGTCGGCCAGGCCCATCACTTCGCCGGTGGAGCGCATTTCCGGACCCAGCACCGTATCGACGCCGGGGAAGCGGGCAAAGGGGAAGACGGCTTCCTTGACGGCGATGTATTTCTGCGTCCCGCTTCTTTCCGAGAGCGTCGTCAGGTCGAAGCTGGAGAGTTTCTCGCCCGCCATGACCTTGGCCGCGATGTTGGCGACGGGCAGCCCGATGGCCTTGGCCACGAAGGGAACGGTCCGCGAGGCGCGCGGGTTCACCTCGATGAGGTAGACGAGATCGTCCTTGACCGCGAACTGGATGTTCATCAGCCCGATCACGCCCAGCTCGAGGGCCAGGACCTCGGCCTGCCGGCGCATCTCGGCCTGGATCTCATCGGACAGCGTATAGGGCGGGAGCGAACAGGCGCTGTCGCCCGAATGGACGCCCGCCTCCTCGATATGCTCCATGATGCCCGCGACGATGACCTCTTCCCCGTCGCAGATGGCGTCCACGTCCACTTCCACAGCGTCGCGCAGATATTGGTCGATCAGCAGGGGCGAGCGGCCGGAGACCTTCACCGCCTCGGTGATGTAGCGCTCCATCTCCGCGTCGGAGTCCACGATTTCCATGCCGCGGCCACCCAGCACGTTGGACGGGCGCAGGACCAGCGGGTAGCCGACCGTCTTGGCGGCGTCCTTGGCCTCACGCACGGACTTGGCGATGGCGTTGTTGGGCTGGCGCAGGCCGAGGGTCTCCACCAACGCCTTGAACCGCTCCCGGTCCTCTGCGCGGTCCAGCGCGTCCGACTTGGTACCCAGCAGCGGGATGCCCGCCGCCTCAAGTGCACCCGCCAGCTTCAGCGGCGTCTGCCCACCGAACTGCACGATCACACCGAGCAGTTCGCCCGCCGCCATCTCGCCTTCGATCAGCTCCAGCACGTCCTCTTCCGTCAGCGGTTCGAAATAGAGCCGGTCGGACGTGTCGTAATCGGTCGAGACCGTTTCCGGATTGCAGTTGACCATGATGGACTCGATGCCAAGCTCCGCCATGGCGTAGGCGGCGTGAACGCAGCAATAGTCGAACTCGATCCCCTGCCCGATGCGGTTGGGGCCACCGCCCAGTATCACGACCTTGCGCCGGTCCGACACGCGCGCTTCGTTCTCGACCGTCCCGCCGAAGCTGGGGGCCTCGTAGGTCGAGTACATGTAGGGCGTCTTGGCGTGGAACTCGGCCGCGCAGGTGTCGACGCGCTTGTAGACCGGACGGACCTTCGCCTTGTGGCGGGCCTTGCGGACGGCCTTCTCCGTCGTTCCGGTCAGCTCCGCGATGCGGGCGTCGGAAAAGCCTTCCGACTTGATGGCGCGCCATTGCTCCGGACTGGAGGGCAGGCCGTTATCGCGCAGCCAGTCTTCCGCACGCACCAGAGTCTCGATCTGGCGCAGGAACCACTTGTCGATGCCCGTGTACTGGTTGACCTTGTCCACGCTCATCCCGTGACGGAAGGCCTGCGCGACCACCAGGAGCCGGTCGGGCGCCAGGATGGACAGGCGTGCCTTGATCGCCCCGTCGAGCAGGTCCGGATCCGTTTCCTCGAAGTGGATTTCGTTCAGACCCGTCAGACCCGTTTCCAGGGACCGCAGAGCCTTCTGGAAGCTTTCCGCGAAGGTCCGGCCGATGGACATGGCCTCGCCGACCGACTTCATGGCGGTCGTCAGGACCGACTCCGCGCCGGGGAATTTCTCGAAGGCGAAGCGCGGGCACTTGGTGACGACGTAGTCGATGGTCGGCTCGAAAGCCGCCGGGGTCGCGCCGGTGATGTCGTTGTCCAGCTCGTCCAGCGTGTAGCCCACGGCCAGCTTGGCCGCGATCTTGGCGATGGGAAAGCCCGTCGCCTTGGAGGCCAGGGCCGAGCTGCGCGAGACGCGCGGGTTCATCTCGATGACGACCATGCGGCCGTCCTCCGGGTTCATGCCGAACTGCACGTTCGACCCACCCGTCTCCACACCGATCTCCCGCAGCACGGCGATGGAGGCGTCGCGCATCCGCTGATATTCCTTGTCGGTCAGGGTCAGGGCGGGCGCGACGGTGATGCTGTCGCCCGTATGCACGCCCATGGGATCGATGTTCTCGATGGCGCAGACGATGATGCAATTGTCCGCCCGGTCGCGCACCACTTCCATCTCGTATTCCTTCCAGCCCAGCAGGCTCTCATCGACCAGCACCTGGTTGGTGGGAGAGGCGGAAAGGCCCGAGCGGATGATCTCGCGGTATTCGTCCTTGTTGTAGGCCACGCCGCCGCCCGTGCCGCCCATGGTGAAGGCGGGCCGGATGATGGCGGGCAGGCCCGTGAAGTCGAGCGCCTTCATCGCGTCCGCCACGCCGGTTGCGTAATCGACTTCGCCGTCCTCGCGCGTCGGCGCGGTGACGATGGTCGCGCGCGGGTTCTCCAGCCCGATCTTGGTCATCGCCTCGGCGAAGCGCTCGCGGTTCTCCGCCTTGTCGATCACGTCGGCCTTGGCGCCGATCATTTCCACGCCGTAGCGCTCCAGAACGCCCATCTGCTCCAGAGCGAGCGCGCAGTTCAGCGCCGTCTGACCGCCCATGGTCGGCAGCAGCGCGTCCGGCTTCTCTATGGCGATGATCTTCTCCACCATCTCCGGCGTGATCGGCTCGACATAGGTCGCGTCCGCCAGACCCGGATCGGTCATGATGGTGGCGGGGTTGGAGTTGACGAGGACCACCCGGTAGCCCTCCTCCTTCAGCGCCTTGACGGCCTGCACGCCCGAATAGTCGAATTCGCACGCCTGCCCGATGATGATCGGCCCCGCCCCGATGATGAGGATGGAGGAGATATCGGTGCGTTTGGGCATGGCGGCAGCGTCCGGCTTGAAAACTCACGGGGGCGGAAAAGCAAATTGCCGTCTGTTAGGGAGATGAGCCGCGAGTCGCAAGCGGGGGTGGCGGGATGCCCACACCTTCGGCTCATCCCGGCAAGAACCGGGCTTCACCCAAACAAAAAGGACGGCGCAAAACGCCGCCCATCTTCTTCGAGTTTTCTCGCTACCGCTCGGCGCGGCTGCTTTCGCCAATGGGAGAGCGCGAAGCCAGTCTACAACGACCTGGCAATCACCATCTTCATGATCTCGTTCGTGCCGCCATAGATCCGCTCCACGCGGACGTCGCGGTACATGCGGCCGATCTTGTACTCGTTCATGTAGCCGTAGCCGCCGAAGAGCTGCAGACAACGGTCCACCACTTCGCATTCCCGGTCCGTAACCCAGTACTTGGCCATGGACGCCGTGACCGTGTCGAGTTCGCCGCGCAGGTGCTTGTCGGCGCAGTCATAGACGAAGGTCTTGGCGACCTGGGTTATGGTCTTGCACTCGGCGAGTTCGAACTGCGTGTTCTGGAAGTCGATGACGCGCTTGCCGAAGGCCTTGCGCTGCTTGACGTAGTCGATGGTCTCGCGGAGCGCTTCCTCCATAACGGCAACGGCCGTCACGGCGATGTTCAGGCGTTCCTGCGGCAGTTCGGTCATGAGCTGGATGAAGCCCATGCCCTCCTGTTCGCCCAGCAACGCATCGGCAGGCAACTTGACGTCGTCGAAGAACAGCTCCGCCGTATCCTGCGCGTCGTTGCCGACCTTGTCGAGGATGCGGCCGCGGCGGAAGCCTTCGACCTCGTCCGTTTCCAGCAGGAAGAGCGACTTGGCGTGCTTGCCCTCGCCGCCCGTGTCGGCGACGACGACGACCAGATTGGCCGTACCGCCATTGGTGATGAATGTCTTGGAGCCGTTGAGGATCCAGCCATTGCCGTCCTTCTTGGCATTCGTCTTCACGCCCTGCAGGTCCGAGCCCGTGCCCGGCTCGGTCATGGCGATGGCGCCGACCAGCTCCCCGGAAGCCATCTTGGGCAGGTATTTGCGCTTCTGCTCTTCCGTGCCGTAATGCAGGATGTAGGGCGCGACGATGGCGTTGTGCAGGGAGAGACCGAACCCGTCCACGCCGGCCTTCACCAGCTCCTCCTGGATGATCATTTCGTGGCGGTAGTCGCCGCCTCCGCCGCCATATTCTTCCGGCGTGGAGGGAAGCAACAGGCCGTATTCGCCCGCCATGTTACAGAACTTGCGGTCGACTTTCTTG
>JBARXH010000208.1:0-6992 GCA_049647245.1 Litorimonas sp.
GGCGCACGCCATGCTGGGCGTGCGCACGACCGGCATCTTCTGCCGTACCGGATGCCCGGCCCGCGCGCCGAAGTTCGAGAATTGCGAGTTCTTCGACGGGGTCGAGGCCGCGCTGCGGGCCGGATACCGCGCCTGCAAGCGCTGCCACCCGGCCGGGGAAGGCTCGGCGCTGATGCGGGCCATCATCCAGCTGGTCGAGGACAGCGAGACGGGCCGCATTGGCGAAGCCGAGATGGCCGCCGCCGGGATCGACCCCTCCACCGCGCGGCGGCATTTCCGGCGTCGGCTCGGCATGAGCGTAGCGGAATATGGCCGTCTGCGCGCCCTGGGGCGGGCGGCGCAGGCCATCCACAAGGGCGCAAGCGTGATCGACGCGCAGCTGGATGCCGGGTTCGAGAGCGCATCCGGATTCCGGGCCGCATTCGCCAAGACCTTCGGGACCGCGCCGTCCCGGGCGAAGGACAGGGGCGCGGAGCCGCTCTTCGTCGACTGGCTGGACACGCCGGAAGGGACCATGATCACCGTGGCGGACGAGCGCGCGCTGTTCCTGATCGAATTCGTGGACCGCGTCCGCCTGCCGCGTCAGTTCGACCGGCTGCGCCGCATCCACGGCCGTGCCATCGTGCCTGGCAAGACCGCCGTGACGCGGCGGATCGCCGAGGAAATGGCGGAGTATTTCGCCGGACGACGCCGGGACTTCTCTGTCACTCTCGAAACGGCCGGAACGGAGTTCCAGTCGGGTGTGTGGGACACGCTGCAGACCATTCCCTACGGTCAAACCCGCAGCTATGCTGAACTTGCCCAGGCCGTCGGCAACGACCGCGCCGTCCGAGCGGTCGCGTCCGCCAATGCAGCCAACGGGCTCGCCATCGTCATCCCCTGCCACAGGGTCATCGCCTCCGATGGGGGGCTGGGCGGCTATGCGGGCGGAACGGACCGCAAGGCGCGCCTGCTGGCCTTGGAAGGGGCAGCCGGGTTCGCCACCCTTCTGTGAGCGGTCCTGACTGACCTGGACCCTGACTGGCCCGGCCCTTGCAAGGAAGCGGCGTATTCCCGCCTCGTTCCCAACGAAAGGCTTCGCCATGACCCGACTGACCGTAATCGCCGCCTCCGCGGCCCTCGCTTTCCTCACCCTGCCGGGCACGGCCGAAGCCCACTGCCCGGCCATCCAGGCCGGATCGGCGACCGTGTCGTGCGAACAGGGCGTTCGCGTCATCCGCCAGGCCCCGATCACTCCGCAGAGCCTCAGCCCCGCTCAAGTCGCGCAGATCAAGTTGCAGCGCCAACGCCTGGCCGCGCAGCAGCGCGAAGCCGCGCGTCTGGCCCGGCTGGAGACCCGCCGACTGGATCTGGAACGCGAGCGCGTCCGCAATGAAGGCTATCTCTACCGCGACGCCAACAGCCCGCTACGCCAGCGCAGCCAGCCTCAGGGCTTCGGCACGCGCGGCGTCCGCACGGCGCCCGGCGTGGTCATCGCGCCCGGCCGCTAGGCGCTAGCGCGTCGGCGCGTGGAAGTCCGGCGGCTTGCGGCGCAGCCAGCGGATGAAGCGCGCCATCTCCGGATAGGCTTTCAGCCTCTCGATCGAGCCTAGCGCGGCCAGCTCCGTGTTGGAAAAGACGCGGTGTATCTTGCGGTGGCAGATCGGATGGACAGCCACGACGTCCTTTCCGCCCTTGCTCTTGGGAACGACGTGATGGCGTTCGCGCCTGCGCCCCAGAGGCCGGTCGCAAAGCGGGCAGATGTCCGCTTGGGCATTCATTAACGCCCGGTCAGGTGATCCACGAGCGCGAGGGCGTCCTCGCTCGCCCAGTCGGCCTCTCCGGGCAGGCGGGCCAGCTCCCGGCCGAACTCGTCATAGAGGATGGAGGTGGGCACGCCCGGCAGGCGCAGGGACGGGGTGATCCGCATGTCCCGGTCGCTGATGACCGGCAAGTGGGTCAGATTGTAACGCTCGTAGAAGGTCTCCACCTCCGCCACCGTATCGCGCAGCGCGATCGGCACGACTTCAAAATCCTCGCCGCCGCGCAGGCGCTGCAGCGCGTCAAGGCTCGGCATTTCCGCCACGCACGGGGCGCACCATGTCCCCCAGATGTTCACCAGAACGACCTTGCCCCGGTAGTCGGCCAGGGTCACCGTGCCGTCCGGCGTGTCGAAGGTCAGTCCGGGCTGCACGGGCGGGCCGTCCAGCGATGTCAGCTTGGACAAGGTCCCCGTGGCGAAGCGGTCCAGCGCGCCTTCCGGCTGCTGGCAGGCGCGGACCACCGTCAGGCTCACGGCAATCAGCCCGCCCAGGATCATCAGCTTGATGGCATTGGTCACGGTGAACATGGGGTTCAGATAGGGTGGATCGCTCCGTCCCGCCATATCCGAGAGCGTGGGCGGAATGGCGCAGCCCTTTCAGGATCACAGCCATGTCGGACCTTGACGTTTGTCGGTCGGAAAGTCGCAACGCGGGTTCACGCCCGCCTGCGCCGTCGCTAAGGGCGGTTCCATGACAGAAACCAACAGCAAAGCGGGCCAGAGCATGTGGGGCGGACGGTTTTCCGCCAAGCCGTCCGACATCATGCAGGCCATCAACGCCTCCATCGGCTTCGACCGCAAGCTCGCCGCGGAAGACATTGCCGGATCCAAGGCCCACGCGACCATGCTGGCGGCGACGGGAATCATCACCCGGGCCGACTGCGATGCGATCCTCGACGGGTTGGACGCGATCCTCGCCGAAATCGAGGCCGGAGATTTTCCTTTTTCCGAAGAACTGGAAGACATTCATCTGAACGTGGAAGCCCGCCTGAAGGACCGCATCGGCGAGGCGGGGGGACGGTTGCACACGGGCCGGTCGCGCAACGACCAGGTGGCGACGGATTTCCGCCTCTGGACACGCAAGAGCCTGGATCTGTTCGACACCCTGCTGACGGATCTTATGGGCGCGCTACTGGACCAGGCCGACGCCCATGCCGACACGATCATGCCGGGCTTCACCCATCTGCAGAGCGCGCAGCCGGTGACCTTCGGCCACCACATGCTGGCTTATCTGGAAATGTTCGCACGTGACCGGTCTCGCTTCCGCGATTGCCGGGCCCGGATGAATGAGAGCCCCCTGGGCGCAGCCGCGCTGGCCGGCACGCCTTATCCCATCGACCGGGACATGACGGCCGGCGCGCTGGGGTTCGACCGGCCCATGGCCAACTCGCTGGACGCGGTCAGTGCGCGCGACTTCGCTCTGGAAGCGCTGTCGGCGGCATCGATCTGCGCGACCCACCTGTCGCGCCTGGCGGAGGAAATCGTGATCTGGACCAGCGCGCAGTTCCGGTTCATCGCCCTCTCGGACGCCTTCACCACCGGCTCTTCCATCATGCCGCAGAAGCGCAACCCGGACGCGGCCGAGCTGGTGCGCGCCAAGGTGGGCCGCATCCTGGGCAGCCTGACCGCGCTGATGGTCGTCATGAAGGGGCTTCCTCTCGCCTATTCCAAGGACATGCAGGAGGACAAGGAACCCGTCTTCGAGGCGTTCGAATCGCTGGAACTCGCCCTGCGCGCCATGTCGGGCATGGTGGCGGACATGGTGCCGAACGAAGCGCGTCTGGCGGATGCGGCCGGCGCGGCCTTCTCCACGGCGACGGACCTCGCAGACTGGCTGGTCATGCGGCTGAACATGCCGTTCCGCGACGCTCACCATGTCACGGGACGCATCGTGGCTTTGGCAGAGGACCAAGGCACCACGCTGGATGCCCTATCGCTGGCCGACATGCAGTCCGTGGAACCGGGCATCACGGACGATGTCTTCTCCGTGCTCAGCCCGCTGGCCTCGGCCACCAGCCGCCGCAGCTATGGCGGCACCGCGCCGGAGCGGGTGCGGGAGCAGGTGGCCCGCTGGAAGGACGCGCTCGGCTAGGTCTCCGCCACCACGGCCACGGCGCGGCCGTTTTCGTTGCGCAACCGCAGCGTCCAGCCATGATAGTCCGCGATGGCGTCCGCAAATGCCAGACCCAGCCCGGTTCCTTCGCCGCCGAATGTCTCGAACCGCTCCGGCCCGCCGTCCAGCAGCGCGTCCGGGAACTGCCCCGCATTCGACACGCGCAGCACGGTTCCATCCGAAAGGTTCGCCGCAATCCTGACGCGGCGTCCCGGCTCGGCGTGATGCAGGGCGTTGTCGATCAGGTTGACCGCCATGCGCCGGAACAGGGCCGGGTCGAGCGGACGTTCGCCGTCGACCGCCTCGACTTCCAGGCTCACGCCGGCCTCCTCGGCCACGTCCTCGAAGATTTCCGCGACCTCCCCCACAAGCTGCGCGAGGTCGGCGCGAGGCAGGTCCGAGGGCGCGAAACCGCTGCGCGTCTGGATGGCGTCATTGCGAATGGCCGCGAGGTCCAGCATGTCGCCCAGCGCCCGCGACACGTCGAGGATGCGCCTGCGGACCGCGTCTGTCGCTTCGTCGGCGCCTTCATCGGGCAAGGATGACGACAGGCGCGCCAGAGGCGTGCGCAGCTCATGTGCCAGCTGCTCGCTGAAGGCGCGGTGGGCGTCGGCGCGCTGCATCAGGCCACCCGCCATCTCGCGGGCCGTTTGCGCCACATAGTCGAGTTCGTCTTGCGTCCCGGACGCAGGCAGATCCGCCACATCGCCGGACCTGGCGGTCTGCCGCATGGCGCGGGCAAGGCCGTCGACGCGGCGGGCGAGGTGGCGGCGGCTGCGCTCTACCAGCGTCCAGGCGAGCGCCATGGCCGCGCCCGACGTCAGCAGCAGCACGAGCGCAAGACGCAGAAGTTCGGCCCGCAAAGGCGCCTTGGACCGCCCAGCCACGATGGCCCGGTCTTCCGCAACGCGCACGGCGCGCGCTCGGACCGGCAGCGACCCTGCCGCCCCTGTCAACTCCGCCGCGCCGCGCGCCGAGACACGGGCGTCCAGCCCCAGCGCGTCCATCTCCTGGAGCGAACCGACCTGTCCGGCGAAGTCGGGCAGGAGAGCGAAGCGATTGGCTTGCAGCTCTTCCATCAAGGCCCGCGCCTGCGTCTCGCCGCCGTCTTCATAGGCCAGGACCAGCGCTTCGAGGTCGCGGTCCACCATGCGGTCCAATTCCGACACGCCGCGCAGGCCCAGCCCGAACAGGCTGATCGCCACGATCAGCAACAGGCCCAGAGCGGCGCTCCACAGCACCCCTGCGGAAGGGCGCGACAGGACGGATACGGGCGCGCTCACGCCTCCTTCTCCAGTCGCAGGATAAATCCCTTGCCGCGGACGTTCTCGATCGCACCGGGTTCGCCCAGGTCCGCGAACTGGCGCCGCAGTCGGCTGATCGACACGTCGACCACGTTCGTCTGCGGGTCGAAGCTGAGCTTCCAGACATGTTCCAGCAGCATGGCACGCGTCACGAGAGCGCCGTAATTATCCGACAGGTAGAGCAGCAGGTCGTAGGATTTCGGGCTGAGTTTGAGATGCCGTTCCGCCACATGCGCGGTGCGGGCGGAGCGGTCGATCTCCAGCCGACCGTGGCGTGTGATGCGCGGCCTGGCATTCCGGCGCACCCGACGGGCCAAGGCGCGCAGGCGCGCGCGCAGTTCTTCCACATCGAACGGCTTGACCAGATAGTCGTCCGCCCCGGCGTCCAGCCCTTCCACGCGGTGCCGGGTTTCGCCCAAGGCCGACAGGACCAGCGTGCGCACGGGCCGCCCTTCCGGTGCGGCGCGCGCGATCTCCCCGATCAGGGACAGTCCGTCCCCGTCGCCGAGCGAGCGGTCGAGAATGGCGATGTCCGGACTCATGCCGGATTCCAGCCGCGCGCGCGCCTCGCACAGGCTTCCGGCCGTGTCGCATCCCAGGCCTTCCGCCCGGACGGCGGCGGCGATCTGCGCACGGACGCTGGCGTCGTCCTCCACCAGCAGAACACGCGGCGGCAGGACGTCCGGAAGGCGTGCGGAGGTCTCTTCGGCCCGTTCCATTCTCCCGAGGTTGCCCTGTCGCGGGCGATCGGGCAAGACACAGCCGAGCCCACAGGAGGGAGTCCGGCATCGTGGCAGCCGCAAGCGACATCATTTCCGCCTTTCGCCGAGCTGTTCCGCACGGCTTGTCCGGCTGGCGGACGCTGGTTGCAGTGTTCCTGTTCGGATCGGCTCTTCCCCTGAACGCGCTCGCCGGGGACCCGGCCGACGCGCTGCCCTTGCGCCATGCCGACCTGATCGAGGCCCTGCGGGCGCTGGACAGTTCCGACGCGCAACGGGCGCACCGCGCCCATGCCGCGCTTCGCATTTCCGGCGCGACCGGTCTGACGCCGGATGCGGACCCCGTGTCCGAGATCGTCTCGCTCTATGCCGTGGAGCTGGCGGATGCCCCGGCCCTGCGCGGCCACATGCGCGGACCGATGATGCGCTCCGGCGTGCTGGAGGGCGAAGACCAGACCTTCCGCCTGGTGTTCGAAGGCGGAGAAGGCGCGGACGTGACGCTTTATACCGACCGGGACATCGCCCTGAGCGTAAGCACGGGCGACGAGGCCGTCTGCGAGACGCGCAGCCGGAACGGCGTGGCCCATTGTCAGTGGTTGCCTTTCCTGTCCAAGTCGCATGTGATCCGCGTGTCCCGTCTCGATTCCGACCCGCTCCGTTACACAATGATCGTGAACTGATCCGGGCTCGAGCCTGCCTCAAGCGCATTTTTCGCCGCACCGCGAGCGCAAATCGCCGCTCCGGGGCAGTCTAACGAGATTTGTAAGAGTTCGGCTCCGCCGAGCCGCCCCCTGCGGCCGGTCCAGCCCTCTGGCATTGCATAAAAACGACCCGTCCCGAATCCTAACAAGGTTTGTAACACGACAAGGCCCGACGGCCCGACCGATACCGTTTGCAGTCCAACGGCTCCGCCCAAACGATTGCGAGGGAAAATGTTTCGGTTTGCAAAGACACCTGCCTTGAAGGCGCTTCTCGTGGGGGTCGCTCTGGCCCTTCCCGCCCCGGCCGCGCTGGCCCAGGCCCCATCCGCCGCGGTCGCGGCCGCGCAGCAGCAC
>JBARXH010000209.1:0-2442 GCA_049647245.1 Litorimonas sp.
TCTTGCCGTCCTCGAAGGCGGTGAAGCCCGCGCCGACCTGGAGGCTGGCGCCGTTGGACAGCTCCAGCCCGCGCTCCAGCAGGACCGTGTCGCGATATCCGGTCTCCCCGAAGGTGCGGACGGCGGCGAGGCCCACGAAGCCGTTGCGCAGCGCCCGCTCCACCGAGAGGGCGAAATCGAGCCCCGATTCCCTGTCCTCGACGCGGGGGCCGCCCGGCACCGGTGTCTGGGTGGTCAGAACCCGGGACTGGCCCAGCTGCGCGCCCAGCGTCCAGACCCGGTCGAGCTGCAGGTCGGCGCCCAGGGCCAGACGCGACCGTTCCCGCTCGGTGCGCTCGGCATCGTCCTCCTCGCTCTCGAACCGGCTGCCGATCACGCTCAAACGGAAGGTGCGCGTCAGGTCGAAGCGCAGGGTCGAGGCGATGCTGCGCGAGCGCAGATCCGTCAGGTCGGGATTGGTCGTACCGGTATAGGACCGGTCGCGCAGCTCGACCTCCGTCTCGGTGCCGAACCGAGCCGTGCGCCCCGTCTCCAACCCGAAGCGCAAGGTCGTGTCCGTGCGGCTGCCGGTATCGCTAATGAGGTCGGCCCCCTCGAACTCATCGATCGGGAAGGTGCTGTCGATCTCGCGCACCGAATAGAGCAGGTCGGTGCTAAAGGCGATGTCCTTAGTCTCGTAACCGTAGGACAGGCCGGCATCGGGACGGAAGGGATCGGCCGCGGCCGGATCCGATAGGTCGAACAGACCCGTCGTCGTCACCGCGAACCGCTGGGCACGGGTCGCGGCGCTCAACCCGAAGGAGAGCTGCGTATCTAAGCCAATTTCGGACGGACCGGAACCACCATCCTCGAGGGAAAGACCGCTGGAGACGCCCACCGTGACGAGCGGGCGGCCCGCCACGGCCTCCTGAGCCAAGACGATCCCGGAGGGGACGGCTGCAAACGCGACGCCCATGGCTGCAACCCCGCCCGCGATCCGGGCCAATCCGGTTGAGATGGCCTTCGGTCTGTGTGTCATGGCCCTGCTGCCCCTCATCCTGCCGGTCTCCACCGGTCTTCGCCGGGTTCTCTCGAGCCGTCCTCCGTCGTCGCAGCCTATTCAAAAAGGCGGCGCTCGGGCACCACGATCACGTCGCCATCGGCCAGCGCGAAGTCGTTGGACAGAACAGCGCCGTCGGAAATGGCCCGGTAGTTGATCTTCACAACCTGGTTGCGGCCGGTCCGGGGATCGGTGCGACGCAGCTGAATGCGGCGCAGTGCAGCGAAGTTGGTGAAGCCACCGCTCTGGGACAGAGCCTGCAGGATGGTGGTGCCGGGCGACACCTCGCGCAGGCCAGGGGTGGTCACCTCACCCAGGAAGTAGATGTCGATGGTCGGGGCGACGGCCGGGGCGACTGAGGCGGTTGGCCCGGGCGGCGGCGTCGGACGTAGCTGCCGAACGGTGACGAAAACGTTGGGCGGGTTGGCGAAGTTCGAGGCTATGCCGCTCACGAGATCGCCTTGGATGTCGGCGGTGGTGCGGCCGCTGGCCTGCACGGAGCCGGCGAAGGGGAAGTTGAAGCTGCCGTCGGGCAGGACCAGGACCTCGCGGTTGAGCGAGCTGTCCTCAAGCACCTCGATGGCGAGGACGTCGCCCGGATTGAGGCGATAGCCGCCCTGAGCCTGGACCGTGCCGGGCAGGAACTGCACCGCGAAGAGGGCCGCAAGGGCCAGGAGGATCATCCGCATCTGTAGGTCCCAATGTTGCTTTTCCCAGGTTTATGACCGCCCCGCCCCGCATCCCGCAAGGGTGTCGGGGGTGCGGCGCTTGGTATCTCGTGTTTCCGTGGCTCATGGGTGACAGGAAGATGCGGGCTTTTGCAGGGGGAATCGCCCGCGTCCCCGCGACGGGCAGGACGGCTCCGGCCGGGCGGGTTGCCGCCCAGAGGCATCCTGTCCGGTCTCCGCCCCAGCCGTGAGCCCCAACACGACCCTTGCCGCTGCCCTTATCACCTACAATCCCGGCGACATCGTTCTCGAGAGCCTCGACGCATTTCTACCGGTCCGCGACCATCCCGGTTGTCCAGAAATATGAGTATTGGTGATCAACAACGCCTTGCTCGGCAGTACATCAAGAGATTGCAGGTTTGAGCAGTGGTAGAAGGTGCGATGGAGGGCAGGGATGCGAAGCTGGCATAGATCGTGACCTTTAACCAACTTGCGGGTGGATGGTTATGCAGTCACATCATTTTCGCTTTTACAGCGAGTGTGGGTTCTACAGCTAAGTACTGACAACAGCTTTTCAGCCGGTGAGAACCACGGTCTACAGATCTTTCAACAAGCGATGGCAAAAGCAAATTTGTTCTGCCTTTTGAACTCCGGCGCGATGGTGGACCGCGACCTCTACTACCATGATGTACCCGGCCTAATGGCCCCAACTCCTAGATTCCGATGCGCCTATCC
>JBARXH010000210.1:0-3333 GCA_049647245.1 Litorimonas sp.
AGCCTGCGCGGCACGATCGGCAACAGCCGACAGCTCTTCTACGCCGACACGGGCGGCTTCGACACGCATAACAACCAGCCCGGCGTCATGAGCCGCCTGCTTGGGGACATCGCCCAATCCGTGGCGGCCTTCCGCGACGCGCTGATTTCGCTGGGCGCCTGGAACGACGTGACCGTCTTCACCATGAGCGATTTCGGCCGCACGCTGACCGACAATGGGGACGGCACGGACCATGGCTGGGGCAGCCACCAGTTCGTCTTCGGCGGCGCGGTGCGCGGCGGACGGGTCTATGGCGAACTGCCGGAACTCGACCCCGCCTCGGAACGGTTCACCCGCAGCCGCGCCCGCCTGATCCCGTCCGTCTCCGTGGACCAGTACGCCGCCACGCTGGGCCGCTGGTTCGGCCTCGATCGCACCGAACTCGGCCGCGTCCTGCCCAACCTCGACCGCTTCGACACGACCGATCTGGGCTTCATGGCCTGAGTATCGAGCGCTCCATAGACTAGCGGAACCGGTGTCGTGTTGTTTCGCCGTTCGGCAGTCCGGGTCTCCGCTTGGCTACGGGTAGACTGGCTAGAGGGTTAGAATCCCCGAAAATTTTAAACCTAGACAAAATCTTTCCTGAAATTAAATTTCCTCCAAGAGCAACTCTTAAAGATGCTCTTTTTGGGGGAAGTCATGAGAAATAAATTATTGCGTCCTTTGGCAGCCGTCATCGGAGCCGCATCATTATTGAGTCATGGGTATGCCATCGCTCAGGACAAAGATAGCGACATCCGGATCAATAACCCGCCACAGGTCGCGATCGATCATGTCACGATCCCGAATTATCCGGTTTATGAGGGCGATTTTCCGTCAACGGTCAGAATTACGAAACATTACACGGATCGAGTCCGCGGCAGTAAGCTTGCTTCCACCTGCACCGGAACAGTCATCACCAATCTTCACGTCATGACCGCCGCGCATTGCGAGGGTGTCGATGAAACGAAATATGTACTCGACGGCTATATGGTTCATTACGGGTCCGTGAATGTCGACGCGCAGTCCTTCATGCGGGTCCATTCGACAATGGTGCCGTCTTCCTACCGCGGGCAGGGCGACCAGGCGAACGACATCGCCGTCTACGAACTGACCGAAGCGCTGAACAGCGCGTCGGTCATTCCGGTGACACTTGCGTCGCAATCAACCCTGCGGAATGCACAGAACAACCGTTCCGTCGAAAGCATTCTAACCGGCTATGGGTACTTCTCGCTTCTGTCCAACGCTGTGGAGTCCGACCCTGTTTGCGGAAATATCCAGCAGCGTGAAGTGCATTCCAGCCCGTCCAGACTGAATGCCGCTACCCTGCAACTGGCCAATGCCGGATTGTCGACCAATCCCATCGTGACCACGAACCCTCGATGCCAAGCGCCGGTTGGCGGCTGTTTCGGAGACAGCGGCGGCCCCCTCTACGCGAAGGGCATGTACCGGCCCGGCGACCGGCGCGACCTGATCCAGACCGGCGTGGTCAGTGGTGCAAGCTACAGGACCGCCGCCGAAGAAATGAACCCCAGCGCTCTACGCTGGGATACGTCACAGGACATCATCTGTTTCCTGGACACGGCCGAGACTGCCTACAGCAATGTAGCAAGCCAGCGGAGCTTCATCGAGGAAGCCGTCGCGTTGAGTCCTAATCCCGCGGTCACTGACCTTTGCTTCGACAATGGCGCGGGCGGCTGCGAATAATCGCGGGTTCGTTCAAGAGATCCCAAACATTTTTTGCAGGAGCCACTCGATGCAGACGCTGAGACTCTTCGCCCTTTCCATGTTTTCCGCCATTTGGCTGGGCGCGACCGCATTGGCGAGTGACACATCGGTCTTCGTCGACCAGTATAGAAATTCTGTTGTCCATATCACTGCTCCGCTGGACGGACGGAGCCAGTCCGGAACGGGCTTCGTCGTTTCGGATCAAGGCCATATCGTGACGGCTTGGCACGTGGTCAGGGACTGGTCGCAACGCACCACGACCGAGAAACAGAACAACCCGCTTTTGATCGCCAGAGGCAGCCACCTGTCCACGGACAGGAACTATGAGGCGTCCGTCTTGGAATACAACAATGATTTCGCCTTGATAAAAATAATGGGCAGGAATTATGGCGAAGGACATCTACCCATCTGCCTTCCGCCCAACAAGATGGATGGCGAGACGATCTTGAGCACGGGTTACCCGAGCGGAGGGTCTCTTCAGGCTGCCAACGGAACCATGGGTGACATGATTCAAAACGGGATTTACAGCTTCGCCTCGGCTGCAACAGTTCCCGGCATGAGCGGCGGGCCGGTATTCAGCCCGACTTACAAGGCTGCCATAGGACTCGTGTCGATGGGTGCAGGCCCCGCTGACAAGAGAATGGTTCCGCTGAACTTCGGAAAATCCATCTTGGACAATCACGGAGTTGCCGTGAACAAATGCGTGTCCGAGGGTGCGTCGAGGCCGACCGGTTCATTGAATTCGAGACGATATGTCATTGACCAAGGGAAGACCGCACAGATCTTTCTTCCGGATTTGACCATTCGTACGAAACTCATAAGACTGCCGGCCAACGACGGGGGCGCGGCGACGTTCGACATGAATGGTTCTGAGTATCTGCTCAAAAAAGGCGAGCCCAAACGCGTGGGCAACCGGTCGCTAGGATGCTCTATTTCGCTTGTCGACTATAGCGAAATCTCGAGATGGGCGGTCTTGAACATTTCATGCGGCAATGCCGATCTGTACAATGTGTCGCTGGAGAGCAGCATCGATGAAATCCAATGCCTGGCCTTGGGAAGAGACGTCGTCGAATCTTGCGAAGCGTATGATCAATCCGGCGTTCACTCCAGACCGAGCGGGAGTTGCGGAATGACGTTGGAAGCTGGCGAGGGGCGTTTCTTCAATCAGAATACGGTCGACGTCGTCGAAGAACGACACCGTCACGTGGACGGCGAACCCGCGATCATGGCGATGCGCCCAACGACAGTCGCAGGACTGGTGACGCGGTTCCACGGCAGGATCGGATGCACGAACGAAGCTGGAACGGGCCGGACCTGCCGGAGCTATGCGAAGGTCAAGGCGACCTCCTATCCAGACTATTGCTTCCAATCTGTTGAAAAGTTCAGAAAAGTTTCTGTGCCCAATCTGTAGCGATGCCGAATGGATTTCGAGCGAGGCCTAGGACAGCTCCAGCGCCATGAAGCGGGAGTCCATGGGGTTGTCGTAGTAGCGGTCGATGTCCGCGAAGCCGAGCCGTTCGTAGATGGCGTTGGCGTGGTCGAGGCCCCGGTCCGTGTCGAGCAACAGCCGGGTGTAGCCCGCATCGC
>JBARXH010000211.1:0-6113 GCA_049647245.1 Litorimonas sp.
CTGCGCAGCTCGGCCGGGTTCGGCGGGCTGAGCCAGGACGAGCGGCTGACCTACGAGATGATGGGCTTCATGCTGGAGCAGAACCAGCGCCTGCGCCCGTTCGACGAGTCGCGCGTGCCCTTCACCAACGATTCCGGCTTCTTCAACCAGATGAGCTACGTGTCCCGCCAGACCCGGTTCGAGCGTCCCGGCGACTACGAAGCCTATGCCGCGCGCCTGACGCAACTGCCGCGCTGGTTCGCCCAGCACCGGGAGAACATGGCTCGCGGGATCGAGGAGGCGTTCACGGCAAGCTCGGACATCATGCCGGGCATCGTCGAGATGGTGCGCACGCTGGCCGAAACGCCGGCCGAGGACCACCCGCTCTTCGCGCCGTTCCGCGACATGAACCCGTCGATCGGCGCGGACGATGCGCCGCGCCTTCGCGCGCTCGGCCTGGCGGCGGTGAACACGTCCGTGCTGCCCGCCTACCGGGAGCTGCTGGGCTTTCTCGAAGAGGACTACGTCCCCGCCGCCCGTGCGCAGGTCGGCGTCGGTTCCACCGAAGAGGGCCGCGACTATTACCGCGCGCTGGTGCGCAATTTCACCACGCTCGACATGACCCCGGACGAGGTGCACGCGCTGGGCCTGAGCGAGGTCGCACGCATCCGCGGCGAGATGGACACGGTCATCGCGCAGACCGGCTTCGAGGGCAGCTTCGCGGCGTTCGTCGAATATCTGCGCACCGATCCGAAATTCTACGCCAAGACCGAACAGGAGCTGCTGGAACGCGCCGCCTGGCTGTCCAAGTGGCTGGACGGCAAGATGCCGGAATATTTCGGGACGCTGCCCCGCCTGCCCTATGGCGTCATCAAGGTGCCGGACGAGATCGCGCCCAACTACACGACGGGCCGCTACTGGTCGGGATCACCGGAAGCGGGACGGGCGGGCAACTATGTGGTCAACACCTACGACCTGCCGCAGCGCCCGCTCTACAACCTGCCGGCCCTGACCGCGCACGAGGGCGTGCCGGGCCACCACCACCAGATCGCCCTGGCGCAGGAGATCGAGGACATTCCGGACTTCCGCAAGTCGCTCTACGCCACGGCCTTCGGCGAAGGCTGGGGCCTGTATTCCGAGAAGCTGGCGGGCGAGATGGGTCTTTACCAGACGCCCTACGAGAAGTTCGGGCAGCTGACCTACGAGATGTGGCGCGCCTGCCGCCTGGTCGTGGACACGGGGATGCACTGGAAGGGCTGGACGCGGGACCAGGCGGAGGCCTGCTTCCTGGAAAACTCGGCCCTGTCGCGCAGCAATATCCGCACCGAAGTGGACCGGTATATCAGCTGGCCGGGACAGGCGCTGGCCTACAAGGTCGGCGAACAGAAAATCCTGGAACTGCGGGAGAAGGCGCGCAACGCGCTCGGCGAGGACTTCGACATCCGCGAGTTCCACGACGCCGTGCTGCTGAACGGCAGCATGCCGCTCTCCCTGCTGGAGCGCCAGATCGACCGCTACATCGCGCAGACCCGACGCGCGGCCATGCAGGGCGAGTAAGGGCTGCCCCCTCTGGGCGGACTGCCGGGGCCTACCAGCGGCCCCCACACGGACCGGCGCGGGAAAACACGAAAAACCGCTGGCTAGCCAGCGGTTTCCGGTGTGAGACGAAATGTGCCGCCTTCCGGAAAAGACCTGGAAGCGGCGGTGTTCGCGCGACTAGAAGCGGAAGCGACCGCGCAGCATGACCGGAACGGACAGGCGTGCGCCGGCGTCGTTGACGCCCTCCAGGTCACCGCCCGCAATGGTCGCGAGATTGGTGTTGTCCCGGTCGGGACGGCCGACATAGCGCAGGCCGGTTTCGATGCCGAGCGTGGTGCGTTCCGCGACAGGCGTTTCGAAGCCGATCAGACCGGCAGCCGACGGGATCCAGCCGCCATCGTAGAGAGCGAAGGCACCGGGTACGGCTACACCACCCAGCTCGGCGTCGTTGAGCGTAATGTCGTCCACGCGGGTCGCACCGACGCGGGCTTCCACGTAGGGACGCACGGAGCGCACGACCGGAACCGGGCTCGGCGCGAAGTAGCGGCGAACGCCCAGCTCGACACCGCGGGCTTCGTAGTCGGACAGCGTGCCCGTCAGGCTCTGACCGCCGATCGTGCCGAAGTTGACTTCGCCTGCGCTGTTGGAGTCCTCGATGAAACCCATGGCCGTGATCTTGGTGACCGGGTCGAGCGCATAGGAGAGACCCGCTTCGGCGCGGCGTCCCACTTCGTAGGCTTCGCTGAAGTCCACGTCGCGGAGCGAGTCGCCCGCGCCCAGGCCAGCGGCGTTGGTGCCTTCGAAAATGGTGCTGCCCGTGTTCACGGACAGGCCGATGCCGCCTTCGACATTGATGCGCGACAGGCAGCGGCCCTGGCCGACGACGGCGTGCGACGGGGCGCAGGCCGAACCGGCATTGGCGTATCCGCCTCCGTAAACCGGAGCGGGCTGATACCCTTGATAGGAGCTGTGCCCCCCAATTCCCAAGAAGGAGCAGCCCGACAGCGAAATGGCGGCGGCCCCCAGAAGCAGTTTGCGCATAGTCTTCATCCCTGATCCGCAGTCCCGGAACGGCACTATGCCGAGGGAACGCTGGTCTCACGGGGTCCGACCTTGCAACGGGTGTGCCAGAACCTGTCCGGCCGCGGGAAATCCGGCGAAAAACGGCTTCGCCCTTGCGCATGAGCCAGCAAAAAGCCCGCGCAACCGGGTTGCGCGGGCCTTGATGGGAGGCGGTTCTGGCGAAAGAACGCCTAGAAGGACAGGCGTCCGCGCAAGGCGACCGGGATGGTCACGCGGTCTTCGGACGGGGCGGCCGTCTGCATGTTGTCGCGCCAGCGGATGCCGGTCTCCACCCCCAGGGCGGCCCTCGGACCGACCGGGATTTCCGCGCCCAGCGTGGCGGCGGCCGTCGGGCTCCAACCCGACTCCACGAAAGTGCGGGAGCCGTAGACCGCGCCCGTGTCGGCGTAGGTCTGGACGAACTCGACCTCGTTGTTGTGGGCGATCCCGGCACTCACTCCCAGATAGGGGCGCAGACCCAGCGGATGGCCGTAATACTGGCGCAGCCCCGCTTCGATCGTCGTGGTTTCAAGGTCGGAGAAGGTGCCGTCCAGCGCCCGCGGCGCCGTCCCGGCATCCGGGGTGAAGACCTGGTTGGTCCAGCTACCGGTTTCCACGGTGGTGTAGTCCTCCACCGTCTGGCCTTCGGCGCGGCTGGCGGATACGGAGCCGATGGCCGTCAGGCTGGGCGACAGGTCGTAGGTGAGCGCCCCGCCCAGGGTCTTGGTCTGGCCGAACGCATCGTCATAGCCGATCTCGTCGATGGAGCCGACGCGGATGCCGATCGTATAGTCGCCGTCCGGCGGACCTTCGGATTTCTTGGTGAAGATCTTGCCGCCCGTATCGAACTCCGTGCCGCCGAAGACTTCCACGCCGAACGGCATGGCCCCGCCGACATTGACCGACCCGCCGCCGCAGCAAGGCGAGTTGGCCGGGAGCGGAACCGGATAGGGCGACGCATAGGGTTGCGGCACGTAGATCGGCGCGCCGACCACGGTCTGCACACCCGGTGCGGCGAAAGTCCCGCCTGCGGACTGCATGGACAAAGCGGAGCCGAACGGCGCGGAGCCGCCCAGTGTCGTGGCGCCCTGTGCGGCGTAGCCCTGAGCGGCAAAGCCCTGCCCGGCGACCCCCTGGCTGGCAAACCCTTGGCCTGCGAAACCCTGCGCAGCGAAGCCTTGTCCGGCCATGGCCGGTGCGGCGGCCATTTGCCCGCCCGCATAGCCTTGAGCGGCATAACCTTGGGCAGCGTAGCCTTGGGCGCCATATCCTTGAGCGTAGTTCACGAAGCCCGGCGTGGCCCCGGCACCAGCGCCGACACCGCCATTATATCCCGTCACGCCCGCAAAGCCTGTCGCGCCCGACTGCAGGCCGTAGCCCACCGGGCCGCATGGCCCCTGCGCGTAGCCATAGCCGGCCTGTCCGTAACCGGCATGGCCATATCCCGCATGAGCGTAGCCGCCCGTTGCGACCGGAGCGCATCCGACCTGTTGGGCGTATTTGGGCGTGGAATAAGATCCGCCCAGCCACGAACAGCCTGTGAGCGCGGCGGCGGAAACGGCGAGAACTGCGAACCGCATGGGCGGGCCTCCTACGAAACGTCCGGCCGGCTCCTGGCGTCGGTCGGCCTGTGTCTTGAGGAGAGCGTTAACCCTGTCAGGCTTAAGAAAACGTATTCAAACCCCCAACAAACCCTTAACAATCAAGGGAATGTGGTCGCAGGGCCGTCGCTAGAAGTTGAAGCTGCCGCGCAGGGTCAGAGGCACGGAAAGGCGGACGTCGCTCTTCTCGCCATTGGAGAGGTCGCGGCCGCCCTGATATTTCAGGCCCGTCTCCAGAGCCAGTGCCGTCCCCGGGGTTACCTGCCATTCCACACCGGCCTGCAGACCGCCGTTCAGAACCCACTGCGCATCGTAGAGGTCCTGACGCGTCACGCCCGGAGTGAGAGGATCGTTGTCGAGGTCGAAGCCTTGGGGAACGTCGAGATCGTAATACTCGTTCTCCTCTTCCTCGAAGGGCGACTCGTAGCTGAGCTGGCGCTGGTCCAGCGTGTAGCTCGCTGCGTTGTAGTGCGAAGCTCCTGCGGATACGCCGAAGAAGGGCGTGATGGTCTGGCCGGTGCGGGTGCCCGCGATCGGCTTCGTGTAGAACCGGCCACCCGCTTCGAGGTCCAGACGCTCGAGGTCGCTGAAATCGTAGCTGATTTCGGAGATCAACTGCTCCGTGATGAAGGCCGTGTTGGTGGACGTCCCCGTCGAAACGTTGGATGTCGTCCCCGTCACGGGGTCGGTGACATCCGCGAACGTCTCTACGGTCGTTTGCTCGAAGACCGTTCCCTCGATGGTCGCAGCCCCACCGCTCGTGCCTTCGGCGCGCGTATAGCCCACCCGGCCGAACAGGATCATGCTGTCCGACACCAACCACTCGCCGCCGAAACCGATAGAGGCCGGCGCGGACCAGGCGTCACTGAACGAAACGCTCGGTTGGCTCAGCGTATCCCAAGGGTCCGGCGTGTTCTGCAGACGCGAATTCACGTAATATAGCGTATCCGTCGTTTGCCCATCTCCCCGCGTGCCTTCCGACCGCCCTTCCTGGAAGACAGCCGGATCGTACCCAGCGAAAGGCGAGGTCGGAAATACGGAATTGTCGATCAGGTCGCCGTCGGATGCGGGTTCAACGCTGAGGTCCAGCGATGCCCGGAACCGTGGACGGCGTTTGACCGGACCCGATCCGCCCTGGTGCAGGGCCGTGTGGGCGTTGCCGGAAGCATGGGTGCCGAACCCTCCCGTCGCCTGCTGGGGATGGGTGTATTGCGGCTGACCGAACTGCGGCTTCTGCGGGAAGCCGCCCGGATGGGACGCCGGGCCGAACTGACCGGAGGCCTGGGCGCCGGGCTGGCCGTATCCGACCGTGACCTGCGACGGGTGGCAGCCGCGCGGAACGGGCGCGCCGCGATAGGGCACGCGGCAACGGTCGACTGCGGCGGAAGACTTGAACTGTCCCGTTTTGGGACCGGAGAACCAGTCCCCGAAGGCGGGCATCCCGCCCCCATTGTAGGAGCATGCGGACAGCATCGCCGCCGATAATGCCAGTCCTGCAAGACGCATGTCGTCCCCCGCATGGTTGCGCGATTCACGGCGGACGGACTCCACCATGGTTAACCGCTCATGCCCGGTCTTGCTTAACAAGCGGTTTAACGCTTCCAGCCGATCGCGCCTCTGCCCTCTCGCACCGCTTGACGCCCCCCGGCCCGGACGGGCATCGCGCCAAGGTGACCCGTGTCCTGCTGATTTCCTCCTTCACCTCGACCAGCCATGTCGGCTCCGTCGTCAGCGCGTTCGTGCTGCGGCGCATGGGCGTGGACGTGACCGTGCTGCCGACGACCCTGTTCGGTCGCCATCCCGGCTGGGGCGCGCCCGGCGGGGACGTGGTCCCGACCGACAAGCTGACGGGCATGTGGGAGGCGGTGGCGGACCAGCTGCAGGCGGACGGCTCGCATTTCGACGCGGTGATGACGGGCTATATGGGCGAGA
>JBARXH010000212.1:0-1761 GCA_049647245.1 Litorimonas sp.
CGCACGCATATGCTAGGGCTGAAGCTACAGGACTGGACGCGAAAGGACGACGTCATCCGGCTCGACTACGTTGGGGCGAAGGTGTTGCTCAATTTTGGAACGTCACCGGTGGATATGCTGTCGGACCCGGATATGGTGTCCCGTCCTGTGGAGGGGAACGAACTGCCTGCAAGGACTGGCGCGGTCTGGTTACGCTAGGTCCGCCGCCACCAGCGAATGGGACTCCAGAAATTCACGATAAAAGAACGGCATTCTGCAGCAGGAGGGCCAACTTGTCCTCCACCGCGACGGCGGAAATCCAGGCGATGGATGCAGCCGTGAAAAACACGAACCCCATGCCACGAGCCGCGGCGGTTCACCCCAAGCCACCATGAGAGACGCCGCGATCGCGACGCCTCAGCGGACGATCTTCAGCACGTAAATCAGCGACGATACTCGACTGGTCGGTGATATTCCGGCGCACTGTCGTAGCCCCATGGCAGGCTGTCGCCATTCTCGTCTTTCTCCACGGAGGACCGTGAAACCGACGCCCGCCCGACCAGCGTCCCGAGTGCCAACAAAATCGCCGCCCCGCCGAACACCATCGTCTTGCGCGCAAGATCGCCATCGACGGTGATCGCGCTATCCTGCGCACGGGAATCGTAGGAGCCGTGGGAATGGGACGGATAATCGGGATGCGGCGCATCCATGTTGTCCCGCGGATCGCGGTCGGGCCGATCGCTCTCCTGCATCTCAACGCCTTCATCGGCGAGCTTGTGGTCGATGTAATCGGGCAGGAGCATGTTGCCGAAGACGAGCTTCAGGACGGATCCGCCGACGAGAATCTCGCGTGCGTCTTCGTCGATGGCCTTGAGTATCGCCTTGGCCGCCACCTCCGGCTGGAAGATCGGGGGCGCCGGCTGGGGCTTGTCGTCCATCCGGTTCCGGGCCCAATCGAATTGCGGTGTGTTGACCGCCGGCATCTGCACGAGGCTCAAAGCAATCGGCCGCCCTTCGCTCAGAAGCTCGGACCGAAGCGCCTGACTGAACCCGTTGATGGCGTGCTTGGCACCGCAATAGGCGGCCTGGTTCGGAACGGAGCGGTAGGCCAGGCCGGATCCGACATTGACGATATTGCCGCGTCCCATCACGCGCAGCGCGGCGCGGCAGCCATTGACCTGACCGAAATACGTGGTCTCGGTGATCTTGCGAAACTCTTCCTCGTCCACTTTGTCGAAGGGGGAGAAGCTGGTCAGCATGGCGCAGTTCACCCAGACATCCGGCGTTCCCCAATGGGCCACGATCTCGTCCGCGGCCTTCTGCACCTGCGCGTCCTCGGCCACGTTGCAGGTGCGGGTGAACACCATATCCCCATGATCGGCTTCCACTTGATCGAGACGATCGCGGCCCCGGGCGAGGACGGCGACGCGATAACCGCGGTCCACGAGGGCGTCCACGGTGGCGCGGCCGATCCCGGCGGACCCTCCGGCGACGACGGCAATGCGGGTCATGATATTTCTCCTTCGGAAACGGTCATGTGAATGGATGCATCCCGGACAGATGCGGTGTGAGGTCGATCAGGCCGCTATGTCCTTGCGCGTTTCGAGGTGGGCGATGGCCGCCTTGAGCGACGTATGTTGCGCGATCAGGAAGTGATATTCCGGGTCCGCGCCGGATTCCGCTGTGATGGCCTTGTCGTAGGCATCGAGAAGCACCTTCTCGCCCCGCACGACCTCCGTCAGGGTGTCCGCATCCTGGGACGACGAGACCTTGTCCTTGAGG
>JBARXH010000213.1:0-7197 GCA_049647245.1 Litorimonas sp.
CGCCCATCTGGGCGACCCGCACCAGGACCTCGCCTATATCTGCGCGCCGAGCTGGCGCTTCGGGCGGCGGGACAGGCCCGTCGGCGGGATCGGCGCGATAGAGCCGTTCCTGGCGGCCTACGAGTCGGCCGCCGGGCGCACGGTGGACCGGGCGCGGTTCCGCTTCTGGCGCGTGCTGACGACCCTGTTCTGGGGCACGGCCTGCATGACCATGCTGCAGGACTGGCGGACCGGCGCGGAACGCACGATCGAGCGCGCCGCCATCGGCCGCCGTATCAGCGAAGTGGAAGTGGATTTGCTACTGCTGCTCGCAGACCTGGAAGGCGTGGAGGCTGACCCGCTGCCGCCCGTCATCCTCCCGGAAGGCACCCCGCAGTCCGGGCAGACGAGCCTGATCGAAATGATTACCGCCCTGTCGGAATGGAACGACGCGGAGGTGACGCCCCATGCGACGGGCCGAGACCGTTTCCAGTCGCGCATCGCCGCGAACCTGATCGGGCAGCTCTCGCGCGAGGCCCGGATGGGCCGCGACTTCGCGGTCCGCCGCCGCGACCGGCTGAAGGCATTGCGGCTCACGCCCGACGCGCTCTGCGACGGCTTGTCGGACGGCTCGCTCGACTGGCGGGACCCCGTTCTGTTCGACCATCTGCGCCTGTCGGTGATGGAGCGGCTGCTGATCGACCAACCCGGCTATCACGGCCTGGCGGAGGCGCAGCGCCTCTGGTGCAGCGATTAGCCCATCTGGGACATGGGCAGGCCCCGGCCCCGGCCTTAGCGAGAGGGCTCACACTATTGGGGAATCAACCATGACCAAGCCATCCTTCATCCGCAGCGCCGCTCTCGCGCTCGCCATCGCGGCCGTGCCCGCCCTCGCGCAGGCCAACCGCAACGCGACGGCCGGCAATTGCGCCATCCAGACCGAAATGCTCGCCGATCTCATTCAGGCCGATGTGCGCGTGACCGGCACGGCGGAAAGCGAGGCCGTGGACACGCTGACCAAGTTCTCGAACCATCTGGCCAACATCGTGGAAGCCGGCATGGAGGAGACCTACAAGAAGTCCGCCGCCTTCGGTTACGACAAGGCGACCGTGGACGCGCAGATGAAGGCGAGCATGGACGGACTGCGCGCCGGGTTCATCACCTCCACGATGGAGCCGAACCAGGTCTACATGGACCACCTTCTGGCCGCGAACGCGTGCGGCGAACAGGCCATGAAGCGCGGAGAGCTGGGCCAGGCGGACGTGGAGAAGCTAAGCGCCCGCATGAATGCCGTCTACATGATGATCCGCTAGCGCAACACACTTCCGATGAAGCCGGAGGGGCTGGGAGAGGGCCTTGGCGCGCGGACGGCCCGCGCGCTAAGGCCTTTTCCATGAAAACGACCCTCCCCGACCTTCTCGACAGCCGCTACTCCGTCCGGGGCTTCAAGCCCGACCCGGTCCCGCAGGCGCTGCTCGACGCGATCTTCGCCAAGAGCCTCAAGGCGGCGTCCAACTGCAACACCCAGCCCTGGCACACCTATGTCGTGTCCGGCGAGATGCGCGACAAAGTCTCGAACGCCATGCTGGCCGAGGTGATGAGCGGCAAAGGCCCCTCGCCCGAATTCGACTGGAACGTCAAATATGCCGGCGTCCACAAGGACCGCCAATGGGGCAGCGCCATGGCGCTCTACGGCGCGATGGACATCGCCCGCGAGGACAAGCCCGCCCGGATGCAGGCCATGGGCCGCAACTGGCAGTTCTTCGGCGCGCCGCACGCCGCCTTCTTCACCATGGAGAAATATCTCGGCATCATGGGGGCGGTGGATATGGGCATCTACGCCCAGACGCTTTCGCTCCTGCTGGAGGAAAACGGCATCCAGTCCTGCATGCAGGGCGCGCTGGGACAGTTCCCCGCGCCCGTGAAGGAACTACTCGGAATCCCGGACGAATACGGCATCCTGTTCGGCATGAGCTTCGGCTACGCCGACGACCACCCGGCGAACAAATGCCGGACGGACCGGGTGGCGCTGAGTGAAGGCGTAAGCTTCTTTCGCTAGAGTTCGGGCCAGCCTCGGCACCCCCTTCCGACCTCGCCTTCGGCGAGCCCACCTTCCCCTGCTCGGGGAAGGGATCACGTTCTGCTTTCATCATCCCTCCCCCGAGCAGGGGGAGGTGCCTGAACAAAGTGAAGGCGGTGGGGGGTGCCCCAAACAAAAAGACCGCCCCGAAGGGCGGCCCATAATTCTCGGGGCTTAGGAGAAGACTACTCCTCTTCGCCCTTTGCTTCTGCAGCAGGGGCTTCTGCAGCAGGGGCTTCCTCGGCCGGAGCCTCTTCCGTCGGAGCGTTCTTGGCTTCCTCGGCAGCGGCCTTGGCGGCCTCGGCAGCTTCAGCCGCAGCGGCAGCTGCCGCTTCCTTGGCTTCGGCTTCGGCGGCGGCGCGGGCTTCGGCCTTTTCCTTCTTCTCTTCGATGCGCTCCAGAGCCTTCTGGCCCGGCTTGCCCTTTTCAGGATTGTTGCCGGTCTTGTATTCCCACAGGCCCGCGGCGCCGAGGAAGCGCGCGACGCGTTCGGTCGGGCGCGCGCCCTTGCCGAGCCATTCCTGGATCTTCTCGACTTCCAGCTTCACGCGGTCCTCGTGATCCTTGGGCAGCATCGGGTTGTAGCGACCCACGATCTCGATGAAGCGGCCGTCGCGCGGGGAGCGCGAGTCGGCGACGACGATGCGGTAGTAGGGACGCTTTTTCGCGCCGTGACGCGCGAGACGAAGTTTCAGAGCCATGATGTTTCCTTGAGTTTGGTCTGTTGAATTACGTTATTTCTTGAGTTTCGGACCGCCCAAAGGCTTTCCGAGTCCTGGCAGTCCACCACCCCCGAGACCGGGCAGGCCACCGCCTGAACCGAGTCCGGGCAATTTTCCGAGACCAGGCAGTCCGCCCGACCCCATCTGCTTCTTGAGCGCTTCGAGCTGCGCGGGGTCCATGTCGGCCGGGTCGGGCAGGCCTTTTCCGCCCATGCCCTTCATCATCCCGCCGGGCATTTTCGGCATACCCGGCATCCCCGCCATCTGCGCGGCCATCCCGGCCATGCCGCCCTTGCCCATCTTCTTCATCATGTCGGACATCTGGCGGTGCATCTTCAGCAGCTTGTTGACCTCGGATACCTCCACGCCGGAGCCGGCCGCGATGCGCTTCTTGCGCGACGCCTTGATCAGTTTGGGGTTCTTGCGCTCCCAAGGCGTCATGGACAGGATGACGGCCCGCTGGCGGGCCAGCAACTTGTCATCGACGCCGCCCATCGCGTCCATCTGCTTCTTCATCTTGCCCATGCCGGGCAGCATTTTCATGATTCCGCCCATGCCGCCGAGCTTGCTCATCTGGCCGAGCTGGTTGGCGAGATCGTCGAGGTCGAACTGGCCCTTGGCGAGCTTCTCAGCCGTGCGGGCGGCGTCCTTTTCGTCGATCAGCTGGCTGGCCTTCTCGACCAGCGCGACCACGTCGCCCTGTCCCAGGATCCGGCCCGCGAGCCGTTCCGCGTCGAACGCTTCCAGCCCGTCGAGCTTCTCGCCCGTGCCGAGGAACTTGATCGGCAGGCCGGTGACGGCCTTCATAGACAGCGCGGCACCGCCGCGGCCGTCGCCGTCGATGCGCGTCAGGACCAGGCCCGTCAGCGGCAGGGCCGCATTGAAGCGGCTCGCCGTCTCGACCGCGTCCTGACCGGTCAGCGCGTCGGCCACCAGCAGCGTCTCGGTCGGCTGGGCGATCCGCGCGACCTCGATGACTTCCGCCATCAGCTCTTCATTGATCGTGGTGCGGCCCGCCGTGTCGAGGAACAGCACGTCATAACCGCCCTTCGCCGCCTCTTTCAGGGCGCGCTGGGTGATCTCGACGGCGCTCTGGCCCTTGACGATGGGCAGGAAGCCCGCGCCGGACTTTTCCGCCAGCATGCCTAGCTGGTCCATGGCGGCCGGGCGGTTCGTGTCCAGGCTGGCCAGCATGACCTTCTTCTTGCGGCGTTCGCGCAAGTAAAGCGCCAGCTTGCCCGTCGTGGTCGTCTTGCCCGAACCCTGCAGGCCCGCCATCAGGATGACGACCGGCGGCTTGGCATTGAGGTTGAGTTCGGACGCCGCGCGGACCTCCGCCATGTCGGCATCGTCTTCGGAGAGGGTGCCACCGAGCGTCTGGACCAGCGCGTCATTGACGATCTTGACGACCTGCTGGCCCGGCTTGACCGCCTTGATGACCCGCTCGCCGACCGCATCCTCGCGCACACGTGCGACGAACTGCTTGACGACCGGAAGCGCCACGTCGGCTTCCAGCAGCGCCTTGCGGATTTCGCGCATGGCGGCGTCCACGTCGCGCTCGGTCAGCGCGCCGCGGCCCGTCAGCGTGTCGAAGACGCCGCCTAATCTATCGCCAAGAGCTTCGAACAAGTCTCTTCTACCTATGCTCCGTCGCCTTGCGGCTCCGGCTTTTCTCTACATCCGATCCACTGGATCAAATGTCTGCTTCGCAACCGCTCAAAGCGCCAAGGGCTTCGAACAAATCCCATCCTTCTCAAGCACAACGCAAAGAGCCGCAGCGGACGAAAACTCGTCGGCTCCGGGACCCCGTCTGCATCGTGCACAGCTCGGAGCGCAAGAAATGGTCCTGCGCGAAAGTGGGCGGCCCCTACCGTTCCCGCGTCCGGCTGTCAATTCCGCGCCTCGCCTGACGCTTCCGTCATTTGCACCCTGGCGGACAGGGGTTAGGTTGGGCGCGAATGCTGCGCTTCTGCCTCACTCTCCTTGCCTGGCTCTCCGCCGCCCTGCCCGCCTTCGCCCAAGGGGCGAACATCGGGGCGAGCATGGGGGCGGGCATGGAGGCTGGTGAAGGCGTCAGCGCGCGATCGGAGCATTTCGTCCTCGTCTCGGATGCCTCTGTCGACGCGCGGACCCTGCTGTCGGACCTGGAGGCGTTCCGCATCGCCGTGGCTGCCGACCTCGGTCTGCCGGAGGTCCGCCAGCCCCCCCTGCGCATCTCCATCGTGGACGACCCTGATCTGTTCACCGCCGTTTCGCCGGGCGGGCTGACGGCGGCGATCTACCGGCAGAGCGCGGTCGGGCACGACGTCGTGCTGGGCTACGATTCACGGCCCGGCCGGATGCTGTCGCGCGCGCTGGAGCCCGAATGGCTGCGCCTCGTGCTGCGCCACGAAACCGTGCACCACCTGCTGGAGACCCGCTACCCGCGCAAGCTGCCCATCTGGCTGGGCGAAGGCCTGGCCGAATATTATGCCAGCTACCGCCGCGGCCCGGACGGACGCCCCGTCTTCGGCCACGCCCTGCCGGAACAGGAGGTCCCCTCGCCCACGCAGGACTGGCTGCCCCTGCGCAACGTGATCGAAAGCCTGTCGCACTATCCGGACTTCCGCCTGTCCGGCCAGACCCCGACCAAGGCGCAGCGCCTCTATTACGGGCAGAGCTGGGCGCTCGCCAATTTCGTCATGGACCAGCCGGAAGGCCTCGCCCGCATCCACCGCTTCGTGGATGGCTGGTCGGACGGGCGGACCGGGGAGGACAGTTTCCAGCAGGCCTTCGGTCTGGGCTATGAGGGGCTGGAGGCGCGGCTGCGCCAGGCGGTCTCGCAGGAGCGGCCGCTCTATCCCGATCCCGTCACTCCGAAGACCGGCATTGCCGTGACCTCGGGGACTGCGGACGGAACGGACATCGCCCGCAACCATCTCCGCCTTCTGCTGACGCATGGCCGTCTGGGCGAGGATGTGGACCAGCGGATCGACGCGCTGAGCGCCCGGCTGGGCGAAGCGGCGGACACGCTGGACCTCGACCTGGCGCGCAGTCTCCGCCTGTGGCGGTGGAAGGACTGGGACGGTGCGACGGCGGCGGCAGAAACGGCTCTGCGGCGCGACCCGGACAATGCGTCTGCGTTGAAGATGCGCGCCAAGGCCGCCTATGGCCAAGTGTCGGAGCGCCAGTCCGAAGGCGCGCTTTGGGACGTGGCCGAAATCGCGGCGCTGCAGGCTCTGGCGGTCGACCCGAACGATGCGGAGCTGCACCTGTTCCACGTCGCCGTCAGCCTGCCGACCGATGTGCGCCTGACGCCGAACGCGCGTGCGTCGCTCGACTGGCTGCAGACCCAGCGCACCCATTTGCGGCGCCCGCACACCGCCATGATGATGGTGCCTGCCCTGATCTATGAAAACCGCTTCGATCAGGCCGACGCCGTGCTCGACAGCGCCGCGCGCTGGGCGTCCAATCCCGACGACCGCTGGGTCATCGAGCGCCTGCGCGGCAATGTGGCGAGCGAGCGGGCAAAGCGCCGGTAGCGCAAATAAAAAAGGCCCGCACGGGGCGGGCCTTGTTGGGCATCCGAGGATCGAAGCGGCTTAGGCGTCGACCGTGTGCGGATTGCTGTGGTGCTTTTTCGCCGTGTCGATCAGCGCCTTGAAGCTGTCCGGCTCGTTCATGGCCATGTCGGCGAGGACCTTGCGGTCGAGGCTGATTCCGGCCTTGTTCAGGCCGTCCATGAAGCGGCCATAGGTCAGGCCTTCGGCCCGCGTGGCGGCGTTGATGCGCTGGATCCACAGGGCGCGGAACTGGCGCTTCTTCAGCTTGCGGCCGATATAGGCGTACTGACCCGCCTTCTCGACGGCCTGGTTGGCAATGCGAAACGTGTTCTTGCGGCGGCCGCGATAGCCTTTGGCCTGGGCGAGAACCTTCTTGTGACGGGCGGACTTGGTAACGCCGCGTTTGACTCGAGACATCTATCCGCTCCTACTTCTTCTTCCGGCCGTAAGGCATGAATTTCTTCTTGATGACCTTGGCATCGCACTCTTCCACGACGGTCGTGCCGCGCAGGCGGCGGATCTGGTCGTTGGAGCGCTTGATCATGCCGTGGCGCTTGCCGGCCTGGCCCGCGAGGACCTTTCCAGACTTGGTGATCTTGAAGCGTTTCTTCGCACCACTCTTCGTCTTCATCTTGGGCATTGTTTTCTCCTGATGTGAGTTTTCGGCGGCCGGGCAAATGCCACATTGGCCCGGATGCGCCGTTGGCTCCGCGCAGGTGGCCTGCGAAGAGCGAAGCGCGCCCTATACAGCAGCGCGCGCAGGTTTCAAGTCGCAGGGACAGACCCCCGCAGGGATTTGCGGCGGCACACTCCGCCAAGGAGATGCGCCGCCGCGACCCGGGCCGGACGGATCCGGCCGGTTGCCCCACAGCTG
>JBARXH010000214.1:0-5964 GCA_049647245.1 Litorimonas sp.
ATCCTGCCGTCCGGAGACCGCAATCCGGCCGCGCCGACGCCGTCAACGGTCCAGGTCCCGTCGCCCGTCCGGGCGATCGACGCACCCAGCGCGCGCATCGCACCGGCCGTGGCGAGGATGTCCGCGCCTTCCAGAAGGCCCGACACGGTGGTGCGGCCGTCCGCCAGGGCGCCGAAGATCAGGGCGCGATGGGAGATCGACTTGTCGCCCGGTGCCTGGATGCGGCCCGTCAGGGCCGGGCTCTTGCGGCTGATGGCCGCCACGCGGCGGCTCGACGAGGGGCTTGATGATGTCACGACTCGGGTCCATGTTGGCAGGGAAGCCCCTGCGTGTTGACAGGGGCAGGCGGAGGATTAAAGACCCGCCCGTTCCATTACAGCGTGGGCCGTAGAGGCGCCCCGTCCGAACCGCAAGACGGCAGACCGGACGGCGTGGCCGCAAACCCCGCGACAAACCACAAGGCAAGTCCATCATGGCTGCAGCGAAGACCAAAAAAGAAAAGCGCGCCGAAAAGCTCGGCACCAAGCGCGCCTGCCCCGAATGCGAGGCGAAATTCTACGATCTGAACAACAATCCCGCCGTGTGCCCGATCTGCAAGAACAGTTTCGACCCGGCCGAGCTGGACCAGCAGGGCCTCGTCCCCGCCTCCCAGCTCAAATCCTCCAAGCCCGACCCGGAAGACGATGACGAGGAAGACGAAGTGGTCGCGACCGAGGTCGACGAGGACGACATCGACGAGGAAGAGGCCGAAGCCAAAGAGCTGGAGCTCGACGGCGACGACGCGGCCATCATCGGCGGCGCGGACGGCGACGACGAGGAGAACCCCGACATCGAGAACATCGACGACGACGAGGACGAGGATGCCGCCCTGGTCGCGGACGACGACGATGCGGACGAGCTTCCGCCGGGTGAAGGCGACGATGACGACGACGACGATGACGAGGATATCGACCTCGACACATAGGCCGCCCGGCCTTCGGCCAAAAGGCCTACAATCGCCGCTTGACGCGGTGTGCGGCGCGCCCCTATGACGCGCCGCCCGCCCCCCGGAAGACAGGTTTTTTCCGGACCGGGCAATGAGGACTGACCCGCCTGACGGGGCCATAGCTCAGCTGGTAGAGCGCTTGCATGGCATGCAAGAGGTCAGGGGTTCGACTCCCCTTGGCTCCACCAGTCCTCTCTCCTGCGAACATACTGAACCCGGCTCTTCCGGAGCGTTCACGCGCTTCCATCGGGTTAGCGGGATCCGAGATGGATCCAACGTCCAACAGCCTCGGAATATCCGCAGTGTCCATGCGATTTCGCGAACTCGGCTAGAGATGATGTTTCAACCGTCTCCACCTGTTCTTGCAGAAGCGTGGCCCGCTCAATCAACTGGATCAGTGTCTCGTCTGGATTCGAGGCGAGTTCGTCCTTAGCCCCAAGACGAACCTTGTCTCTTGTCCGCTTCGCCTCACAACAATGTCCTCACGGATTGAGAGCTGGCTCGTCACGCAGCTTGTGGTCAGGACGATTCGTTCGATCAGCTGATATACGAGCTCTTGGGCGGGCTTCGCCAAGGCCGCAGCAAGTCCCTTACAGCATGAATAATGGTCTGTTTGGGAATCATTGGATTTCCATCTGCATGTTCAAAAGTTCGGCCAATAGGGCTGTCGACTTGGTGTTGCGTCTTGTGGTTCGGTTAGTCGCATTCTTTGCGAGCAGCGCTTGCGTCTGATCCAGGGTCTCTCCGTCGATAATGGCCTTATGCTCGCTCTCATAGACCTCACAGCTGTGAACGATCTTACCAGCACAGATCGAGTTCCTCGCTCAACTCGCACACGTGCGCGCGACCTACGCCAACGGCATCGACGCCTTCTTCCGCTTTCTGCCCGTGTTCGGCCTCAAAGACCTGCTCGACGCTGAGCCGCGCGCCGCCGCGGACTTCGTCACCCACATGGGCGCGGCGACAGGGTGACGGGCTGCCCCTCGACCCCATCGCCGACTGGCGCATGGTCCGGCGACAGGCGCAATGCGGAAAATAGTGCAATAGGCGTCGACTACCTCCCGACACTCTTGGAAAGAGAAAACGAAAGCATATTTGAAAGCCCGCAATCAGGGGGAGCTAATGACTCGAAATGAGTCTTTCTACTGCGGCTCTGGGAAATGCTAAAAATCCATGGCTCGTCAGTCAAGGTTTGAGCGCTTTATGCCACCACCATACAGATCCCCCTGAATTTAATGTATTTTCTACGACGCTTAGAATTATGACCGTTATAATTATGTCGGTGAAAACACACTTCAGATGTCACTAAATAGCCTTTATATGGATAATTTTAGAAGCGTCTATTTCGTCAAATAATAATATGTACGGGCTTACGTTGCAGCATGAAGATGCCCGTCACCTCTAGCCTCTATACATTGCACTCATGAGCTTTTGTCAGCCCGATGGTCAAAAAACAGCGAGACGATCGTGTCCGCATGGGCGTCGATAAAATCCGGATCGTCCACCTCTATGCCGTGTGTGTCACGCACCTCATGCCCTAGGGCGAAGATCATCTGGGCCGACGCCACGAGAATGTACATCAGCATGATCGGATCGGCATCGGGATAGACGCCCTTGCGGATGTAATGGCGCGTGACCGGCATCATGCGTTTGTGGGACGGGCGGATGTGGGTGTCGACCGCCCATTGGAGACGCGCGGAGTCCCGGATCGATTCCTGGACCATGATGCGGGCATGCTCGGGATGGCGCGCACAGTATCGGACGTAGCGGCGGATCCAGTCCTTCAACCCGTCCAGGCCCGTCAAGTCCCGGCCATTTGGTGGCGCCATTTCCTCGTCGAGACGTTCGAACAGGAAGGTCACGGCGGCTTTCCACAACCGATCCTTGTCCTTGAAATGATGGCGGATAAGTCCGTGATTGACGCCCGCGGACGCCGCGATCTCCCGGACGCTCGCGCCTTCGAACCCCTTCTCCGCGAACGCCTCCAGCGCGCATTGCAGAATGCGCGCGCGGGTCCGGGCCTTCTGGCGAGCCCGAGGACCGGCCTGGGCCGGAGCATCGTCGGGGGCCGTGTCCTGTTGTGCTATCTGGTTATCCATAATGGATAACGAAAGCCATTCCTGCTCACCTCGTCAAGCCTTGAACGCCGCAGAGCCGTCTTGCGCGTCCCGTGCGTCGATTTCGTCCACTATCCGGGCGTGTTCAGCTTTGTCGAGCGGGTAGAAGGCAATCACCACGGCCGCCATTGCACCGAATGCCAAGGGCACGGCGATGGAGATGAGCCGCAGTCCCGCAAGGGTGGCGTCGGTCTGCGTTTCGTTGGCAACGTAGCCCACCGCTTCCAGCAGAAACCCGAGCAGGCCGATGCCGACCCCCGCGGCCGCTTTGAGCGCGAACTGGTTGATGCCGAACACCACGCCTTCATCGCGAACGCCCGTCCTCCACTGACCATATTCCACCGTGTCGGGCAGCATGGACCAGAACATGACGTAGAACGCACCGTTGCCGAAACCGAGTATGACGAGCAGGCTCAGGAAACCCACCACGCTTTGCGGCGGAGCCAGGAGCAGGACCAGCTGCATGGACAGACCGATGACCGCGCCCGTGAGCCAGACATTGCGCTTGGACAGGCGTTTTGCGGCGATCATCCAGACCGGGATCGAGGCGGATACAGACGCCGTCAGAGCGATCAGAGCGACCGTGACGTCCAATCCAATATCAGCGACATACTTGACGTAGTATATGAGTGCCTTGCCGAAGATCGCTCCGCTGGTAGACGCAAGCACAATGGCGCTGAACAGGATTAGAAGGGCGCGGTTCTTGAGCAAACGGGGCAGGCTGCCCCGGAAGTCCGGTATCGGGGCTGACAGCGCTTTGGGATCTTCCTTGGTGAAGCGGAACGTCGTTAATAGAAGTCCCGAGGCCAATACGGCATAGAGGGCGGCGACTCCCATGAAACCACGTGCCATATCGCCCTCACCCAGCACGCCTGCCAATGGCAGGGTGGCGAACACGGTGAACAGACCGCCCAGGGTCGCACAGATCATGCGCACGCCCGCGAGCTGACTGCGTTCCCCGCTGTCGCGCGTGAGGCTCGCCATCAGGGCCGAATAGGGAATGGACACGACCGTGTAGCAGGTGCGGAAGACGACATGCGCGATGGCCGCCGCCAGCACGACGGCGCCGGGGAACAGCACGGGTGCCGCAAACATCATCACGAAACTGATCGCGAGCGGCACGGTCCCGAACAGGATGAACGGCCGGTATCGTCCCATCTGGGACCGAACCCGCCCTGCGATCGCGCCCATGACGGGATCGGTCACCGCGTCCCAGAACAGCGGAACGGCGAAGATCAGACCTGCCACAGCCGGACGGATACCCAGCACGTCCGTGTAGTAATAGAGCAGGAACAGGCTCAGCCCCGTGTAGTAGAGATTGAAGCCGAAGTCCGCGACTCCGAACCCGACCTTGGCCCGGCCGGTCAGGCGAGCCGAGCCGGTCATGGCCGCACCTCCGCGTCCAGCATCCGGGTCAGATGGCCTTCCAAGAACTCCTGCCGACCGGACACGGGCTTCGGGTCGCGCGCCAAGGCCGTGTCCCCGAAGGCGGATAGATCGAAATCGCCGCCCAGGAACGCCTGACCCACACCAGCCGACCAGTCGGCATAGCGCTGGGTTCTGACCCGAGCGAGCGTTCCGTCCTCCAGGAGGCGGTCCGCGAGCAGCAGCGCCTTGGCGAGCAGGTCGATGGCGCCGATATGGCCGTGGAACAGATCTTCGGCATTCACGCTCTGGCGACGCATTTTCGCGTCGAAGTTGGACCCACCCCGGTCGAACCCGCCGCCCTCCAGAATGAGCGCCATCACCCGCGTGGTCTCACGCAGATCAATGGGAAACTGATCAGTGTCCCACCCGTTTTGCGCGTCGCCACGGTTGAAGTCGATGGAACCGAACACGCCCAGCGCCTGGGCGGTGGCGACTTCGTGAACGAAGCTGTTGCCCGCCAGCGTCGCATGGTTCGGTTCTATGTTGACGCGCACCTCGTCTTCAAGTCCGTAGCGTTTCAGAAAACCGTAGACGGTTGCCACGTCGCGATCATACTGGTGCTTCACCGGCTCGTGCGGCTTGGGCTCGACCAGAATGTCGCCAGAGAAGCCGATCTTGTGCTTGTGCTCGACCGTAGCGGCGAGGAAGCGGCCGAGCTGGTCCAACTCCTTTCCGAGGTCAGTATTCAGCAGCGTGTCGTAGCCCTCACGGCCGCCCCACAAGACGTAGTTGTCTCCGCCGAGCCTGTGGGTCGCATCCAGCGCCGTACGGACCTGCAAGGCGGCGAACGCGGCCACGTCCGGGTCCGGGTTGGTCGCCGCGCCCGCCATGTAGCGCGGGTGCGAAAAGAGGTTCGCCGTGCCCCAGAGCGGTCGCACGCCGTGAACCGACATAACGTCCTGCAAACGCGCCATGCCACGGTCCATGGCATCGGCATAGTCAGACGCGCGGTCATGCGTCCCGACGACGTCCGTGTCGTGAAAGGTGAAGAACGGAATGCCGAGCCGGGACACGAGTCCGAACATGGCATCCATGCGTGCGTCCAGCGCCTCCGACGTCTCGGGGCCGAGCCAAGGGCGCTCGAAGGTTCCCGCGCCGAACGGGTCGGTCCCGTCCCATGACACGGAATGCCAGTAGCAGACGGCAAGGCGCAGATGGTCTTCCATGCGCTGCCCGCGCACCATGCGATCCGCGTCGTACCAGCGGTAGGCCAACGGATCGGTCGTATCGGGGCCAGCGTAGCGGATCGGCGGAATGGCGTCGAAATAGTCGGTCATGCTGCGGTCCCTGACAGAAGCGTGGAAGCCCGTGTCGCCATCGGCACGAGGTCGGTGAAGATTTGTGAGCGTGTCTGGAGCCGCTCGGAAAGGTCCGGATCCGGGTCGAAAACGGTTTCGACAGGCGGCGCGGTGCAGACGGCGTCGACCGTTTCGC
>JBARXH010000215.1:0-10071 GCA_049647245.1 Litorimonas sp.
GGCTTCGACCGTTCTGTTCGTGAAACGCTCCCTGTCGCCGGGCTATGCCGGGATCGACAACGACCTGTTCTACGAGGACAATACGATGATGCTGCTGAGCGACGCTAAGAAGATGGTCGAGGACATCATCAAGGCGCTGTAGCGGTCCGGCGAAGCCGGAAAAATCGATTGCCAATCGATTTTAGCGAAAGCGCCGCGAGCTCGGCGAGCGGGCTCCAGAGAGAAGTACTCTGCCTACGCGTAATAACGCGCCCGCCCGGATGTCCCGGGCGGACGCGCTGAGGTGAGGCCCGGACCTAGCGGTCGAGCGAAGCGAAATCCACGCGGCCGTCAGCCGCCAGTTTCGTCTCGTGATAGGCGGTCAGCCGGGCGACGTCCGCGTTGGCGACAAACTGGTCCACGAGGTCCGCGGCGCATTCCGCGACTGTCTGTTCCAGATAGCGGAGCGTGTTGCGATCCGACATGCAGGAGGTGACGGCCCGGCGTTTCAGCTTGGCATAGACCTTCTGGGTGCCGTCTTCCGCGTCGAGGTCGGAGAGATTGAACTTCACGGAGACCTCCACATCGACGAGCGGATAGCTCTTGGCGTAGGCCTGCGGGGCGAGCGCGCCCGCGGACAGGAGAAGGGCGGAGAGGACCAGAGCGGCGCGGTTCTTGACAGTACGGCGTGCGGGGGCGACAACCGTGTTTCGCTGGATGAGCATGGGAGTTCCTTTCTAGGGCTTGTCGAGCGTTCGGCGGCAAGGCTGCACCCTTGCCGCCACTCTTTCTCACCACACATCGGTCGGCCGCAGAAGGCCTGTTCGCGCGCTTATAGATATGCAGAAATGCAACCTAAAGATGCGGTTCGTAAAGCACCACAGCCTCCGTCCCAGAAGAGCTGGGCGGAGCGTTCGGTGTCTACGTCCTACTCGGCATCAAGCCGCGCGGGTCGATGCGTTGCATTCATGAGGGGACGGGCGCGTTCAACGGCCGAGCCGCCGAAAGCGGTGTTCTGGCCGGGTAGAGCCACGGAGCAGGCGCCCTATAGGCCGGTCCGTCCGTTTCTTGTGCATGGGGTGGCAACTTTCAGTCTGTCGAAGATGTTGTGAGGCTGCCGAGCGGCTTGGATGAGATCATGGAGGTGTTGTGGCAGTCTAGAGCATGAGCTCTCCTTCGGGCGTCAACAACCCTTCGGTCCGGCGGCTCCATCGCGGACCCCGGCATTCCAACTTGGTGCCTGACGCGATCAAGCGCCTGTAATCGTCTTTATGAAATGGCGATGTGCCAAGCTCTTCAACCGTGACGCAGTTAGCATTCACTACGGATATGTCTGGCCGATCGATGCGGGCGATCAAGGCAACATGGTTCGTATCGAGATCGTGCGTCTCGCGGATGTCATGAGAAGAGGCCGGTAGCCAGTCAGGGATCCATCCTCGGACGATTGCGCCGTCGGCGCGCGCATCCGACATGTTCGAGTACTCGGCAGACACTATTGTGTCGGCGATGCACCCAGACGCGATCAAGGCCGATACGGCAATGACTGCGTGTCGGCACGTCACCCTGCCGGCTTCATTCCCGCCAGCTTCAAGGCCTTTTGCACCCCTTCGTCCTTTTCCATCTCGATCTGGTGCGCAGCGAGGTTGGGGTAGTCGGACAAGCTCAGGGGCGTGCGGTCGATCCAGCGCAGCACGATGTAGAGATAGGCGTCGGCATAGCTGCGCTGGTCCAGCATCCACGGGCTGTCCGTGTCGCTGATCCAGTCGTTGAGATAGCCGAAATAGCCGTCCAGCCTGGCATAGGTCTTGTGCCGGACCATCTTCTCTGTCTGCGGCGTGTCGGCGAAGGTGCCCGGCGAGAAGTGCCCCTTGAAGGCCGCATGAACTTCGGAGGACAGGAAGGAGAGCGCTTCGGCCTCGCGGTATCCGAGCGGTTTGCTGCGGGCGTAGAGGTCCGTGTCCCCGCCGCCGAAGGTCGCGCCGATGAATTCCAGGATGGCGACCGCTTCTGTCAGCACTTCGCCATCGTCGAACACCAGCGCCGGAACCTGTCCGCGCGGATTGATCGCCAGATAGTCGGCCTTCTTGTGGTCGCCATAGCCGAGCGTGACGATCTCGATCGGCGCGTCCTCCCACACCACGGCAATCGCGCAGGCCAGGGCGCAGGTCATGGGCATGGTGTAGAGTTTCATGGCGTAGATCTTCTGTTGCTTGGCGCAGGGTCGGTCGAGCGGGTCACGCCCTCCTCATGAAATGCTGAAGTGACGTCAACCGTTCCGTCGGACTATGGCCGGGTCATGACCCGGCGCGCGCTCGTCCTCACCACGCTTTTCGCGTTGGCCGCCTTTGCCGGGAACTCCGTGCTGGCGCGCATGGCGCTGGTGGACGGCTTGATCGGCGTCGTGCCGTTCACGGCAATCCGGATCGCGGCAGGCGCCGCCACGCTGGCGGTCCTGGTCGGAGCCAGAGCGGCGATCCGGTCCGGAAGCTGGCCCGGCGCGGCAGCGCTTCTGGGTTATGCGGCCCTCTTCACAATGGCCTATCTGGAGCTGGACGCGAGCGTGGGCGCCCTGCTGCTCTTCGCCAGCGTGCAGATCGCCATGATCGGGTGGGGCATCGTCAGCGGCGAACGCCTGGGTCCGGTGCAGTTTGCCGGACTGGTCATCGCCCTTGCGGGCCTGTCCTGGCTGTTGCTGCCCGGCCAGTCCCGCCCGGACCTTCTGTCGGCGGCGTTCATGGCCGGATCGGGCCTGTGCTGGGGCGTCTATTCGCTGCTGGGACGGGGAGGCGGAGACCCCACCCGGGTGACGGCGGGCAACTTCGTCCGGGCCAGCGCGATGGGCGTGCCGGTCCTGGGGTTTGCCATCCTGGCCGGAGCGGACATGTCGGCGACGCCGTCCGGTGCGGGTCTGGCCATTCTGTCCGGCGCGGTGACGTCCGGCTTCGGCTACGCCGTCTGGTACACGGCGCTGAAGGGACTCACTGCCACCCGGGCCGGGGTGCTGCAGCTGGCCGTGCCGCCTCTGGCCGCGCTGGGCGGCGTGGTCTTCCTGGCGGAGCCGTTGAGCTGGGCCTTTGCCAGCGCGAGCGCGATCACCCTTGCGGGGAGCGCGCTCGCCAGTTTCACAAGGCCGCGCTACGCGAACTCGAAGTAGAGCAGTTCGGCGTTCTCGCCGTCCCTGAACTTCAGTCGTCCGGCGTTGCGGATGGCGAGACCGTCGCCGCGCCGCAGCGCTTCGCCGTTCACCGTCACGGAGCCGTCCGCCACCTGCACCCATCCGCGCGTGCCGTCGCCCATGAGATGGTCGAGCGACTGGTCGCCCGAGAGCGTCGCGGCGTAGATGTCGGCGTCCGAGCGGATCGTCATGGAGCCGTCGCGCCCGTCCGGAGACAGGAAGAGCTTCAGCTTTCCGTCCTTGTCCTCCGGCGCGATGTCCAGCGTGTCGTAGCGCGGGGCCGCGCCCTCCACGTTGGGGATCAACCAGACCTGCAGGAACCGCATCGGGTCGGTCTGCGAGGGGTTGAACTCGCTGTGGGTCACGCCGGAGCCGGCGCTCATATACTGCACGCCGCCCGCCTGGACGGTCGAGCCGTTGCCCAGGCTGTCGCGGTGCTGCAGCCCGCCGTCGAGCACGTAGGAGAAGATCTCCGCGTCCCGGTGCGGGTGCATCGGAAAGCCGCCGCCGCCCGCCACCCAGTCGTCGTTGATGACGCGCAGGGCCTCGAACCCCATGTGCTCGGGATCGAAATAGTTGGCGAAGGAGAAGCTGTGGGCGGAGCGCAGCCAGCCATGGTCGGCCTTGCCGCGCGCTTCGGCCGGACGCAGGGTCAGGCCGGAGGCGAGCGGTGTGTCCTGCGATGCGGACGCCGTGACCGGCGCTGCGGTGGCAGCGGCGGCCGTTGCGATTGCTGTGCGTCGGGTCATGGTCATGTCCTTTCGATGAGTTCAAGCCGCAAGAGCGCGGACTTGTTCCTGGGTCTGTGCGATCTTTTCAGGCCCGGAGGCCATGAGCTGATCGGCGGCGACGGTCTCGACGTCATGGATGCCGAGGAAACCGAGTACGTGTTTTAGATAGGGCGTGGCGAAATCGACATCGCTGCCGGCCTGGGTCCCGCCGGAGGCGAGGAGGATGACGGCGCGCTTGTTCTCCAGCAGGCCGACCGGTCCGTTGTCCGTGTAGCGGAAGGTCTTCCCGGCCCGGGCCACCTGGTCGATCCAGAGCTTCAGCGACGCCGGGACGCTGAAATTGTAGATCGGGACGGACAGCACGACGAGGTCCGCCCGCTCCAGTTCGCCGACCAGCCGGTCCGACAGGGACAGGGCGTCGGCCTGGGCCGGCGTCCGGTCGTCTTCCGGCGTGAAGCTCGCGCCGATCCAGCTTTCGGTCACCACGGGCAGGGCGTCGCTGACGTCCCGGGTTTCGACCCGCACGTCCCGGTCCTTCGCCAGGCTGTCGATGTAGATGTCGGCCAGCTCGCGGGAGACGGAGCCTTCGTGGCGCGCGGAGCTGTCCACGCGCAGTATGTTCAGTGTGTCGGTCATGTCATATCCTTCGCTTGTTTCGCCATACCCATCTAGGTGTTGGTCTCGCCGCCCATAAGTCCGATTGCCTGCAAGGGTTCGTTGCGTTAACTGCAACACATGCCGCGTTTTCTGGAAGCCGAACATTTCGTCGCCACGGTCGAGGCAGGCAGCATCACCGGGGCGGCGGACGCGCTGGGCGTGGACAAGTCGGCCGTGTCGCGGCGCCTGTCCGCCCTGGAGAACCGGCTGGGCACGAAGCTGCTCAATCGGTCCACGCGCACCCTGTCGCTGACGGATGCCGGGCGGAGCTACCATGCGCGGGCGCAGGAGCTCTTGCGGGCGTGGCGGGAGATGGAAGACGAGGCCAGCGGCGCGGACTGCGCCCTCGCCGGGCCGGTGCGTATCGCCGCGCCCCTGTCCTTCGGCCTGTCGCAGCTGGGACCCGCCCTGATCGACTTCCAGCGCGATCATCCTGAGATCCGCCTCGACGTGGATTTCTCCGACCGCAAGATCGACCTGATCGCGGACGGGTTCGACATGGCCGTGCGGATCGGACAGTTGGACGACAGCTCCATGATCGCGCGCAAGCTGGGCGACGTGGAGATGATCTGCGCCGCCTCACCGGACTGGCTGGCCGAACACGGCCCGATCGAGACGCCGGATGATCTGAAGGGGCGGCCCGAACTGCGCTACGCGCTGCAGCCTGCCAAGGGATGGAGCTGGCGGGACGCGGACGGACGGCGCGGCACGGTCCAGATGGATCCGGTGCTGAGAGCCAGCAATGGGGACTTTTTGCGCGACGCGGCCGTCGCCGGACTGGGGATCGTCATCAAGCCGGAATTCATCCTCTGCGACGAAGTCCGTTCGGGACAGCTGATCCGCTTGCTGCCGCATATCGCCTTCTCCGCGCCCAGCATCTACGCCGTCTGGTCGCCGACCCGACACATGCCGAGACGCGTCCGCGCGTTGGTCGACATGCTGTCCCGCAAATATTCCGAGAACCCGCCCTGGAAGATTTAGGAGACATCTAGGCGTGCGCCGTGCCCTTCACGCCCGCGCCCGCACACGCTGACTGTGACAACTATGTTACAGTCAGGGGCAAGATTTGCCCCCTGGCCGCGCGCTCATGACCTAGGTCAAATTGGCGCGGCCTTTCCGCCCCATATCGGTGAAGACCATAACTGAGAAGGGGACCTCCAGTGAACCAAAGACTAATCCGTACGGGCCTGATCGGATCGGCATCTTCCATCGTGATGTCCATGCTCGTCATAACGCCGGCCGCCGCCCAGATCGTAGAGGACGAGATCATCGTCACGGCCCGCCGGACCGCCGAAACGCTGATCGAGACACCCGTCGCCGTGACGTCCGTGTCCGAGGAAGCCATCGAGAACCTCGGTCTGCAGAGCATCGACGACATCGCCCGCCACACGGCTGGCCTGTCCTTCTCCAACGCCTTCGGTCGCTCCGGCGAACGGCCCGTCATCCGGGGCGCGGCGAACATCCTCGCCAATGTGCAGTTCGGCGTGGAAGCGGGCGCGGCCTACTTCATCGACGGGGTCTACTATAACGGCACGGCCCAGGCGCTGGATCTGAAGAATCTGGAGCGCGTGGAGATCGTCAAGGGCGCGCAGTCCGCGCTCTACGGCCGGAACACCTATTCGGGCGCCATCAACTACATCACCCGCCGTCCGAGCCAGTACGGGTCCGAAGCCATGTTCGAAGGCACCTATGCCGAGGACGGCGAATACGACCTTTACGGCCGGGTCTCGACTTCCATCGAAGACGGTGCGCTCGGCCTGTCCCTGTCGGGCCGCTACTACGAATATGGCGGCGACTCCGCCTGGATCAACGGCGTGGACGGCACCCAGCTGGGCAAGGAAGAAAGCTTCAACCTGAACGGCGTGCTGGACGTGAACTACAGCGACAATGCCCGCTCGGTGCTGAAGGTCGGCTATGCCGAGGACGATGACGGTCCGCGGCCCTTCGCCCTGATCGGGGCGGAGCAGAACAACTGCTTCCCGGGCTACCGCTCCGGCGCCTATTACGATCCGAACTATCTGGGCTTCCTGAGCCCGCCCTTCGGCGGCATCTTCCCGGCGAGCACGACCACGGACAGTAACTTCCAGTATTTCTGCGGAAACCTGTCCCAGTTCGAGGACATCGCCCCGACGCAGGACCTGGACGGCGTGCCGTTCTACGGCGTCAAGCGCGAGCAGATCTACGCCAACCTGCTCAACGAATTCGACTTCGACAGCGGCTGGCAGCTGCTCACGCAGCTCGGCCTGCGTTCCGAAGAGCTGACGACGGGGTCCGATTCCGACCATCAGGTCGGCAGCGTCAATTTCTTCCCGATCAGCCCGTTCTTCAGCGTTCCGCTGGGCGCGCCGCTCTTCGCGACGGCTGCGCAGAACGACATCTTCGACTGGTCCGGCGAGGTGCGCCTGCGCAGTCCGGCCGACCGCCGCGTGCGGTTCAGCGTCGGGGGCTTCTTCTACGACTTCGAGCGCGACAACCGCACGCTCCGCAATGCCGACGTCGCCGCGAACAACCCGAACGGCCTGAGTCCGCTGGAAGACGTGCAGGGCATCGAGAACCTCGCCGCCTTCGCCACGGTCGACATCGACGTGACGGACCGGTTCAACATCAGCCTCGAAGGCCGTTACCAGGAAGAGACCAAGACCCTGCGCGACTTCGACAACGGACCGGGCGCCCCGGCGACATACGACACGGAAGTGAAGTTCGACGACTTCATCCCGAAGGTCATTTTCGGCTACGACGTCAATGACGACATGTCGGCCTACGCCTCCTACGCCAAGGGCGTGAAACCGGGCGGGATCAACGGCCCGATCGGCATTCCGACCGGCAACGAGTTCTACGCTCCGGAAGAGGCGGACAATTTCGAGATCGGCTTCAAGGCGCGCTACCCCGACGGGCGCGGCCAGATCACCATCGCCGCTTTCTACAACGATATCACGGCCTACCAGCTGACGACCCCGGTCGCGACGCAAGGCAGCACGAATGTGAACTCCGTGGCGACCAACCAGGGCTCGGCCGAAATCCTCGGTCTGGAGGTGGAAACCTCCTACAGCCTCAACGACTTCCTCACGGTGGGCGGTTCCTATGCCTACACGGATGCGGAGTTCACGGATGGCTGCGACGACTTCCAGTTCGTGCTGAACTCCGGCGGTTATCTGGGCGAGGCGTTCGACCCGTTGAACCCGCCGTCCTCGCTGGAAATCCGCGGCGGCGGAACGTCCCCGCTCTTCGATCCGGACGGGCTGTTCACGGGCAATTTGTCCTGCTCCATTGCGGGCAACCGCATTCCGCTGACGTCCGAACATATGGGCAGCGTCTTCGCCTTCATGACCTATCCCGTGACCGACACGTGGAATGCCTTCCTCAATGCGGACTTCACGCATGAGAGCTCCAAGTTCGTACAGGTCCACAACGGTGCGGAAACGGGCGACGCGAATATCCTGTCCGGCCAGCTCGGCTTCGAAAAGGACGGGGTGCGGATCGAGATCTTCGGCCGCAATCTGACCAACGAGCGGACGCCGCCCGCCGCCACCCGCTGGTTCGACGCCTTTGAGGGCTTCAATACGATCAGCTCTCAGATCCCGGGCGCGACCTCGGTGGACCGCAGCGGGCTGGGTCCGCGCAGCTTCTTCCTGAGCTACCGGCGCGGCCGCCAGATCGGTGCGCGCATCCGGGTGGACTTCTAGTCCTCATGAAAGCTCCTAAAGTCATGACCGCCGCGCTTCTGTGCGGCGGTCTTTTCATGTCCGCCTGCGCCGCGACGCCTCCCGCACCCTCCACATCGGCCGGACCGGAAGTGGAGGCGCCCGATGCGGACAGCCAGGCCTTTCCGACGGACCTGCGCCGGACGTCGCTGATCGTCTCGGACATAGACGAGAGCCTGAAGCTCTACCGCGATGTCCTCGGCTTCCAGGTCAATTACGACGCCGAAGTCACGATGAGCGGCGTGGCCCTCCCGGCCGGCGAACCCGGAGCGAAGGCGCGGCTCGTGCTCATCTCGTCCAATGACAGCTGGGTGGGATGGATCGGTCTGCTGCAATGGCTCGACCCGGAGCTGACCCCGCCGCCGCAGCCGCGCAGACGCATGGGTATCGGCGATGCCCTGCTGGTCTTCAACACGGAAAAAGTGGACGAACATTGCGAGGCGGTGGCGGCGCTGCCCGGTATTCACATCACCGCGCCCGCGTCGAACACGACCTATCCGGGACGCGGTGGCGGCGCGGATATCGTCGTGCGCACCTGCTACCTGTTCGACAGGGACGGCTACTTCATGGAGTTGAACAAGGTGCTCGACCGCGACGCCTATAATGGCGGCTAGTCGGCGTCGAGCAGCGTTTCCACGTCCTTGACGATGCGCGCCGTCTCGACGGGCTTGGAGCGGATCAGCGGATCATACTCCGCCATCGCGTCGCGCACATCGGACGCATTGCCCGTCAGGAACATGTAGGGAATGCCTTCGCGCTCCAGCTCCTTGGCGATGAATTCGGTTGTTCCACCCGTCACGTAGAAGTCGAGCAGCGCACAGTCCGGCGCGGGAGCGTCGTCGTTCTTGATCTCTTTCAGGGCTTCGGGGACGGATGCGAACGGGCCCGCGATCTCGTATCCGGCCTCTTCCATCACGTCTTCCATGTCGAGCGCGATGAAGGGATCGTCCTCCAATATCATCACGCGGTAAGCCATGGAATTCAGTCCTTCGGGTTCGGTCCGTGCGGATTGCACATGTGAAGAATGGTCGCATCGGTGATTCCGTTCCGGAGGATCTTCAGCGATTCAACATGTGTTATGGGGGTTAACGTCAGAGAAACTTCGACGTCCCCATGAATCCGATGACGACCAGCAGGACATAGGTGACCCGCACCCAGAAGCGCGAGCGGTCCATGAGGGCGCGCAGGGGCGCTTCCGTTTCATCGGTCGATCCTGTCTCGATCAGGGTCACCAGGGCGGGTCCCACGGGCTTGAACCGCACGTCGATCATGATGGCCGCGATGAAGATCAGGCCGAACAGGAACGCCTTCCAGGCCAGCCAGTCCGGAACGATCGGATCGTCCAGCACCAGGCTGACGAAGCCCAGATAGAGATAGCCCGCCGCGAGCGCCCATTTCAGTATCATCTCGACGCGTTTCAGCTTGGTCGCGCGCGGGGTCTGCCCGGCCTTGTAGGCCGCCCAGACGAGGTAGAGCCAGCCTGCCGATATGGCCCAGGCGAGAGCCAACGCCCAGCCGGGCAGGATCCAGTAGCCGCCCAGATGCGCCAGCGATATGGAGCTGCCCACCATCAGCGCCCAGGCCGTGCGCGGCCCCATGTCGACCATCACGAGGACCTTGAGCAGGGCGAGACGCTGGTCGAGCGTGTAGTCGCCGCGGCGGCGGAACTGCCCGCCGAGGACGGCCACGCCGAGATCACCGCCCAGCCAGAACACATAGAGCAGGATGTGAAGGAACAGCGCCCACGTATAAAGGTCCGTCACGTCAACGCCTCCAGCTCCACCAGTTCGTACCAGGTCTGCATGTAGCCGCCGACGCCGCCCTGGAG
>JBARXH010000216.1:0-4379 GCA_049647245.1 Litorimonas sp.
CCGCAGGCGGAGCGCGGCAAGGCCCCGGACAAGGTCGCCCGCACTGCCCGCGACGGACACGGCGACATCGTCGCAAGCCTGTTCGCGGTCCTCGTCCACCTGGCGGGACAGGATGATCACGGCTGGATTGAAATAGAGCGCCGTGCGGATCGCGGTCTGGACCAGGCCGAACAGGAAGTCGTGGCGGCGGATATGGGCCAGCTCGTGCAGCAGGATCGCTTCCAGCTGGGCCGGCGGCAGGGAGGTGAGGAACCCGGCGGGCACGAGAATGACCGGTTTGAGCGTGCCGAGCGTCAGCGGACCCGCGACATGCTCGGAGATGAACAGGCGCACGCGCTCGGGCGCACCGGACCGTGCCGCCAGCGTGGCTAGGCGCGAGGCCCAGTCCGCGCCCGGATCGCTCAACCCCGTGGTCGCCAGGCGGCGCGTCCGTGTCCAGGCCCTGTAGGCCTGCAGGCTGAGACAGGCAAAGCCCACGGCCCACACGATGCCCAGCCACGGAATGAGCGGCGTCACGAGAGACGGCATCAGGGCCGACAGCGAGGCCGTGTCGGCCAGCGTTGGCGACGCGGAGGTCTCCGCCGCGGCGGTCGGGACCATCGTCGGGAGGATCTGGAGTGTCAGGCCGACCCCGTCTCGCGTCTCGGGCAGGGCCGCCGTGTCCATCACCTGGAACACGCCGCCCGACTGATGGATCAGGCCGTGGATGAAGGTGGCCAGGAAGGCGACGAAGGTTCCCACCAGCCCCGCCATGCCCGCCAGATAGCGCAGCCCGGCGCGGCGCGGCGTGGCAAGGCTCCGCAGGAGCCAGACCGCCAGACCGATCAGCGCGCCCTGCCAGAAACTGTGCAGGACGGCCCAGCCGAGCGCGTCCCAGAGTGCCGTGATGTTCACTGTCATCGTGTCCCCTTTCGCCGGTCCCCGGCCGTCTCGGTCTGCAAGCTGCGGACCGGTCCTACAATTTCGCTGCGCTCAGTCGGTGTCGCCCGTGTCCGTTTCCAGCGTGTCGAGAAGTTCGCGGATCTTCGCCAGGTCGTCCGGGCTGGCCTTGTCCGTTCCGAGCGCGTGCATGACCAGATCCGGCACCGAGCCTTCGAAGGCCGTCTTGACGAAGCGGTCGAACAGGCCGGATTTGGTGGAGGCCTCGTCCACGGCGGCACTGTAGTCGAAGGACTTGCCGACACCGCGCTGGCGCACGACGAGGCCTTTCTCGTGCATGCGCTGGACCTGTTTGAGCGTGGTCGTGTACCCGACCGATTTGGTCCGGCTGAGCTGTTCGTGGATGAATTTCACGCTGCTGGGCTGGTGTTCCCACAGCACTTGCAGGATGGCGGTCTCTGCGGGAGACGGTTTGGCGGGAGGCATGGATCCGGACTGTGTCATGGGTCCTCCATAACGACATTTGTCTTATTGTAAAGCTCTAAATACGACTTCTGTCGTCTTAAGAGACGCCGGAATCCTGGATCCGCTCGATGCCCAGCTGCGTGGCGGCCAGGCCGTATGCGTCGAACACCCGGTTGGCCGTGGCCAGCGCGGCGTCGGCGTCTGCGCCCGCGCCGCTCATGGATTTCAGCCGCCGCATCAGCTCGGGCCAGGCCCGCCCCTGCAGGTTCGCGGACAGATAGCGCCCCGCAGACCGGACCGCCGGATCGGTCGCCCGGCTCCAGTCGCGGTGCAGCAGCCGGGCGCCCATCTGGCTTCCCGCGATGACATAGGCATAGCCGAGCGGGTGCGGCGGCTCCAGCGCGGGCGGTTCGGCCCAGTCCGGCACGTCGCGACCCAGGCTGGCGAGGTCCGCCGCCAGTTCCTCGCGGAAATCCAGCGCATCCGGCCCGCAGACGGGACCGAACAGGCCCTGGACGAGGGCATGCGTGCCGAGGAGCCGTGCGAGGCCGTCCACCGTCGTAAGATCGAGCGCGCCCATGCGGCGGTCGATCCGGTCGTGACTGTCCGCCGTGCCGTCGCGCAGGCGTGCCCTCAGGGTCAGCGGTGTCGAAGGCGCGGCCGGCATGATGGCACGCCTAATCAGACGGATGCCGGGTCACAAGAGCGCATTGAGAGGGAGCCGCCATCCTCAGCCCGCGACCCGTCGGGCCTCCGGCAGACCGGGCGTCTGTTCCGCATCGTCCGCCTCTTCCACCCGTACGGCCTGCAGCGGCAGGGCCACGCAGAACAGGGACCCTTCTCCGGGGCGGGACGTCACGGAAACCTCTCCGCCGAACAGCTCGGTCAGTTCGCGGCAGATGGCCAGGCCCAGTCCGGAGCCGCGCACCGTGTTGGTCTGGCCGTCCTGGGCCTGCTCGAACCTCTGGAAGATGCGGGCCTGCCGGTCGGGCGTGATGCCGATGCCGGTGTCCTGGACGAAGATGTTCATCCACCAGCGCTCCTCGCCCATGCGGCGCCCGTCCATGGGGCGCCCGCGCAGCGACACGGTCACCGAACCTTCGTCGGTGAACTTCACCGCATTGCTGATCAGGTTGCCGACGATCTGGCGCAGCCGCCCGTGATCGCCCAGCACCATGCCGGGCAAGCCGGGCTCCACATGGAGGCGCAACTCAAGCGATTTGGAGCGGGCGTTGGCCTGGTGCAGGGCGATGACCGAATCCAGCATGCGGGCCGGATCGAAAGCGGTGGGCTTGAGCGTGATGCGCTTCGCTTCCAGCCGGGAGAGATCGAGAATGTCGTCGATCACGTTGATCATGCCGCTGCCGCAATCGGCGACGATCTGCGCGTAGCCGCGCTGCGTGTCCGACAACTCCCCGCGCAGCAGGAGCTGGTTCATGCCCAGCACGCCGTTGAGCGGGGTACGCAGTTCATGGCTCATGTCGGCGAGGAACTGCGTCTTGGCCGCTTCGGCGGCGCGCGCTTCGGCGAGGCTTCTCTCCAGCGAGCGGAACAGGCGGGTCTGGGTCACGGTCAGCAGGCCCATCACGGGACCGACCAGGCCGATGGCGATCAGGGTCTGCATGGTCCGCTGGATGTTGCGCTCCGCCACATAGTCGGGATTGGACACGAGAGTGGGATCCGCATCGCCCGCATTGAGGTGCAGGCAGACCGTCAGGGCGACGGCGGACACGCAGTAGATCGCCAAGGACCGGCGCGTGCCCAGCAGAGCCACGATCACGATGCCCGCCACGAGCTGGGGCAGGAGCGCGGAGTTTATGCCCAGATTGGACGGCAGGGCGGACCCGGCCACGCCGCACAGGATCACCGTGCCCCAGATCACCGAGATCGCATCGAAATTGGCATGCCGCCGCAGGGACAGGGCCGACCCGCCGAACAGCCCGATCGCGATCACCAGCATGGAGTGGTCCGCGATCCATCCGCCATAGACGATGTACATCTGCCAGAGATTGAGCAGCTGGATCGCGCTGAAGGCCAGACCGGTCACATAGACGGTGCGCGCCTTGAACAGCTTGGACGCCGTGTCCAGCCGCTCGAGCCGGAGCGCGGCCTCCCATCTGCGGATCAAATCCCTCATTTCGTCTCTCGGCCTTCCTCCCAGTGCACGGCCTTAAGACCCAAACCCTACGGAAGGCTTGACGCGCCGGAGAGGCCGTTCGCCGCACGCAAGTCTTTCAACCGCTTCGGCTGCGTCCCTTAACCGGAGCGATCCCGTGTCGCTTTCGAATGCGCCCTTTTCCCGGCCGGGCCGTTCAAAGACCGTGAGCCCTGCGTCCCGGACCTTGTCCGCCAAGGTCGGCAGTGGACAGGCGACAGGCTGGAGACCTTCATGAGCGGCATGCGGATCTATGATTTCGAACCCCGCCCGCGCGGTCGCTACGGCCCCCGCACCTTCTCCCACGCACCCTGCGTGGTCTGCATTCCCGCCAAGAACGAAGCCCGCCGCCTGCCCGGCGCCTTGTCGGCCCTCGCCCTGGCCTTCCGCGCCATGGGAGACCCGCGCGGTGCTCTGGTGGTGGCGCTGGACGGCTGCACGGACGACAGCGCGGACATCATTGCGCAGCAGTCCCGCCATTTCCCGGTCGACATCCACATGGTTGAGCTGGAGGCCCATCCGGTGCCCCATGCGGGCCGGGTGCGCCGGGCCGCGCTGGACTTCGGGGCGTCTCTGTTCCCGGGCGAGGAGACGATCCTGCTCACCACGGATGCCGACACGCTGGTGGACCGCGACTGGATTCGCGCCACGCGGACCCTGATGGGCGAAACCGACATGGTGTGCGGCGACATCTGGCGCGACGACGCGCAAGGCAAGGTCATCCGCGCCCCGCACGAGCATCACTATCATGCGCTGCACCGGGCACGCCGCCGCATCGACCCGGTCGCCTATGACAGCGCCGACCCGCACCCGCAGGGGTTCGGGGCCTCGCTCGCCCTGCGGCGGGACGTCTACCAGGCCATCGGAGGCTGCCCGTCCG
>JBARXH010000217.1:0-2106 GCA_049647245.1 Litorimonas sp.
GTCCAAGCCTGTCGCAGCGCATCCAGTACGCGCTCGGCGACGTGCTGGCGTCCCGGACGGTCGCGCAGAATACGCGCGGTGCACGGTTCGAAGCCATGGCCGCGCCGGGGCTGTCGGGTCTCGTGGCGGCGGTCAACGGCGTGCTGGGGCCGCATCCCCTGGCCGAGCCGGTACGCCAGCCTGACCCGGCTCCCGTCGCGGAGCTGAATCCCTGGCTCGCCGGACAACCGGCGGAGTAGGGGGAACCCCGGTCGCCCGCGCCGCGTTGAGAGAGAACCATCGGACGATGGACACACTCAAGAGGGAGCGCCCCATGAAAAACTCCAAAGACACACTCGACAAAAAAGGCCTCGGCCTTGCAGGCCTCGTTCTGGCCGCCACCCTGTCGCTCGCTGCCTGCAACACGGTCGAAGGCATCGGCCAGGACGTCGAAAGCACAGGCGAAGCCATCGAGGACGCAGCCAACTAGGCTCACCTCCATCGACGCGAAAAAGCCGCCCCTTCCGGACCGGAAAGGGCGGCTTTTTTGTTGCGCAGGCAGTCGGAGCTAGATCTTTTCCGTGATGCGTATGGCGGCGTGGCAGCCGGCCTTGATGAGGCGCGACAGCACCGGATAGCCGGGGGCCTCGTGCGCGCCGCCTTCGATGGCGGTGTCGCGGTGGTGGAGTTCGTCTTCGCGGAACTCGCGGAAGGTGTCCGCCAGCTCGGGCTCATCCTCGGCGATTTCATCGGCCTGCTCGCCGTAATGGCCCTCGATCACGGACTCGACGGCCTCCGTGCAGGCATGGGCCGCCTTTTCGCCCATCAGCGCCGTGACCACGCCCAGCCCGTAGCCAGCGGCGTTCCACAGCGGCGTCATGGCGGTGGGGCGGACCTCGCGCTCCACGAGCAGGCGGTCGAAGGCGTCGAGGTGCTTCTGTTCCTCGGCTTCCATCTCAGCCAGCTGGGCGGCAATGGGGGCCGTGGCGGGGCTGCGACCGAACACGGCCTGTTGCCCGCGGTAGATCGCCACCGCGCCATATTCGCCCGCATGGTCCACGCGCAGCATTTCGGCAACGCGACGGGCTGTGCGGCCCCCGACGGGGCCTTTCTTCAGGCGGGGTTTCATGCGCGGGCTCCTTTGAACCCCAGATAGGCCGTCCCCACCGCCCCTGCCAGGGAGACCAGTGCATTCCATCCGGCCATGGAGATACCGAGGAAGGACCAGACGACGTCGGAGCAGGCGATCGGACCGACCGGAGCGTCGAGCGCAGCCAGCGGGTCGTTGGGGTCTATCGCGGACAGTTCGCCGATCGCCCCGGCCGCGCAGGCCTTCGGACCTTCCCAGAAACCGAATTCCACGCCGACATGATAGCCGCCCAGCCCTGCGGAAAAGAGCAGGAGCGCGACCAGCAGCACCGGACCCAGCCAGAGCGGGAGACCTCGCGCGCGGCCGGACGCATCCTCGCCGAACGCGGCGCGCGCCAGCAGCACGGCCACCGCCACGGCCAGCACCGCCTTGTGGGCGTGCCGCTGCCAGTAGCACATGATGCAGGGCGCATAGCCGAAGCCGTACTGGAAGATCCACGCCCCGCAGAGCAGCGAGAGGGACAGTACGCCCGCGAACAGGGCGGCCCGGGCGTCGCGGTGTCGGAGCAAGGGTGTCATGGCCGAACTATAGACACGGTCGCGGCGGCTGTCAGTGTTACAAAACGCAAGGGTTTGCGGCCCGTCCAGGCCGGGACTGCGCCGAGGGACTGTGCCGTGGGTCTGAAATGGAGGGCTTGGACGCGCCTGCGCCAGCCGCTAGGGCGGCTGCGCACCGACCCTCCGTCCCACCCGAACCTGTCCTTACCGATCCATCCATGGCCTTCACGCCGAAATCCAGAGCCGCCCGCAAGGCCGGAGCCCAGCCGGTCCAGGCCGACACGCCGCCGCTCGGCGCGCGTCTGCGATCCCAGCGCGTTGCGATGGGGCTCTCGCTGGAGGATGCGGCCCGCCGCTCCGGCGTGCGCCCGGAATTCATTTCCGCACTGGAACGCCACGATCTCGCCGCCCTGCCCACGGTCGGCTACGGTCTGGGATATGTGCGGGCCTATGCGCGGGTGCTGGGTCTGGACACGGAAC
>JBARXH010000218.1:0-21563 GCA_049647245.1 Litorimonas sp.
GCTGGGGCGACGCCTTCTTCAAGTCGCTCATCCGCAAGGCGATCGCGACCGGCTATCTGCGCGTGGACATGGCGCGCTATGGCCGTCTTGTCGTCACACCCGCGGGTCGAGCCTTGGTGGACGGTGATGGCGAATTTCTGATGACGGAGCCCAAGGCCCCGAAATCCAAGGCCCGCAAGCGCAAGCCCGCCCCGGAACTGCTGGACGATGCGGACCAGGAGCTGCTGGCCAAGCTGAAGGGCCTGCGTCGTGACATGGCCCGCGAACTGGCCAAGCCCGCCTACATCATCTTCTCCGACGCCACTCTGATCGACATGGCACAGAAACGCCCAATGGACCGTCGTCAGATGCTGGATGTCTCCGGTGTCGGGGAAACCAAGTTCGAGCGGTTCGGCGAAGCCTTCCTGGAAGCGATAAACTAGGCCCGGCCGCTTTGGCAGGGCAGGGCATCCGGGACGTCCGCCAGCGTCTGGATGTGTACGGCGGGAGCCGTGTCGGTATCGTGAACCAAGGTGACGAAGACCGCGCCGGGCTGTCCGTCCACGCGACCGGCCGACGGTACGGTCTTGACCACCCGCATGTCTCCGCCGCTCAACCGGGCACAGTTCGACGACAGGGGCGTTTCGTGTTTGGCGTCCTCGATCATGACATGGATGTCGGATGCCCCGCCCGCCACGGCAATGTCGAACGCGCCGACATGGGTGACCAGGAACTGTGTCAGTCCGGGGGCTTCCGACGGCATCGCCTCGACGATGACGAGCCCTTCGTCGGTGGGTTTCTGCAGGGACAGCATGAACCCTGCGGCCGCGGGAAGGCTCAGGAGTTCCAGACCCAGCCACACGCCGAGAAACAGGCGGAGTTTCGGCGGAGCGGACTTGAGTTTGGCGAGCATGCGGCCTGCGATGCACATAGCGGGCCAGCAACAGACGATGATGGTTGAGACGTTCGAGAGCCGTGATATTGGCCCGGCCATGACCCGACCCGATACAAGCGCCGGCGTGCTGTTCTCCGGCGGTCAGGACAGTGCGACCGTGCTGGCCTGGGCGCTGGAACGCTACGACCATGTCGAGACGGTTGGTTTCAGCTACGGCCAGCGGCACGATGTGGAAATGACGGTCCGGCAGGAGTTTCTCGCGCGTCTGCGGGAAGCGTTCCCGCAATGGACCAACCGCCTTGGCTCAGACCATGTCATCGACCTGGCGGGTTACGGAGCGATCAGCGAGACCGCGTTGACCCGCGACCGGGAGATCGACACGCTGGACTCCGGTCTGCCCAACACCTTCGTCCCGGGCCGGAACCTCGTCTTCCTGACCTACGCGGCGTCGCTCGGATGGCGGCGCGGCTTCTCCGAGCTTGTGGCGGGCATGTGCGAGGCGGATTTTTCCGGCTATCCCGATTGCCGCAAGGAAACGCTGGATGCGCAGATGCAGGCACTCTCTCTCGGGCTTGATCGCGAAACGCGTCTTCATACGCCGCTGATGCATCGGTCCAAAGCGGGAGCCTGGCAGTTGGCGGAAAAGATCGGTGGCTGGGATCTGGTGGAGTTGATCCGCGTCCATACCCATACCTGCTACCTCGGCGTCCGCGATGACCTTCACGCCTGGGGCTATGGGTGCGGGAGTTGTCCGGCTTGCGACCTGCGGGCCAAGGGTTGGGCGGAGTACGTCGCCGCATGAGTTATGCCGTCAAGGAGCTCTACCTGACCGTACAGGGCGAAGGCGCGCAGGCCGGCCGCGTGGCCGTCTTCCTGCGCTTTGCAGGCTGCAACCTGTGGAGTGGCCGCGAGGCGGACCGTGCGAGCGCGGTCTGCAGCTTCTGCGACACGGACTTCGTCGGGACCAACGGACCGGGCGGCGGGCGTTTCGATGCGGACGGATTGGCCGAAGCGGTTCTGGAGGCATGGCCGGAGGGCCAAGGCGATAGATGGGTGGTTTGCACGGGCGGCGAGCCCCTGCTGCAACTCGACGCGACGCTGATCGACGCAATCAAGGCGCGCGGCTTCAAGATCGCCGTCGAAACCAACGGGACGATCGAGGCGCCGGACGGGTTGGACTGGATCTGCGTCAGTCCGAAAGCCGACGCGCCCGTCGTGCAGACGTCAGGGCAGGAACTGAAGCTGGTCTATCCGCAAGCGCGGAACCATCCGGTGGAGTTCGAGTCCATGGCGTTCGAGAACTTCTTCCTGCAGCCCCTCGACAATCCGAACCGGCAAGAGAATACGGACGCGGCGTTCGCCTACTGCCTCGCTCACCCGCAATGGCGGCTGAGCGTGCAATCCCACAAATATATCGGTGTACCCTAGGAGAGCGTTTTCGCCGTCCGGCTGCTGAAACGGGAGATGGCCCGGCGGGCATCGGTCCAGACGCCGGTCGCACGTGCAAACGCGAAATTGTCCAGAGCGCTTTCATACCAGCGGTAGTCGACCGTGCCGAGGGACTCGCCGGTCGCGCCAATCAGTTCGCCGCTCAATTCGGCTCCGCCGATGCCGAAGCTGTCCAGGCTGAGACCCGGTTCGCGCGACATCTGTTCGAACGTCGGACGATTGTTCTTCACGTCCTCCAGAGTTACGCGAAACGTGACGGACGCGTCCTCACTCACCGAAATGCCGCGCTTGGCAAAGTCCTCGGTAAGTTCCTCACGCACATCTTCGAGCAATATGTCGAGATCCTTCTGTCCGTAGAATCCGTTGGACGAAAAGCCCGACCGGATGCTGCGAACGCCCGCGCCGCCGCGTTTGCGCAGGGACTTGGGCAGATTGTCCGCGCGGTGTTGCAGGCTTTCCGACAAGACGACTTCGATCTTCACGGGTGTCTGGACGGGCCGTTCGATCGTCGTGTCGAACCCGCGGGACGAGGCCGCCGCCGAAACCGGAACGAGAGCGGGGGCGAGACAGAGGGCGGAGGTGGCAAGAAACAAGCTTAGGCGGGTCATCAGATATCTCCTTAACTATGGTGAGAAGATAGTGAATCGTCGCGTCAGACGCAAATGAAGCCCTTGTGAGGTCCGGGCAACACGCCTCAGGCCGCGACGTCTATGACAACTTCGATCAGGTTTCCGGCCCGCCGGATGTTGTCCAGTTCGGCGTCGAGCTGCGCCGCCTTGATGGTCCGAGTGACCTTCATGACCGAGCCAGCCGTGTCCAGCGCGGTCTTGGTTACCACGAGCATATCGGTTGTTGTGTCGAGGGCCTTGTCCGAGATTTTCACAGGGACGGAGCCGACATAGTACACCGCTTTTCCCGTTCCAATGACGGCCTTGCCTGTAGTTTTGCCGACCGCATAAGTGGCCTGGAATGGAAGCGCGACGGCTTTTCCGGTCGTTTTCGCAACAGTCATGCAACCGGACAGCCATAAGGCCGTGACGACAATCAGTGTGAAATAGCGCATGTTCCAGATCCCCTCAGGCTGGGCCAATAGCGTGCCAATCTTGAACCAGGCCTTAATCCTAGCGCGCTTCGCGAGACCAGCCCCAAGCCAGGAAGGCGAAGAAGGCGAGGAAGAAGACCAAAGGCGGCGCGAGGGGGCGCCGTTGTGACCGCGTGACCGTGTAGGCCTGATTGTCGCGTACGCCCATCCAGTCGGATCCGGACAGACTGCCCGAGCGCACGCGCCGTATTGCCGGCAAGTTTGATGCGTCGAGTCCTATGGAGGCTGCAAGGCCGTCCGTCGCATCGATCAGCGGAGCGATGTTGTCGAGTGTGGGGAGCAGTTGTGAAAACTCGACCGGGTTGAGATTGCCGACCGCCGCGACCGTGGACAGGTCGCCTTGCGACAGGCGGTATCCGCCAAGCCCGGCGATGGGAGCGGTCGCCGTGTAATAGCCGGGCGACACTTCGGTCAGGGTCATGATGGACTGCGTTCCGTCCGGTGCGGTCAGAGTCAGCGGCTCCGTGGCTTCGCCGAGTGTGCGGCGCTCGATCAGAAGCTGACCGTTCTCCGCCCGCGCCGTCAGCGTCTCACCGTCCAGGTCCGGCTCGCCGAGAAGCCAATGGGCGGTCCGCCGGAACATTTCCCGGTACGGTCCGCCTCCCTGATGACCCTTCGCCCAGAGCCAGGCCTGGTCACTCATCAGCATGGCGACGCGGCCGTCCGCGACCCGGTCGATGACGAAAAGCGGCGTGCCGTCCGGTCCTTCCATGAGAACATTGCCGGAGATCGGATCGTTTCCAATGGCCCGGTACCAAGAACCCCAGTCCCGCTCCTCGCGCCCGTCGAACGACCGGGTGATGGGATGGAGACGTCCCTTGTCGTTCAACTCTGCCCGGAAAGCCGTCTCGATCGTCTGGCCGGTCGGACGCGAAGGCAGCACACCGGCCAGAGGGGTGAGGTAGAGACTGTCAGTCGAAGGATAGGCCGGACCTGTCGCCAACAGGAGTGCCCCGCCGTCTTCCACGTAGCGGGCAATGTTGGAGAAGTAGCGTGGCGGGATGGTCGGCTCGCTCATGCCGTTCATGCGCGGGATGCTCCGGCGCTTGTACTGGTCGAAGATGATGAGATCGAAGTCGTCCAGACGCTCCTCGAACAGCTGACGGCGCGGGAACTGGATCAGGGAGAGTTCCGTATCACGGGCATTGGGATTCTTGACCCGGGGCTGTGTCAGGATGGTGAATTGGACAAGGTCGATCGCCGGGTCGGACTTCAAGAGATTCCGCCAGGATCGCCCGCCACTATGCGGCTCGCCCGTGATCAGCAGAACCCGCATTCGGTCGCGTATACCGCTGATTTCGGAGATGAAGAGGTTGTTGTTGAGGGTCAGCTCTCCGCCTTCGGCCGGAATGACCGTCATCTCGACGATGTTGCGACCGCGCTTTTCGATGTCGAGGGGGATGGGGAGGGTCTGGCCGATGGTGATCGGGAAACGTGCGACCCGGTCTCCGTTCAAGCGGACCTCGATTTCTGCGCGCTCGCCCTCATGGCCCGGATCGTCCACGCGCAGCTCGAACTGCGCGAAGTCGCCCACGACACCGAATTTCGGAGCCGTGACGGCCGAGATGCGGCGGTCTCTCGCATCCGGATCACCGACGATCAGGGCGTGAACGGGGACGCCTTCTGGCACGGCGTCCGCCGTCGCCTCCGTGACATCATGCGTCTGGCCATCGGTCAGGGCGATCACGCCGCCCAACCGTCCCGTGGGGACCGAGGCGAGCGCGTCCCGAAGGCTATTGCCGAGACGGGTGCCTTCCGCATCCGGTGGGATGGTGACAGTGACCACATCGACCGGGCCGGTCGCTGCCAGAGCGTCCCGCAGCGCGACCTCGGCCGCATCGGCTGTCGCCGTGCGGCTTTCCAGCTGCATGGAATCGGAAGCGTCCTTCAGGATGACGACCGTGTCGGGAAGCGGTCGGCGTTCTTCGCTGACAAGCTGAGGGCCGGAGAGGGCGACTGCCAGAGCCAGCGCAGCCATCAGGCGCGCCCAGGCCGACTGCAAACGGGTGATGCCAGCCACGAGGGCCGCCATTAGCGCCGCGCCGACCGCCACGGCCACCCACAGCCATGGCAGCAACGGGTCGAAGGCGAGGCTGGACAGGAAATCCGTCATTGCGGGGCCGCCGTTCCGAGACGCCGGATCAATTCGGCCGCGTGGACCTGGTCGGCTTTGTAGTTGCCCGACAGGGTATACATCGCGACATTGATGCCGAACCGCATGGCAAATTCCCGCTGGCGTGGCATGTCGTTTTCCAGATCGGCGAGCGCTCCTGTGGACTCGTCCACGGCCCAGGCGGACGCCCAGTCATTGGACCCGACGATCACGGCGCTGACACCGTCCCGGCCCGCTTGGGACGCGCCGCCCGCTTCGACGAAGACAGGACCATTGGCCCAGCGTCCCGGGAAGACTAAGGTCAAATAGAACGACTTGGTCAGGACATGGTCGTCGGGCACGGCCTCCAGCCGGCCGATGGCCAATCCTTCGGAAACACGGGCCAGGCCGGGATGGCTGCCGCCCGCGCGCAGGCCTCTCTCCGCTTCGTCCGCCGTGTCGATGACGAGTGTCCCGCCCGATGCGATATAGGCATTGAGGCCCAGCCGTTCCGGCTCCGTGAGCGCGGGAGTATCGAGCCTGACTGGCCAATAGAGGAACGGGTAGAGTTCCAGCCCGTCGCTGTCAGGAGACACGGCATGAACCCCAATGGGTTCGATCGTCGTGCGCCGTGTCAGTTCTTGGCGAAGTGTTTCGAGCGCGACCCGGCTCAGCTCGTCGAGCCGTCCGTCGCCCGTCTCGACATAGGCCAAGTGCAAGCCGAGTGCGGCATCGCGTACCCTGTCAGCCTCAGGCGTCTGGGCGTCGGCGGAAATCGGCACGACAGCCAGCCCGATGACGATCAGACCGGCGAGGGCAGGGCGCAGGCGGGCCGTCCGGCCTGTCAGGATGACGGACAACAGCACATCGAGCGCAAGCATGGCCAAAGCGAAGCCGAGCAGCATACCCGCCAGGGACCGGGGCTCCCGACCATCGAGCCGCTCGACGCGGAGACCGTCCGTATCGACTCGTTGAAGTGCGCTCGGATCGCTGACGGCCTGCACGGCCCGCTGCCGTGTCCCGGACCTGTAATAACCGGGTGGCAAGTCCGCCACTTGTGCGTCCCACCTCTCATCCGGGATGTTCACGGCTTGGAGGGGCGGCGGACGGAGTTCGCCGAACGGACCGAGCACGCGGTCGAGCGTCCACGCCCCGCCGCTGTCGGTTGTCGTGATCTGCCGAGACTTGGCCAAGGGCAGGGTGCGCTTCAACATATCGACGTAAAGGCCTGAAATCGCGAGGTTCGACCATTGCGGCCCTGCCGTGACGTGGAACAGGACGATGCGTCCCTCGCCAAAAGGCGCCGATGTGACGACCGGAGAGCCGTCCTCCAGTCGTGCCCAGGTCCGGGCGTCGGTTTCCGCGCCCGGGCGAGCCATGACCTGCCGCGACACGGTCACGTCCTCGGGGATCGGTAGACCGGCAAAAGGCGAGTCGGTATCGAACGGGGCGAGCTGTTGCGGAGTTTCCCACGCCAGCGCGCCGCCGATGGACCGGCCGCCCCGACGCAAGGGGACAGGCGACAACGCGTCCGTACCATCCGCGAGCTGCGGTCCGGCAAAGCGCACGAGCACGCCGCCCGTCTCGACATACTCGACGATTTCGGGGGCTTCCGAACTCATGGAGTCCGGCATGACGAGGACGCTGGGGTTGAGCGACAGCACTGTCTCGACATCCCCGATGAACAGGTCGGCAAAAGGCCCCAGCGCCTGCTCGGTATAGAAATCTTCTGACAGAAGGGGGCTGGACGTGCCGGAGGCAGGCGCCAGCACTCCGACAAGGGGTCTGCCAAACGTATCATCGAGCAGGCGCGTCGACACGCCCGCCCGCATCCCGGCGATCCTCAAGCGCGTCACGCGGGACCGCAGTTGCGGAGGCAGGGCAATGCTGGCGGTCGCCAAGGACGTCCCCAGGGCAAAGGCCAGGTCTTCCGAGGCCAGCACGTCACCATTCGAGGACAGGGCTTCGACTGTCGCCGACCGCGGCGTGTGAGCGCTGTACCAGTCGCTTTCGAAGCCATTGGCGGTTTCGCGGACGCCGCCGGCAACGATGGCCGTTTCAGAGGCTGCGGGCAGGACAATCACGGCATCGGCCGCCTGCAGGGAGCCGAGCAGAGCCTCATCATCGCCGAAACCAATCCCGGCTGACAGGAAGACCGTCCGCCGGTCCTCGGGCAGATCCGGCAGGCTGACGCCCCGGGCCGTCGAGCGTGGCGCCGCCGAGCGGAGCCTCTGAAGTGCCTCTGCAGCCGGGACGGGATCAAGCTCCGCATCGTCACCGAGAAGCAGCACGGCGGTCTCGTTGGCTCTCTGGGCCTCTCTCAGACGGTTGCGCGCATCGTCCATCATCGTGTCCCAGACCGGAGCAGCAGCGGCGCTGTCATCGACGATGAGGGTCAGGGGAGCTGTATCGACATTGTCCTCCGACGTGAGAATGGGGAGGCTCAGCGCGAACACTGCCAGAGCGACCATGAGCAGTCGGAACAGCAGGACCCAGAAGGGCGTGGCGTTGGGCGTTTCCTCGTCCGTTTCGACACCTTGAAGGATCGCTAGAGGTGGAAAGAGCCGACGCTTCGGGGCGGGCGGGCTGACCTTGAGGATCCACCAGACGAGCGGCAGGGTGATCAGCCCGATCAGGGTCAGTGGCGCGAGCAGGGATAGGCTGCCCATCACAGTGTCCCTTCGAATGCCTGATACAGGGTTGTCAGGGCCTTGCCCGCGGGCTGGTCGGTCCGGTGGCGGATAAGCGTGAAGCCGAGTTGCCGCGCGGCATCGTCAAGGCGCTCGCAATGCGCCTGGAACCGGGCGCGGTAGTCGTCTTTCGCCCGTTCGGCCCGACCCAGAATGAAAGGCGAAAGCCAACCCCCCGGTGTCTGAAACTCCACGCGTCCCTTGAACGGAAAGCTCTCTTCTGCCGGATCGATGAGATGGAGCAGGACGCCTGATGCCGGGCGTGCGGCGAGTGCGGCCAGCCGTCGCGTCCATCCATCGGGTTCCGTCAGGAAGTCGCTGGCGATCAGGAGCTTGGCATGTGACGGCAGTTTGGCGTCCAGTCGCTCGGCAGCGCCTTTGGACAAAGCCAACCGTTCTGCCAATCGTTCGTAGCCGACTCGCCCTGAGCGTGGACGGTCGCTTTCCCCGAATATCGCGCAGCGCTCCCCGCCGCGCATCAGCAAGGATGCCAGGGCGAGGCAGAGCACGCTGGCCCGATCCCGTTTCGTGGGCAGGGTCTTGCTGGATGACCAAGCCATGCCGGGGCTGCCATCACGCCAGATATAGACCGAATTGGCGGCTTCCCATTCATTGTCGCGCACGAAAACCGAGTCGCCGCGGGCGGACCGACGCCAGTCGATCCGGTTGGCCGGGTCCGAGACGTCATAGGGCCGGTACTGCCAGAAGGTCTCGCCCTGTCCGGGTCTGCGCCGTCCATGGACTCCCGCAGCTACCATGGCGGCGACGCGGTCCGCTTCGGCCAGCAGCGCAGGATAGCCTGCGGCGAGCCGGTCGGACCGGAGGCGGAGAGTCTGCGCGGTGGTGTGGACCGGCATTCGTTTAGCGTATGCGCTCCACGAGACGCTCGATCGTGCCGTCGACCGTCTTGCCTTCGGCGCGCGCGGCAAAGCTGAGCGCCATGCGGTGGCGCAGTACCGGTCCGGCGAGATCGATCACGTCGTCCACGGACGGAGCGACCCGGCCGTCGATCAGCGCCTTTGCGCGCGTGGCGAGCATCAGCGCCTGACCCGCCCGAGGGCCAGGACCCCAGGCGACGGTCTTGCGCACGGTATCGTCTTCGGTCTGGTCCGGACGGGCATTGCGGACGAGCGAGAGGATGGCATCCAGAACGCTTTCCCCGACGGGAAGCTTGCGCACAAGAGTCTGCATTTCGGTAAGTTTCCGCGCGGTCAGGACCTTCTTCGCGTCGGGAAGCGCCGCGCCGGTCGTGGCGATCAGGATTTCGCGCTCGGTCGCCAGTTCCGGGAAGCCGACATCGATCTGGAACAGGAACCGGTCCAGTTGAGCTTCGGGCAGGGGGTAGGTGCCCTCCTGTTCGATCGGGTTCTGCGTGGCCAGAACGTGGAAGGGCTTGGGCAGAGCGTGGGGCTTGCCCGCGATCGTGACATTACGCTCCTGCATGGCCTGCAGGAGGGCCGACTGCGTCCGTGGGCTGGCCCGGTTGATCTCGTCGGCCATGAGAAGCTGGGTGAAGATCGGACCCTTGATGAAGCGGAAGGCACGGGAGCCGTTCTCGGCCTGTTCAAGGACCTCGGAGCCAAGGATGTCGGCCGGCATGAGGTCCGGCGTGAACTGGATGCGCGCATCCTTAAGCCCCAGCACAGTCCCCAGCGTTTCGACGAGCAATGTCTTTGCGAGGCCTGGCACACCGACGAGCAGCGCATGTCCGCCCGACAGGATCGCCGTCATGGCAAGGTCGACGACGCGGTCCTGACCGTAGATCACCTCGCCGATTCCGGCGCGGGCGGCGGCGAGCGTCTCGACCGCGGCTCTGGCAGCGGTTTCGGTCTCTTTGTCGACAGTCTGGTCGATCGTCTGGCCCATAAAGCGTGTCCGTGCGTAGTATGTCTGATACACCGAGTAGCGACGCGCCTGCCCCCGGGAAAGAGCCATGACCACTGAAAACACGTTAAATGGCGGTAACGCCGCACCCGACCATCCGGCCTCCGGCTTTTCGCTGCAGGATCTGCTCGATGCGCTGGCGGACACGACCGAAGGCGAACGTCCTGTCGAGCGCTGGAATCCGGACTATTGCGGGGAAATGGACCTCGTCATCAAGGCGGACGGATCATGGTGGCACGAAGGATCGCGCATCACCCGCAAGGGGCTCGTCGATCTGTTCGCCAGCGTTTTGCGCAAGGACGAAGACGGCCGGACCTATCTGGTCACGCCCGTCGAGAAGCTCGGCATCCAGGTGGAGCGCGCGCCTTTCCTTGCCGTCAGGGTGGATGCTCTGGGCTCCGCCGAATCGCAGCGGCTGTTCTTCAAGACCAATCTGGACGAAACGGTCGAAGCCGGGCCGGATCATCCGATCCGGGTGGAGACGGACGAGAAGACTCTGGAGCCCGATCCCTATGTGACCGTCCGCGGGCGGCTCGAAGCCGCCATCTCTCGGCCCGTCTTCTACGAGCTGGTCGAGTTGGCCGTCGAGCATGACGGCACGCTCGGGGTCTGGTCGGGCGGAGCTTTCTTCGCCTTAGGACCCAAGGGCGCGCACGTCGCTTGACCGATCCTGTCGAAGACGCTTTGCGCCGGGCCTTTCTGCCAGTCGTCATCTCGGACGGGACGGACCGGATCACGCGCGACACGCAGCGCGTGGCGGCGGTTCTTCTGCCCTTCGTGAAGCGGGCTTCCGGCTGGCATCTGATCTATACCCAGCGCCCCGAGACGATGCCCAACCATGCAGGTCAGATCAGTTTTCCCGGTGGGAAGGCAGAGACGGGTGAAACGGTTTTGGAAGCGGCCTTGCGCGAGACGGAGGAGGAGATCGGGCTCTCCGCGGACGAGTTGGACGTCATCGGACGTCTTCCTTCCTTCGATGCCACGGGGTTCTTCCGGGTGACACCTTTTGCCGCCATCGTCGATCCGCAGGCCGACCTGGAGATCGACGAGCACGAGGTCGCCGACGTGTTCGAGGTGCCCCTGTCATTTCTGATGGACCCGGACAATCACGTCGCCAAAGCCGTCGATTTCGACGGCGAGACCCATACGGTTTACTACATGCCTTATACGGGCCCTGACGGGATTTACCGGAATATCTGGGGCATGACGGCGGGCATGACGCGCCGCGTCTGGAACAGGGCCTTCAACAGATCCTCGGACCGAACCGCGATTGCGGGTTGAGGCGGACCGCAAGGGGATTATGAGCGGCACCATGAACGATCCGGTCCAGGACATGCCCTTTCTGCGCGATGTTGGCGCGGTGGCGATACTCGATGCGCTGCCTGCGGGTTCCACGCGGTTCGTGGGGGGATGCATACGCAATGCGCTGTGGGGAGAGCCAACGACGGACGTTGACTTCGCAACGACCCTGCCGCCGGAGGATGTGGCAGCGTATCTGAAGACCGCGAAGATCAAGACGGTGCCTACGGGGATCGCCCACGGTACGCTGACCGCCGTCGTGTCCGGCAAGCCCTACGAGGTCACGACACTGCGCCGCGATGTGGAGACCGACGGACGGCGGGCCGTTATCGCCTATACAAAAGAGTGGGCGGAGGATGCGCAGCGCCGGGACTTCACAGTCAACGCACTCTACGCCGACGGCGACGGCACTCTGTTTGACCCGACTGGCCAGGGTCTCGCCGATATCGAAGCCCGGCGATTTCGTTTTGTCGGAGAAGCTAACGCGCGGGTGAGGGAGGACTACCTCCGTATCCTAAGGCTGTTCCGCTTCGTGGCCTGGTATGGCCGCGACTCCAAGATCACAAAGGACGCGCTGGCTGCCTGCCGGGAAAACCGCGCGGGACTGAAGAGCCTGTCTGCGGAGCGTGTCTGGGCGGAGCTGAAAAAACTCCTGACCGCTCGCGATCCGGTCCGGGCCGTCCGGATCATGTTGCAGCAGGAGCTGCTGGAGGCCCTGCTCCCAGAAGCGACGAATGTGGACGGTCTGGAGCGGGTGGTCGCCCTGGAAAGGCGGGAGGGCTTGAAGCCTGATCCGCTCCTGCGTCTCATGGCCATGATGGCGCGGGAACCGCTATCCGTAGCGCTGCTCTCCAAGCGGTTGAAGCTGTCGAACAAGGAAGCGGGCCGTCTCAAGTCTTGGGCATCGGATGCGGAAAGCCTGTCGTTCGACATGCCCGAGCGTGCGCGGATGCAGGCGGTCTACCGGTCCGGCAAACAACCCATATTGGACCGCGCACGACTGCGCGCAGCGGGCGCGACGGATCCGATTGAGTCCGCCAAGTGGATGGTGCTGGCCGATCTTGCGCTGGGCTGGACCCCGCCGGCCTTTCCCTTGCGCGGGGCCGATCTGGTGGCGGCTGGGGTTCCCAAGGGTCCGGAACTGGGCAAAGCGCTGTCCGCACTGGAGGCGCTCTGGATCAGATCCGGCTTTTCGACCGAGAAGCCACAGCTGCTCGCCGCATTGAAACTGCTGGGATACTGAGATGTCGCTGACGCTGTTCATCGGAAACTACAACTACAGCAGTTGGTCGCTGCGCCCCTGGCTCATCTTGCGGAAGATGGACGTTCCCTTTGCGACGGAGATGGTCGATCTCGACGTGCCGGGCTACAAGCAGCGACTTCTCGAGATCAGTCTGGCCGGAACGGTGCCGGTGCTCGACGTCAATGGCGAGCGCATCCCCGACAGCCTCGCTATCGCAGAGTTCTGCGCAAAGATGGTTCCGAACCTCTGGCCCAAGGACGCGGCAGAGAAAGCCGAAGCCCGCCGCGTCACGCAGAAGATGCACGAAGGATTTGAAGCCCTGCGCCGCGAGGCGCCCATGAACCTGAAACGGCGTACCGATGGCCGGATGCCTAAGGACTGCCTGAAGGATGCTGAAGAGGTGGTGACGATGTGGGATGCACTGCTGTCGCAGCATGACGGACCGTACCTGTTCAACGAATGGTCGATCGCGGATGCCTTCTACACGCCGGTCGCCACGCGGTTCGAAAGCTACGGCCTGCCGCGATCGCGTCGGTCCGACACTTATATATCGGAGCTGATGAGCGACGAGCATTTCCAGGAATGGGAAGCGCTCGCCTTTGCCGAAACCCATGTTCTGCCTGAAACGGATGCCGTGAATGCCTGATCTGAAAGCCGCTATCCGGACTGTGCCGGATTTCCCGAAGCCCGGCGTGCAGTACCGGGATATCACGACCCTGCTGGCGGACCCGGACGCCCTTAAAGACGCCGTGCGCCAGCTTGCCGAGCCCTATCGGACGGCCGGCATCGATGCGGTCGCAGGAATCGATGCGAGGGGGTTCATCTTCGGAACGGCCGTGGCCATCGAACTCGGCGTGGGATTCATTCCGGTCCGCAAGGCAGGCAAGCTGCCTTTCGACACGCTCGAAGCGGACTATGACCTGGAATACGGGACGGACACGCTGCAGATTCATGCCGATGCCGCCGGGGCTGGGGACACGGTCCTTCTGGTCGACGATCTGATCGCCACGGGCGGCACGGCGGCAGCGGCAATCTCGCTGTTGCGCCAGACCGGCTGCGACGTCGTCGGCGCCGCCTTCCTCGTCGATCTGCCGGATCTGCAGGGCGCAACGCGTATCCGAAGCCTCAATGTGCCTGTTACGGCTTTGGTGGAGTTCGAAGGCGACTGAAGCCCGACCGGGTCGGGGAGGGCGGCCTAGACGTTGAACTTGAACAGCATGATTTCGCCGTCCTTGACGAGATAGTCCTTGCCTTCCTGGCGGACCTTCCCAGCTTCCTTGGAGCCCTGTTCACCCCCATTTTCGAGGTAGTCGTCGTAAGCGGTGGTTTCGGCACGGATGAAACCCTTCTCGAAATCGCCGTGGATCACGCCCGCGCAACGCGGCGCGGTCCAGCCGTCGCGGAAGGTCCAGGCACGGGCTTCCTTGGGGCCGGCGGTGAAGTAGGTCTTCAGCCCGAGCAGGGCGTAGCCTGCGCGGATCAGACGGTTCAGACCCGGTTCCTCCAGCCCGATGGCATCGAGATATTCGGCATGCTCCTCGTCGTCGAGCACGGCCATTTCCGATTCGATCTGAGCGGAGATGATGACGGCCTGCGCGCCTTCGGCTTCGGCGTGGGCGACGACCTTGTCGGAATAGGCGTTGCCGGTCGCGGCGCTCTCTTCGTCCACATTGGCGACATAGAGGACGGGTTTCGTCGTCAGCAGCTGCAACATCCGCCAAGCCTTCTTGTCATCCTCGTCGATTTTGACCGTGCGGGCGGGCTTGCCTTCTTCGAGAACGGCAATGGCCGTTTCGATGAGGCGCATGGTCTGCTCTGCGTCCTTGTCACGCTGCTTGAGTTTCTTCTCCAAGCCCGGCTTGCGCTTCTCAAGGCTCTCCAGATCGGCGAGCATCAACTCGGTCTCGATAGTCTCGTAGTCGGCCATCGGGTCGATGCGTCCTTCGACATGGGTGATGTCGTCGTCCTCGAAACAGCGAAGAACGTAAATGATGGCGTCGGTCTCGCGGATGTTGGCGAGGAACTGGTTGCCCATCCCTTCGCCCTTGGACGCGCCCTTCACGAGGCCAGCAATGTCCACGAAGTTCATCCGGGCGGGAATGGTCTGCGCGGACTGCGCGATCTCCGCGATCTTGAACAGGCGCGGTTCCGGCACCGCCACGTCGCCGACATTGGGTTCGATGGTGCAGAAGGGATAGTTGGCCGCCTGAGCGTTAGCCGTCTTGGTCAGCGCATTGAAAAGTGTGGATTTTCCGACGTTCGGAAGTCCGACGATGCCGCATTTGAAACCCATCGGGTCTACCTCGCAATATATTCCGCCACGCGCGTCTGGAAGACATCCACGTCCCCGTCGGCGAGCAGGTCCGCATAGCGCGCCACGCCGTTGCACATGTCGTCGCGCAGGTCGTACTCGTCCTTGGCGAAGCCGGAGAGGACATAGCCGCTGACCCGGTCCTTGTGGCCCGGATGGCCGATGCCGAGGCGGATGCGCCGGAAGTCCGGGCCGCCGCACATCTGGTTGATCGATCGCAGGCCGTTGTGACCGGCCAGTCCGCCACCCATCTTCACCCGGACCTTGCCGGGTGCGATATCGAGTTCGTCGTGAAAGACCGTGACGCGGTCCAACGGAACCTTGTAGAAAGCCATGGCCTTCTGGACCGCCACGCCGGACTTGTTCATGAAGGTGGTGGGCTTGAGCACCAGCACCTTCCGATCGCCGATCGTGCCCGACCGGACCAGGCCGTTGAACTTGGCCTGTTCGGTGCCGAACCCATGATCGTCCGCAACCGCGTCCACGACCATGAAACCGATATTGTGGCGGTCGAGCGCGTGTTTCGCGCCCGGGTTGCCGAGGCCGACCCAGATCTGGTCCATGTCGGCCTCCGGTTTACGGAACAGCCAGCCTAGCAAGGCTTAAGCGTCGTCGCCCTGACCCGCATCCTGCTCGGTGGCGGGAACGGCGTCGGCGGGAACATCGTCACCGTCGACCGCGCTATCGGCATCGTCTTCGGTCTTGGACGTGCGCGATGCCACGATGGTCGCGATGGTAAAATCGCGGTCCGTAATGGTCGGCTTGATGCCCTTGGGCAGTTCGATGTCGGAAATGTTGATGCCGTCGCCGATGTCGAGTTCGGAAACGTCGGCCTCGAAGCCTTCGGGAATGTCGCCGGCCGGGGCCGTGACTTCGATCGCGTAGCGAACGACGTTCAGCACACCGCCGCGCTTCATGCCCGGAGACTGCTCTTCGCCGACGAAGGTCACGGGGACTTCCACGTCGATCTTGGTCTTGTTCGTCACGCGGAAGAAATCCACGTGCTGCGGGAAGTCCGTGACCGGGTGGAACTGGACGTCCTTGGTGAAGACCTTCTGCTTTTTGCCTTCGTGGGACAGCTCGATCATGGAGCCAAGGAAGTCGCCGCTGTTCAGCGCCTTCAGAACTTCGTTCATCTTCACGGACACGGGTACGGGGCCTTCATCGCCGCCGTAAACCACACCCGGAACCATACCATTGCGACGCGCTTCCCGCGCCGCGCCCGTTCCCGTGCCTTCGCGCACGGTCACATCAAGAACAACACCCATCGGATCGATCCTACTCAATTGTTCGGTTTAAAAGGAAAGCCGCCCCACACGGGACGGCTCGTTCGGGCGCGCCTTTAGTCGAGGTCATCCATAATGGCAAGCGCATCGGTCAGAGGCAGCTTCCCGCTGACAGGCTGCGCCCATTGAAGGTCAGAGGCAGGGGGTCTCCAAATGGAGACTCAGAGGTCGGCACTGTGTGAGCATGGACATGCAGATGAGGTTCTTCCGTATTTCCCGAATTGCCTACTCGGCCGATTACGTCGCCTGCATCTATGCTGTCACCGGGCCGCACGGTAAGGGTCCCGCTTCGAAGATGGACCAAGCTGACAAACGCGCCGTTACAGGCAAGCGTGACGGCGTTCGCACCGTTGGGCGATCTGTAGCGGTGACCAGCCAGATTGTCCGGCTTGCCGTCAACGGCAGACAAGATCCTGCCCGAACAGGGTGCGTAAACGACCGCATCATAGACGGCATACAGTTTTGGATTCGAAGGCTTGGGTTTCCACGCTTCGTCGCTTCTTGTCCGAAAGCCGACGCTATTCATGCGGATGAAGTCGACGGCATGTATTTCAACGCGTGCAGCCGGACTGGTATCCAAGAGAAAATGAGCGTTCAGCAGAAGAGAATTGCCGCCGGATATAGCGCAGTACCCAGAGCCTTCGGGCATGGGTGAAGCGAGATCCAGTGCTTTCCCTTCCGGCTCGGTACGTCCCTGAAGACCTTGCCAGACAAGAAGGAGACCTAGGACTCCGAAGATGGCCGAGGCAATCCAGCTTGTCGCCAGCTTGCTGGTGCCATTTGGCGTCTCATATCTCCAACGCAGAGCGATAATCGAAACGAACGCGCCAAGATAAATCCAAGCAAACCAAGTCGGTGGATAAAGCCAAGGGCCGGAAAGAAGCAGGCCTGCAAACAGAAGTAGCCCACTCAGACCAAGACCCATCAATGCCGAAGGACGCCGAATGGGCAGGACGCACGCGGCGAGGAGCGCTGCACAGGCCAATAGGTTTCTAACAATTATGGCTGTGAGAAGCATTATGCCTCTCAGTCCGTCGGAAGTCCTACCAAGGCACGATTCCCCACATGATGAAAGCTGCCGCCAAACAGATTGAAGCCAATCCCACGATTGGCAGGCCTACCCGCGTCCTTAGCCGGACCGGTGCCCGCACAGATGGTTTGATGGTCATGACCAATGTGAGCAGGCCGAAAACGCCGCCTAGAATTGCAAAGGCTGCGCCAATGCGGGCAGGTGGCGCAAATCCTGCCAACAAGCTGACTTCGGAGATCTCTATGGCCCGCGCTACGCCGACCCCCACCAAGGCAAGCCCGATCATGGCAGCTGCCGAAGCGCCGAAAGCCAATGCCCGCGGCCCGGCAGGACCCGGTCCGGGCACGCCCGAAGGCTGATAGGTCAACCGCCGGGAGACCCATCCGCACAGGATCGCGATAAGCCCGCCGAAAAGCAGAAGCGCGGGAATCACGAACATGGCAAGCGGGCCAATGGCCTTGGTTTCGTCTTCCGCCGCAATGCCGGCGAGTTTCAGCGTGGCATCCGTTTGAAGATAGGTCATGAATTCCGGCGGCTCCTCACCGTCCTCGAGACAAGAGGCGTCGAGCTGTGATAGGTCCTGCGTTGGATCATCGAAGAAGTCCGTCATGACCTGGCTGCCGCATTCCGACATGGATCGCGTCGGGCCATGCCCGGCATAGGGAACGACGATCAGGCGGCCATTGGTGAAACCCGGCGCGATCCGCTCGGCCAGAGGCGGAGGCGTGATCGGGTCCCAGTCGCCATTGACGATGAGCGTGGGAATGTCCGACTGGATCAACTGGTAATCGGACCGGTCTCTCGGAGCGAGACCGGCATCCACGCACGCCTGCGCCTCGGCACGGCTGCCTTCGATGGTGAAGACCCCGCCCGCAAACTGGGGAAAGCTCGCCAAGTCCTCGGCAGCGATTTCGGCCTGCGCAGCGTCGTAGCCGTCATTGCAGCGGATGGCCGCGCCCATGGCGGCGGAAAAGTCGCTCAGCCCTCCGGCCGCTTCGCTTCCCAACGCAGCCAGCACGTCCGGGTCCCGTTCCTCTGTCAGGCGTATCAGCGCCTGCATGACGGCCGGAATGGCTGGATGCTCGCTCTGTTCGTACATCATCTGGAAGGGGGCAAAGGCGATGATCGCGGCGGGCAGGGTGACGGTCCCGGATGGAAACAGCTCTTCATCGAGCGTGTCTATGGTCAGGGGTGTCTCCTGAAGTGCGTCGAAAGCGGCGTAGAGCTGCGCCTCAAGGCCTTCGCAAACGCTCGCGTCCTGTCGCTCGCACTCATCGAAGATCAGGCGGAAGTCGCGGTCGATCCACTGATGAAGCCTCATCAATTCGCCCAGATCGTTAGGCACGATGGCATCCAGCACGAGGGCGCGGATGCCGTCCGGGTCCACATCGGCCAGCATCTGGCCGAGATGGCTTCCGTAGCTGATGCCCCAGACGTTCCATGCCTCGAAGCCGAGCGCGCGCCGCAGGGCACGGACGTCTCGTGCGTTTTCGACCGTGTTGTAACCGCGCAGATCGATGCCGCGGGCCGCCGCGTCGCGGAAGCAGTCGAGCTTGCGCTGTGCCGACTCGCGTTCCGTTTCCACCGTCGTGACTGCCGTCACCAGCTCACGACGCGTCGTGTTGTAATACGGGCAAAGTTCGCCGGACGCCCCAATGCCGCGCTGGTTCAGCACGTAGAGGTCGCGAGTCTCCGTCAGTTCGTGGTCGAGAAAACGCTCCACATAGGAAGAGATGCCGACGCCGGGACCGCCGGTCAGGTAGACGACGGGGTCGTCACGGACTTCGATGGGTTCTTCGTCATCGTCCTTCGCGTCCTCGTCATCATCCTCGATCCGGCCTTCCGCCACGATCTGGGCGAAGGCGAGGCGCACCATGCGGCTGTCCGGAACTTCGCGATTTTCGGGCACGGTGATGAAGCCGCATTTCACGCGGCCCGGTTCATAGTCGACGGTGTCCTTGAAGGGACAGACGACGGATACGATCTCGCTATCGGGATCGTTCAGCGTGAAGACTGGCTCGGCGACAGTGTCTTCTGCAGGCTCGACTTCCACGACCTGGGCCTGTGCTGCCGGAATCCACAAAGCCGCGAGCAGGCCAAGTGTCAGAACCGCGAGCCACCGAAGGTAATGTGTCATGAAGATCTCCCCGAACAGGCCGCTCCTGCCGCCCGGAACTGACTTTCGGGCAAAGCGCGGCGCTTGGCAAGGCGGGGGAGAGGCGGCGAGCGACTAGCCGAACAGTTTGGACACGCTTTCATCGTTGGCGATGCGGCGGATCGCTTCGCCGAGCAGGGTCGCGGAGGACAGTTCGCGGATCTTGTCGCAGCCCTTCACGGCTTCGGGCTGGGCGATGGTGTCGAGAATGACGACTTCCTTCAATTCGCTATTGGTAATGCGCTCCACAGCCGGGCCGCTGAGGACGCCGTGCGTGATGTAGGCGGAGACGCTGCTGGCGCCGTGGTCCTTGAGCGCGGAGGCAGCATTGGCAATCGTACCGCCGGAATCGATGATGTCGTCGTAGAGAATGCAGTTCCGGCCTGCCACGTCGCCGATAATATTCATGACCTCGCTTTCACCCGCCTTGGGGCGGCGCTTGTCCACGATGGCGATGTCGGCATTGAACATCTTGGCGATGGACCGGGTGCGGACAACGCCGCCCGTGTCAGGCGATACGAACATGAGGTCTTCACGGTCGCGGGCCGTCCATTGGTCCTTGATGTCCGCGACGAAGACCGGCTGGCCAAAGAGATTGTCGGTCGGGATGTCGAAAAAGCCCTGAATCTGTCCGGCGTGGAGGTCGACCGTCAGAACCCGGTCGGCTCCGGCCTTGCTGATGAGGTTGGCGACGAGCTTCGCGGAGATGGGCGTGCGTCCGCCCGTCTTCCGGTCCTGCCGGGCATAGCCGAAGTAGGGAACGACCGCCGTGATGCGCTGCGCCGAGGCACGGACCAGGGCATCGATCAGGATCAGCAACTCCATCAGATGGTCGTTGGCCGGAGCGCTGGTCGGCTGGATCAGAAAGATATCCTCGCCGCGGACGTTTTCGTTGATGCGCACGAAGATTTCCTGGTCGCGGAATCGCTCGATGTCGATCTTCGTGAGCGGGACATCCAGAACGTCGGCGATATCTCTGGCGAGACCGTGGTTCGCCGTGCCGCTGATGAGTTTCATCGTGGGTCCCCTCCCAAGGGCTACCCGGTGCGCCGGGTCGAGCGCGCTCTAGCGAGCCGAACCGCGCCTGTAAATCAATGGGGCAACATGATTGCGGATATGTTCCGTCCGAAGTCGGACTGGCCCGTATGTTGGCTCAACCGGTAGCTGAAAAGCCTCTCCGGTGACGTGTATGTGTCGATACCGCAGACATCGGCTGTGACACCGAGATCGTCGAGTCTGTGCGCCACATAGGCGGGCAGGTCGAAACGAAGTCGGTCTTCGTCGATGAAAAAGCTTTCGGCCCGCTTGTCCTGGCTCAGGACAGTTTCGCGGAAGTCTTCCTGCACTTCGAAAGACCCAGGTCCGATACACGGACCGACAGCAGCCCGTATCTCTTCCGCCCCATGGTCCAGCATGAGAGCGTATGTTGCCTCCAATATGCCCCCAACCGCGCCGCGCCATCCCGCGTGGCATGCGCCGATCACCTCGCCGGACCTGTCCTCGAACAGTACCGGCACGCAGTCCGCGGCGAGAGCGGCAATGGCAAGGCCGCGCGTGCGCGTGACGAGGCCATCCCCTTTGGAACGGTTGGATAGTGGACCGTCGATGAAGTGCGCCGTGGCGGAATGGGTCTGCCAGCAATTCTGCAAGACGTCCGCTCCGAGCCAACGTCTTACGCGATCACGGTTTTCCAGTACATTGGCGGGGTCGTCCTTGGATCCGAGGCCGCAGTTGAGGGAGTTCCACGGGGCTGGGGACACGCCGCCCTGACGTCCCCAGAACCCGTGGGGAGACCGGAGCGATGCGGACTGGAACACGCTTCCGTCCATCGTGTGAAGCCCAATGGTCGGGGCAGGCCGGACGCGGACAGGCACACCGCCTTGAACAGGGTGCCCATTTCCTCGCCGTCCAACAAACGATGCAACTGACGCAGCAGCTTAGGCCTCGCGGCTTCATTGCCACGCAGAAGTGCCGTGGCTCTGACCTCTATGCCGAGCCGGGACAGAAGGTCCCGCTGAGGGACCGGACCGTGCGTGATTAGGCCCGCGGTTTCGGCCAGGGCGACCAGGCCGGCGAAGTCGACCCGTGCCGTAAGGTCCGTATCTCCCGGCGCGCTGAAGACGCCGACCTTCTCGTGTCGCTTGATCG
>JBARXH010000219.1:0-6929 GCA_049647245.1 Litorimonas sp.
ACGCCGCCCCGATCGATGCGGCTCCGCTGGCCGTGACCGGGATGCGCAAGACCTCCGGCAAGACGGCCGCCCTGTCGCTGCGCCCCCGGGTCGCCGTGGCGGGATACAATGTCGCCGCCTTCACCGAAGGCCGGGTCGTGGGCGAAGCCGGAACGAGCTTCCTGAACCGCCGCACTGCGGGTGCGCGCTCCACCATGGAACTGGAAAGCACGGGCATCGACGCAACCTTGCTAACCCGCATCGCGGATGCCGCATCGGCCGATCTGATTGCGCAGCTGGAAGCCGCCGGGATCGACGCCGTCTCCCCGGCCGACGTCGCCCGGGCGGAGAATTTCGGTGCCCTGCGCGCGGGCAACGCACCGCACAGCAAAAAGCTCGTCACCCATCAGGGCGAACAGATGCGCGGTCTCGTGGTCGGGCCTACTGGCTTCGGCCACCGGACCGTGTCCAGCGGGCTGCAGGAGAAGGGATTCGGCGCGTCGATGGCGCATGGGGGCAACGCCCCGGGCCGCCTGTCGCACGAACTCGACGCCGTGCTCGTCTATCCGACCATCCTACTGGACTTCGTTAGCCTCGAGGGGAGCAAATCGCTGGGCAGTTTCATGACGGCATCGACCGAGGCCGATCTGGACTTCTCCCTGTCGCGCCAGTCCAGCATGGGCGTGGCCGCCTCCAAGGACGGCCGCTATGTCAACAGTTCCGCCACTTACGGCATGAAGAAGGACGTGACCAGCGACGCCGCCTTCGCGAGTTGGGGCGCGAAGTCCGAGAGCGAAAACACTCTAGAGCAGGGTCTGGGTATGCTGATGGGCACTCAGACAATGAAGAAGAAGAGCACGACGCAGGTCGTGAACATCGACCCCGAACGCTACGAAGCGCTCGCCCTCGCGGCCGCCCGGGGCTGGAACGCCGCGTTCGTGGAACAGGTCGTTGCGGCCCGCGCCAAGGAGAGCTGACGGCTTTTTCGGGAACCGGACGTGCCCGGGGAGGGGTGCCGTCCGGCCCCGGGAGGGCGCCGGACCGGACGGTCATGACGGCGCGGTGCGGATCCCCAAGCCGGTGAGGCCGGCAGCCTCACCGACCTCCGCACCCACCTGCATTCCGGTCCGGCCACCCGCCTCCCGTCAGGGAGGCGGGTTTTTCCATCGAAGCCTGCGCATAGTCTGGTCATGAGGCGAGGCGGTGTGGCGGGCGACATGCCGCGATCGCCGGAGCGGCCCTGCGGAGATCCGGATATCGTTCGGACGCGAAGGACCGCACCGATCGGGCGCAGGAGGTGGCGGCCGGGACAACCCATTCGTTAATCGCAGGCAAGGGATTCTTGGAATCAGGCCGCGCATCCAAAGGGCGGCTCGTCAGCTCGTTCCGGGAGGGCTTTAACGCTCCACACCTGCCGTCCCGCGGCCGCCACTTCATCTAGGAAGGCCACGTCATGGAAGACGCCCTGCTCAATCTCCCCAACTATGTCAGCCTGTCTGACCCCGCCTATGTGGTCGGTCTGCTCAGCATCATCGTCGCGTCCGGGGCCTGTTTTGCCTTCATCCTCTACTTCATCATGACCAGCCTGCAGCTGGCACCGCGCTACAAGCTGGTCGCCATACTCAGCGCTGTCGTCATGGCCTCGGCCGGCTTCAACCTCTTCAAGGAGGCGCAGACCTGGCAGGCGACATATGCGTGGAGCCTCGAGTTGATGCAGTGGATTCCGATGACGGAAGGCCAGACCTTCTCCAACGCCTACCGGTACGGCAACTGGATGATCACCGTTCCGTTGCTGCTGTTACAGCTCCCCATCGCCCTGGGCCTGCTGCGGCGCGACGTGCACAAGCGCGGAACGCGCATGATCGTCGCCGGTCTGGCCATGATCGTAACAGGGCTGATCGGCCAGTTCTACGAAACCAGCGATTTAGCGCTCTTCAACATCTGGGGCGTCGTCTCGTCGCTCTTCTTCTTCTGGCTGCTGTTCGAAGTGTACGGCGTCATCAAGGCGGGCAAGCTCACCACTCCGGCGGAGCTGTCCGCCTGGCCGATGAACCTGTTGTGGTACATCCTGCCGACATGGGGCCTCTACGCGCTGGCCTATGCGGTCGTGCAGCTGGGCCAGACGGAAACGGTCGTCGTGGCGCAGCAGATCATGTTCTCCGTCGCCGATATCACGACGAAGCTGGTCTACGGTGTGATCCTCAGCCGCTTCTGCCTGCGCCGCTCCGCGCTGGAAGGCTATCTCCCAGCCATTGGCGCGCTGGATGAAACCGGTGCGACTTCGGCGATGAAAGCCGAAGTCAAATAGGAGACGGCCGCGGAAGACGCACCGGCATCTTCCGCGCTCTTCCCACGTCCACTGATGACACCGGCTGAAGTATAAACGCCCCGCCCGCTCAGAGGCAGCCGGGCGAAACTATCCGCCCATCTGGCTTTCCCGTGCCTTGCGGCCGCCGACGCGGATGACCAGCACGGCATCCGTCGCGAGCGACGTAATCAGCAGGACGATCGGGAGCAGGCGGAAGAAACGGGCGCGGGCGACCTAGGCCTTGCAAATGGGAGCTCGGCCTGAGCATCGTTGGTGACGCTTTTGCACGAACTCATCCGTGTGAGTTTGAGGCATAAGATACCCTGAATGGACAGGTCGGAGTGATGGCTGACAACGAGCCGGAGATAGACAATGCGGCGGCCGATCTGCTTGATCCGTTGGAGCAGATCGCGAAAGAGACGGGGCTCTCATGATGGCTCCCCCGTCAGTGTGCGGAGTGAACTATGTCTTATGGAAAGCATCCTCACCTCTTTTCGGTCTTGTCGTTATGCCTGATCGTGGGTCTAGGCATCCCGTTTGGCGGCAGTCACGCTATTGCAGGCGACCAGACGACAGTGGGAGCGACGGAGGTCGCCACCTCGGACTGTCCGCCGCTTGCGGACTATGATTTCTATCCGCTGAGCGCGGAGGGCGCACTGGATGTCGAGGCAGTGCGGTCGGCGGCGCTTGCATTCTCGACATGCGTGTCGGCGGACCCGCTGGACCGCATGATGTTGTCGGCCGTGACCTTGGCCCATGTCGAAGCGGCCCGCGAACATGTCGAAGCCCTGGAGAACTCACCGTCGCGGTCTTCCAGCTGGTGTGTCCTGCGGAAGGACATTGAAGCGCTTCGAACCTCGCTTCGCCGCGACGCGGCATCCATGAACTGGACGGACCTTGAGCCGACAATGCTTCAAGTCGCATTCCCGATCAGCGAAGACTGTACGCGGACGTCCATGCCGCGAGGCCGATGCGCCAAAAACATGGCCATCAATCTCGGTATCGCCGAGTCGCTGCACTTTCATCAGAGAGTTGCATTCATCCGTGACTTCATCGAACTCGATGGCGGTCTGAAACCTTCGGATGAAGGAGCGATCCGACGCGTTGTCACACAGCGTTGATGGAGAAACCCCACCAAAGCAAGTCCATGGCGTAGGCTCTAGCCGTGCGATGCGCCGCTCATTCGCGCATCCCTTCAGCCCCCCATCTGGCTTTCCCGCGCCTTGCGGCCGCCGACGCGGATGACCAGCACGGCCGCTGTCGCGAGCGACGTGATCAGCAGGACGATGGCGAGCAGGCGGAAGAAGCGGGCGCGGCTGACCTGGCCGTCTCTCATGGGGCTCTCAGACGCGCGGGTGGCGTTGATGCTGCGCAGCACGCAGCATTCGCCCGCCTCGTCCAGCGTGGTCGCCGTCTGGATCAGCAGGAAGGCGTCCTCGCCCGCATCGGTGCGGAAGGCGAGCTCGTGGGCGAGATTGTAGGTTCCGCGACGGACGGCACCCGCGCTGTCGCTATAGGCCTGCTCGGTCGATCCCATCACCCCGACAATGTCGCGCGAGACCTCCTCGCCCGCAGGCACGTTGCCGCGCATCCGCTCGACCTGCGCGATCAGCTCCGGATTGCCGACGTCGTCCGGAAAGGCGTCGTACACGAATTGCAGGTCGCCCGCGACCAGCCGGTCGATCTGTGCGTCCACATGGGCGCGCACATCGTCCGGCACCCGCTTCTCCGCCATGGCCTGCATGGAGCAGGCGGACAGGACCAGGGCGCAGAGGGGAAGCAGCAGGCGGATCATGGCTCGCCTGTAGCCAGCCGCCCGGTCCAGTCAACGTGCGCAAGGGCCGCGGCCGGATCGTGGCCGATTGAGGGCCGTGTTTCAGGGGTGCCCCAAGAGTACCTCAGGGTGCCTCAGGCGGGAAGGTCAGGGTCGTGCGGGTTCCGGTGTCGTCGCTGTCCTGCCGGATGTCGGCGCGGAGCTGGCGGGCGAGGGACTGGATGAGCTTCTGGCCCATGCCGGAGTCCACCCGCGCGGACGGATCGATCCCGACCCCGTCGTCCCAGATGGACAGGACAAGCGCACCGTCCGTTTCCGCGAAGGACACGCCGAGCCGGCCGGTCTCGCGGTCCTTGTAGGCATATTTCAGGCTGTTGGTGGCCAGTTCGTTGACCACCAGGCCCAGCGGCATGGCCAGCTGGGTGGAGAGCGGGCGAGAGAGGATGTCCAGCTCCAGAGCGATCTGCGTCCGGTCGGTCTGCGAGGAGGACTCCAGGAGGTTGCCGAGCATGCCGCCCAGATAGTCCCGCGCATCCACGTCGGCGACGGCGCCCGTGCGTGACAGCGTCTTGTAGAGCAAGCCGAGCGAGTCGATGCGCGCGCGCATGCGCTGGAAGGCGGCACGGCAGCGTTCGTCCGCCATGTTGGAGCGTTCCGTGCCCACGATCGCGCCGACCATGCCGAGGCTGTTCATGACCCGGTGGTTGAGTTCTTCGAGCAGCATCTCCGAGGTCTGCAGCGCCTCCTCGCGCGCCGCTTCGGCAGCGCGGCGGGCGGTGATGTCCTGCATGGCCAGCAGAAGGGTCTTGGTGCCGTTACCTTCGCGGTAGATCTTGCGGGCATTCAGCAGGAATATCTTTTCGCCCATGCCGGGGAAGGCGTGGCGGACCTCGTAATCCTCGATTTCCGAATGGGTCGGGATCACGGTGGTGAGCAGATGGATCAGTTCCGGAATGGCCCACTGGCCGTCGCCAAGCTCCCAGAGCTTTTCCCCGATCGTGGCGTCCGCCTTCACGCCGAAGCCCTGATAGAAGGACCGGCTGGCCTCCACGACGCGCAGGTCGCCGTCCAGCACCAGCATGGGTTCGCGCACCGTCTGCACCATGCCGGTCATGATGCGGCGGTGACGGTCCAGCTCCTGCGCGGCCAGCGCGGCGTCCGTGATGTCGTCGATGGCGAGCAGGATGCGCCGAGAGCCGTTGCCCGGGCGGACCGTCTTGCGCGCATTGAGCTGCATGACCCGGCGTCCGATGGTCTCGAAACTGTGGTCGACCGTGTAGGACTCCAGGGATTCGTGATGATCGAGGATGCGCCCCAGGGGTTCCAGCAGGGCGGGAATGTCCCACTGGCCGTTGCCCAGAGTGGCGAGCGGCTGTCCGACCGTGTCGTCGCGCGAGACCTGGAAGGTCTCGAAGAAGCGCTCGCTCGCATACTCGACGACCAAGTTCTCATCCAGCACGAGCAGGCTTTCCCGCAGGGTGGCGACGATTTCTTCTGGGTCGATCAACGCGGAAACTCGGGCAGCAACTCTTGTAGGACCCTTGGCAGGACCTTTGTCGGGAAATCGGGCAGTCGGACGGGTCACGTTTCAGGCTCCTTCACGAAGTCGGAAACGCAACGACGCAGGCTTGCCTAGAAGAAAATCTTAACCGGGGCAAAGATTTAGGCCCGACAGAGGGTCCGCCGGGCCATAATGTTAACTCATGTGGTCTCGGCTCCGGAAAGGGCAGTGCTGCCCCGAGCCTCGGGGCAGAGGAGACCCTAGGCCTTCAGCGCGTCTTCCACGGCGCGGACCTGGGCGTCGAAGGTCGGGTCTTCGGCGCGCAGGCTCGTGATGCGTTTCACGGCGTGCATGACGGTCGTGTGGTCGCGTCCGCCGAAACGCCGGCCAATGTCCGGCAGGCTGCGCTTGGTCAGGCGCTTGGACAGGTACATGGCGACCTGGCGCGGGCGGGCCACGGCGCGGGCGCGGCGTTTGGAGCTCATGTCGGTCAGGCTGATGGAGAAGGCCTCGCACACGGCGCGCTGGATGCGGTCCACCGTCAGGCGCTGGCCCGTCATGTAGCGGGAATCCGACAGCGTCTCCTGCACGGTTTCCAGCGTGATGGGCGTGCCGAGGAACTCGCTCTGCGCCACGATCTGGTTGAAGGCGCCTTCGAGATCGCGCGGCGTGACGTTCATGCGGGCGGCGAGGTGGTCGCGCGCGGGCTGCGGGATGGCGAGGCTGGCATGGCCCTGCTCCCGGCGACGCTTGATCAGGCGATCGAGAATGCGCAGGCGCAGCTCGTAGTCCGCGGGGCCGATCTTGCAGACGAGGCCGGAGGACAGATAGCTCTTCAGGCGGTCGGACGCCTTCTCGATCGTGTCGGGATGGCGGTCGGCGGCGATCAGGATCTGGCGGCCCGCCCCGACCAGGCTGATGATGGTGTGCAGCAGCTCTTCCTGGCTGGCGCTCTTGTCGGCGATGAAGTGCGCATCGTCGATGATGAGCAGGTCCACGTCGCGCAGGGAGGCCTTGAAGGCGCTCATCCCCTCGCGTCCCGATCCGCGCACGCTGGCGACGAATTGTGCGACGAAATCCTCGGCGGACACGAATTTGACCCGCCGTTCGGCGTCGCGCTCGGCCACTTCGGCTTCAATGGCGTGCAGAATGTGCGTCTTGCCCATGCCGTTGGCACCGTGGAGCAGGATCGGATTGTATTGCGGCACGCGGTTTCCGATCACCTGGCGGGCGACGGCGACGGCGAGTTCGTTGGACGGTCCGATCACGAAATTGTCGAGGGTGAAGCGCTTGCGGGCCAGCTCAGCGACCGGCGCGGATTGCAGGCTCGGCCGAGTAGCGGGCGTGCCGGCGCTACGTCCGTTGGG
>JBARXH010000220.1:0-28030 GCA_049647245.1 Litorimonas sp.
TGGCCGACGACAGCTTTGCGTTGCTCAAGGCGTGTGGGCTGCGGTTCGCCATACGCGGCGGCGGCCTTCTCGCACGCGTGAAAAATATGCCCGTCGACCTTCTGCTCGTGCGAGATGACGACATTCCGTCCTTTGTGGCGAATGACGCTGCCGACATTGGCATTGTCGGAGAGAACGTTCTTGTAGAAGAGCAGCTGACCACCGATGTCGACGCATCGGTTGCCATGAAGCTGGGATTTTCCCGGTGCCGTCTATGCCTCGCCTCTCCCGAGCGCGGCGACGTCCAGTCGGCGGACGATCTTCAGGGCACACGGATCGCGACGACCTATCCGGGAGTCACGCGTCGCTTTCTGGAAGAACGGGGTATTTCCGCCAAGCTGGTCGAAATGAAGGGTGCGGTCGAGCTCGCCCCGTCCATCGGCGTCGCGGAGAGCATTTGCGATCTGGTCTCGTCCGGCGCGACGTTGGAGGCCAACGGGCTGGCCGCTTTCGAGACCATCTTGGAATCCGAAGCGGTGTTGATCCGCAGCTCCCGTCAGCTCTCGGCGGCCAAGGCCGATCTCCTCGACAAGCTGCTGAGCCGGATCGCGGGCGTGCTGAAGTCGTCGGATTCCAAGTACATCATGCTCAACGCGCCAAAGGACCAGCTCGACGCGATCACGAAGCTCCTCCCCGGTTCCGACGCGCCGACTATCATGTCTCTCGCCGGCAATGACGACCTCTTGGCTGTCCAGGCCGTCTGTACCGAAACGGTGTTCTGGGAAACGCTGGAAGACCTGAAGGCCCTTGGCGCACGTGCCATCCTGGTTCTTCCGATCGAAAAGATGATGGACTGATGCGGCGCATCGATTGGACGAATGCCTCCGCCGAAGAGCGGGAAAGCGCCCTTGCCCGGCCATCCGGCCTGGCCGATGCGGATATGGTCGCGCGCGTTCAGGACATCCTCGCCGACGTGAAAGTGCGCGGCGACGAAGCGCTGGCGGACTATACCGCGCGCTTCGATACGAAAGTCCCCGTGACACTGCGCGTTCCGGACGAAGATCTGGAAGCCGCATGGCGCTCGCTCAGCGCAGAAGACCAATCCGTGATCGAACGTGCCCGCCGGAATGTGAAGGCGTTTCACGCTGCGCAGATGCCCCAGGATATCGAAGTCGAAACCGAGCCGGGCGTCATCTGCCGCCGAGAGGTCAGGGCCATCGATACGGCTGGCCTTTACATACCTGGAGGGACAGCGCCGCTCGTCTCTACGGTCATCATGTTGGCCACTCCGGCCAAGGTGGCGGGCGTGCGTCGCCGGGTCATCGTCACACCGCCCGGCAAGGACGGGAAGATCGATCCGGTCGTGCTGGCCTGCGCCTATCGCTGCAAGGCGACGGACGTGTTTGCGGTTGGCGGCGCACAGGCGATCGCCGCCCTCGCCTACGGCACGGACACCATCCCGCGCTGCGACAAGATCTTCGGCCCGGGCAATGCCTATGTCGCACTTGCGAAGTCTCTGGTTGCACAGGCACCGGGCGGTCCGGCCATCGATCTGCCCGCCGGTCCGAGCGAAGCCATGGTGCTGTGCGACGAAGGCTCCAACCCCGATTTCGTGGCGTCCGATCTTCTCAGCCAAGCCGAACATGACCGCGTGGCACAGGTCGTCTGCGTGTCCTGTTGCCCGGACATGGCCGGAAAAGTCGCCGACGCGGTCGATCGGCAGCTCTCGTTCCTAAGCCGCAAGGACATTGCGACGGAAGCCATGACCCACGCACGCATGATCGTCGCGGACGGTCGCGAATATGTTGCCGATATCGTCAACCGATACGCTCCAGAGCACCTGATCGTGCAGATGGACAATCCCGAAACGCTGGTCCCGACCTTCCGTAATGTCGGCTCGGTCTTTCTTGGTCCATGGACCCCCGAAAGCGTTGGCGACTATGCCTCCGGGACCAACCACACGCTGCCCACCAACGGTGCGGCGCGGGCCTATAGCGGGATCACGCTCGACAGTTTTCTGAAATACGTCTCGGTCCAGCAGTTGACCGAAGCCGGACTTCGCCGTCTCGGTCCCGTCGTGGAACGACTGGCGGAGATGGAAGGGCTGGATGCGCACCGCAATGCCGTCACGCTGCGTCTGGAGGCGATGCAATGACCACAGATAGCCTCAACTGGGCGGAACGGATCGCGCGGCCGAACATCGTCGCCATGAAAGCCTATTTGGCGCGCGGAGCCTCGACGGGGGCCTTGCACCTCGATGCGAATGAAAGCCCGTGGTCGCCTCCGCCCGGCACGGCTGCCGTCGCAGGTTACAACCGCTATCCCGCACAGCAGCCGGACGCGCTACGGACGCGCATGGCCGAGCTGTATGGCGTGACGCCGCAGGAGGTCGCCATAGGCCGAGGTGCGGACGAGCTGCTTGACGTTCTCGTTCGGACCTTCTGCGTGCCGGGCCAGGATCGCATACTCATCAGTTCGCCGACCTTTTCCTACTTCAACACGGTGGCCGCCCTCAACGGCTGCGAGCTGGTCGATGTCCCGGCGGACAGAAGCCTCCGGCCCGACATGGACGCCGTCCGCGCGCAAGTCTCGGAGGTCAAGCCGAAGATCACCTTCCTCTGTTCGCCGAACAATCCGACGGGCTTTTCTATCGACGAGGCGGATATCCGTTACGTCTGCAAGGCGAGCGACGGCCTGGTCGTTCTTGACGAAGCCTATATCGAGTTCTCGGACCGGGCGAGCCTGGCTGCAGACCGGGAGCCGAACCTGGTCGTCACCCGGACCCTGTCCAAGCTTTATGGACTGGCCGGTGTGCGGTTGGGTGCGGCCATCGCGGACCCGGCCATCATCGATCTGCTTCTGAAGGTCATTCCGCCCTACCCCGTGCCCAAGCCCGTGATCGATACCGCCATGGCGGCTCTGTCGGCGCCGGCCATGTCTGTTGTGACTCAGCGCGGCGACATCCTAAAGTCGGAACGGGATCGCATTTTCCCGCTTCTGTCCCAGTCGGAGTACGTCGCAAAGACATACGCATCGGACGCTAACTTCATTCTGTTCGAGGCGCAGGATATCGAGGTCATGCTGACCCGGCTGGCCCGGTTCAATGTCCGCATACGCGACTTCAGCGCCAAGATCGCCGATCACTACCGCCTGTCCATCGGTACGCCGGAAGAGAACGATCTTGCGCTTGCCGCGCTCGGGGTGACGGAAGTCCAAAGTCCATCGGAGCGGGTTGGCGAAGTCTTCCGCACGACCAAAGAGACCGACGTAGCGATACGCGTGAACCTTGATGATCCTGAAGCGGTGAAAATCGATACCGGTCTTGGCTTCTACGACCACATGTTGGAGCAGATCGCCAAGCATGGCGGGCTGGGCCTGACCTGCGTGGTGAAAGGCGACCTGGAGATCGATGCGCATCACACGGTGGAAGACACGGCGCTCGCACTGGGCTCTGCCATGAAGCAGGCATTGGGAGATCGGTCCGGGATTGGCCGATACGGCTTCGTCATGCCCATGGACGAGACGCAGGCCAGAGTGGCTATCGACCTGTCCGGCCGGCCTGCCGCGACCTTCAAGGGTGACTTTCCGACCGACCATGTCGGTGAATTTGCGGTGGAGATGTGCCCGCACTTCTTCCAGAGCCTCGCGCAGACGCTCGGAGCCGCGATCCAGATCGAGGTGGAGGGGGAAAACAGCCACCACATGATCGAAGCCTGTTTCAAGGGCGTGGGCCGGGCGTTGCGCCCTGCCCTGGCCGTCAGCGGCACCGACATGCCGTCGACCAAGGGCATGCTCTAGAAATATGGGCGTTCTGATCGTCGATACGAAATGCGCCAATCTGGCATCGGTCGGCTTCGCCTTCGACCGACTGGGCATAGCGTCCAAGGTCAGCGACGTGCCCGAAGACATCCTGTCCGCAGACCGTGTACTTATCCCCGGCGTCGGCTCGGCACCCTACGCCATGCGTCAGATCGAGAGTGCTGGACTCACCGAGACGCTGCGCAGCCTGACACAGCCCGTGATGGGCATCTGCCTTGGAATGCAGCTTTTGTTCGAAACCCTGGACGAAGGCGGCGAGGTCACTCAGGGCCTCGGGCTAGTGCCGGGTCGAGTGGTCGCACTTGAGACGGGCGATCTTCCCTCCCCGCACATGGGGTGGAACACACTGACAGACCTGAAAGACGACCCCGTCACGGCCGGTCTGTCCGAAGGCGACCACGCCTATTTCGTACATTCCTTCGCTGCACCGATTTCAGGTGCAAGCCTTGCTTCGACCCATTATGGCTCCGCTTTCACGTCCATAGTCCGGCACGGCTCTGTGCGCGGCTGCCAGTTCCACCCGGAACGCAGCGCACACGTCGGTGCCAGCATCCTGAAAGCGTTTGCCGCCTTATGATCTTCCCCGCCATCGACCTGATGAACGGCAAGTGCGTCCGCCTGCTCAAGGGGCGGTTCGATGCCAAGACCGAGTACGATTCCGACCCGGTCGAAGTCGCCCAGGGCTATGCCGCGTCCGGGGCCGAGTGGGTCCATGTCGTGGACCTCGACGGAGCGAAGAACGGAGGTCTTACGCAAGGACAACTGATCAGTCGCATCGCCCGGGAGTCCGGCCTGAAGGTTCAGGCGGGCGGCGGTCTTCGTGATCTTGGCATGATCCGGCAGTTGCTCGACGGGGGCGTCGCGCGCGTCGTGATCGGCAGTCTCGCCGTGACGCAGCCCATAATGGTCCGCCGTTGGCTGGAAGAACTTGGCCCGGACCGTGTGGTCCTGGCATTCGACGTCAACGTCAACGGACGCGGCATCGCCTTTCCGGCCATCAAGGGCTGGACGGAAGCGACGCAGACGCCGTTCTACGAGATCCTCGACGGCTATAGGGGCTCCGGGCTTAGGACGATCCTCGTCACCGATATCGGTCGTGACGGCGCGGAGACAGGTGGGAATACGGATCTCTACGCGCGGATTCAGTCCGACTATCCGACGATAGGCCTCATCACCTCCGGCGGGGTCGGGACGCTGGACCATGTGCGCGAACTGAAGGCGCTTTCGCCGGAAGGCATCATCATCGGCCGGGCCCTCTACGAGGGCAACTTCACAGTGGCCGAGGCCATCGCGGCCGACTGAACCTTGCTTGCGCGCCGCATCATACCCTGTCTGGATGTCCGCGACGGGCGCGTGGTCAAAGGCGTGCAGTTTCGCAATCACGAAGACGTGGGCGACATCGTCGAACTGGCGTGTCGCTACCGCGACGAAGGGGCGGACGAACTCGTCTTCTACGACATCACCGCATCCACTGACGACCGGCAGGTCAGCGCCGACTGGATCAGCCGCGTCAGTCGCGAGCTGGACATACCCTTCTGCGTGGCGGGCGGGATCGACAGCGTCGACGTCGCGGGCGAGCGATTGGCTGCCGGCGCTGACAAGATCAGCGTCAACTCCCCCGCCCTGCTCCGGCCCGCACTGATCGACGAATTGCAAACGGCCTTCGGACGTCAGTGCATCGTGGTCGGCATCGACACATTCGAGGAAGCGGGCACATACCGCGTGAAGAGCCATACGGGCGATCCGGGCAAGACCCGGGAGACAGGCCGTGCCACGCTGGAGTGGGTCCGCGAAGCGCAGGACCGTGGAGCTGGAGAAATCGTTCTGAACTGCATGAACCAGGACGGGGTGCGCAAGGGGTACGACGTAACGCAGCTACAGGCGGTCCGGGAAGTCTGCGATGTCCCGCTGATCGCTTCCGGCGGTGCAGGCGCCACTGAGCATTTCGAGGCGGTTTTCAAGCAGGCGGACGTGGACGGCGCGCTGGCCGCCTCCGTTTTCCACAAGGCCGTCATCGCTATTCCGGACCTGAAGCGCGATCTTGCAGACGCCGGTATCCAGGTAAGGCCATGAACATCGATTTCGAAAAAGGCGGAGGCCTCGTTCCGGCGATCGTGCAGGACGCCGACACGCTTCAGGTCCTGATGCTTGGCTACATGAACGAGGCCTCCGTCGCGAAGACCCGTGAAACCGGCTTCGTCACCTTCTTTTCTCGCAGTCGGGACACGCTCTGGACCAAGGGCGAAACGAGCGGAAACACGCTCGCGCTTGTCTCTCTGGAAGCGGATTGTGACGCGGACGCGCTAGTGGTCCTCGCACGTCCCGCCGGTCCGACATGTCATGAAGGCACGGTCTCCTGCTTTGGCGATGACGGCGCGCATGGCGTTGGTTTCGTCGGCTATCTGGATGACCTGATCCGCAAGCGAAAAGATGCCGATCCGTCGGAGAGCTACACGGCAAGGCTTCTGCAGGGACCTCTGGTGAAAGCCGCGCAGAAAGTCGGCGAGGAAGGCGTCGAAACCGCCCTTGCCGCCGTTGCGGAGGGCGAAGACGCCTTCACAGGAGAGGCGGCCGATCTGATCTATCACCTGCTGGTGCTGCTGGCCGCCAAGGACATATCATTATCAGCGGTGGTCGACGTGCTTCAGAGACGTCATACGTAGAACGCCTATGTCGCTCTGACTGTTGTCAGAGCGCAAGGTCCCTGCAGCCCATCTGTGCAAATGGCGGCTCATGCCGACACGCCCTCTCATCTTCTCCGCTCTTGTTTTGGGGTTTTGCGCACCAACCTCCGCATCTGCGGACAATCCCTTTGCAGGCATCGCCACATACGAGCGGGCTGAACATTCTCGCGCCATAACGGAGTGTGATCTCTTGGCAGGACATCCGAGCGACCCGGAGAGGGTCGTGACGACGGGAGTCACGCGCGAGGCCATGGACAAGCCTGCAGCCATTGCCGCCTGTCTCGACGCCGTTGCGTCCGACCCTGACAACCCTCGTCTGAACTACCAGCTGGCTCGAGCCTATGGCTATTCGGGTCTGCATGAGGAGGGCGACCCGTACCGCATGGCCGCCGTCGAGGCAGGCTATCCTCAGTCGCTTTTCGTGTTCGGTTATATCCGGATCGAAGGGTGGGACGGACGCCCGGAGGAGCCGTGCTACGGCGGAGAACTGGTGCGGCGCTCGGCTCATGCAGGGCGCTTCGCGGGGCTGGTTGGCTTTCCGCACTATGTACAGACGGGAACGTTCGAGGGCTGCGACACCTATCCGGTAATCGACCCCGTTGAGATCGAGGAGTTTCTCGACCTAGCGGAAGCGCAGGCCTCGGATTACTACCAGCGTATTCTGGTCAGGACGCTAAAAACGCATTTTTCCAGATAAGTTCTCCTCCAGTGGTGAAGTCGCTTCTATCTCACCAGACACTCCCGCATGCGCTTAACAGGATTGGTCTTCGACAAGCCCAAGACTTAGAAAGCTTCGAAGCTTTTCACTTCTCGCCGGACGGGCTGCCATTTGCCGTCCACCATATGGATACCGCACTCCGTCTTGCCCTTGCCCCGCCAGCGTCCGGCGCGCGGGTCTTCGCCTTCGCTCACGCGGGTCGTGCAGGGCTGACAGCCGATCGACGGATATCCGAGAGCGAACATGGGGTGCGGGGGCAGATCGTGCTTGCGGATATAGTCCGTCACGTCCTTGGCGGACCAATAGGCGAGCGGATTGATCTTCACCATCCCCTCACCGTCTTCGCCGCGCAGATCCTCGTAGATCGGCATCTCGGCACGTTCCGGCGTCTGGTAGCGCTTGCGGCCCGTGATTTGCGCACCGAACTTGCCGACGGCGTGTTTCAGCGGCTCGACCTTGCGCACCGCACAGCACGCATCCGGCATGGTGTCGTGAAGATCGCCGTCCGGGTCGACGTCGCGCAGCTGCTGCGGATCTGGATGGACGTTGATAAAGTTGGTCAAGCCTAGCTGCTCGATCAGCGTATCGCGATAGGCCAGCGTCTGCCGGAAATGCTTGCCCGTATCGAGGAAATAAACCGGCAGGTCCGAGCGAACCTTCGCGACCATGTGCAACAGGACGGCGCTGTCGGCTCCCAGCGAACTGGCCAGGAAGATATCACCCTCATGAAGCTCGATGGCCTTGGCGAGCGCGGCCTCCGCGCTCAGGCCGAAAAAGGGTCGGCGGTCTGTCCTGCCTCCATCGCTGTCAGGCGCGCGTCGAAGATATTGGTCGCAGGCCCTTCGGCCACAGCATAGCCGCGCTGGTAGGTCAGATCGAATTCGTCCAGCGCATCGTCCCAGGCTTCGGGCGTGTGACGGTTCAGCTCGCTATCAGCGATACGCACGGCATCGAACCCGCATTGCAGGGCGAATGCAAACTGGTCGGGAATAAGCTGGCCGTCGGCGACGAGCAGGCCTTCATAACCATGGCGCTTGCGCAAGAGGCGCGCGAGGCTGAAGCCCCGGCCGTCCGTGAACGCGGCGAACTCCACGAAGATGGAACGGATACGGGGTAGCGCGTCCGCGATCTCGGACAGGTCCGCATCCGGTGGCAGGCGCAGTGCCTCGATGTCCTCGTTGCGCGCGGCATCGAAGTCGGTCGCGAGAACCGTGCTTGCGGTCGTTCCGCTCGCGTCGATCAGGCTATGCGTCGGCATAGAGCGCCTCCTTGAAGGCTGGGGTTCCAAGGCGGCGATAGGTGTCGAGGAAGCGCTCTCCCTCCGTCCGCTCGCCCATGTAGAAATCGACGATGCGCTCGATGCCGTCGACCAGTTCCACTTGGGAAAAGCCCGCGCCCATCTTGTCGCCGATGGCTGCGGTTTGAGTGGCGTCTCCCCCCAGCGTGACCTGATAGAACTCCACGCCGGCCTTCTCCAGACCGAGAATGCCGATATGGCCGACATGGTGATGGCCGCAGGCATTGATGCAGCCCGAAATCTTGATCTGCATCTCGCCGATCGCCTGCTGGCGCGCATGGTCCTTGAACCGTTCCGCGATGGCCTGACTGACGGGGATGGAGCGGGCGGTGGCAAGCGCGCAGAAATCCATTCCGGGGCAACAGATGATGTCGCCGATCAGGTTGATATTGGCGTCTTCCAGATTGGCCGCGACAAGGCCGTCCCAGACCGCGCGAAGCGCGTCCTGCCGGACATGGGCCAGGACCATGTTTTGCTGGTGTGTCGTGCGGATTTCGCCGAAGCTGTGCGCGTCGGCGAGGTCCGCCACGGCGCGCATCTGCTCCGCCGTGATGTCGCCTGGCGCGCGGTCCGGGTCCTTGAGGCTGATATTGACGATGGCGTAGCCGGGCTGGATGTGAGGAACGACGTTCGTATCCACCCATTTGCGGAAGGCTTCCGGTTGAGCCGAAAGGTCGAAGACCTTGATGTCGCTGCTATATTTCGGCGGTGCGAAGTAGTCCGCGATCCGGTCGCGCTCGGCCTGACCGACCATGATGTCGCTGGCCTCCAGCGCCTTGAATTCTTCGTCCACAAGGAAGCGGAATTCCTCGATCCCGGTTTCGCGCACGAGGATCTTGATCCGGGCCTTGTACTTGTTGTCGCGCCGCCCAAAGCGGTTGTAGACCCGCATCGTGGCTTCCAGATAGGGGAGTAGCTCATCCTTGGGACAGAAGGCGCGCAAGGTCTGACCGATGACCGGTGTCCGGCCCAGTCCGCCACCGACGATGATGTGGTAGCCGACTTCGCCCTCGACACCGCGCACCACTTCGATGCCGATATCATGAGCGCGGACCATGGCGCGGTCATGTGTCGGCGCACCCGTCACCGCGATCTTGAACTTGCGAGGAAGGAAGCTGAATTCCGGGTGCAGCATGGACCATTGCCGCAGCAGTTCGGCCAGCGGCCGCGGATCCTCGATCTCGTCAGCGGCGGCCCCGGCGTAGGGATCGCAAGTCACGTTCCGGATGCAGTTACCGCTGGTCTGGATGGCGTGCATTTCCACGCTGGCGAGGTCTTCCAGCATGTCCGGTACATCGCCCAGCTTCGGCCAGTTGAACTGCATGTTCTGGCGGGTCGTGACGTGGCCATATCCCTTGTCGTACTTGTCCGCGAGATGAGCGAGCATGCGGAGTTGATCGCTGCGCAGCGTGCCGTAAGGGACGGCCACACGCAGCATGTAGGCGTGAAGTTGCAGGTACAGGCCGTTCATCAGACGCAGCGGGCGGAACTCGGCTTCGCTCAACCGTCCGTCCAGGCGGCGTTCCACCTGACCCCGGAACTGATCCACGCGCGACTTTACGAAAGCCGCATCGAATTCGTCGTAGCGATACATCAGATAAGATCCGCCGTGTCGTATGAGGGGCCATGGGTGCGGAAGCGTTCGCGGTACCGCGCGGGCGTGCCGTCCACCGTGTCGATGAAGTATGCGCCGACGACGGTATTGGTAAGCTCGGCCGCCTTGGCGACGTCGTCCATCCTCTGGATCGTCGCCTCGTCTTCCGTCAGCAGCGCGTCCTTGTAGTCTTGCGACCAGCCGAAATCGTCCGTCATCCAGACGGACAGGCCGGACCGAAGCTCGTTGGCCGTCATGGCCTGCGGACCTTTGCCGGTATGCTTGAGCGTGCTCATGACGCGGCCTTCAGCGACGCTTGCGCGGCGCGGCGGGCGTAGCCCAGCATCAGCAACGCCGGGCCCTTGATCTCGTTCGCGGTCAGGACGTCCGGAAGGGTCGACAGTGTCGCGGATACGATGATTTCGTTGGGTCGGGAGGCGTTCTCGACCACGGTCACAGGCGTGGCGGGATCCGCATCATGCAGCAACAAACGGCCTTGGATGAATCGCGCAGCCCGCAAGCCCATATAGATGGAGGCTCGCGCGCCCGGCTTGGCGAGCGATGGCCAGTCCAGCTCTGCAAATCCGTCCTCGCCGTGACCCGTGGCCAGGACCGCGGCCGTATTCTCGCCGCGCACCGTCAGGCTGTGCCGCAAGCTGGCCGCCGCCGCTGTGGCGGAGGTAATGCCGGGGTGAATGCTGAAACCGACTGACGCAGCGTCCAGAGCGGCGAACTCTTCTTCCGCGCGTCCGAAGACAAGAGGATCACCGGACTTCAGCCGTACGACACGAGACCCAGCCCGCGCTTTCTCGACCAGGATGCGGTTGATCTCGTCCTGACGCGTGGACGCCTTTCCGGCCTGTTTGCCGACATAGATGAACTCGGCTTCCCGGCGGCAGAGCGACAGCACCTCATCGCTGACGAGCCTGTCATATACGACGACATCGGCGCTGTGCATCACGCGCAACGCGCCAACCGTCAGCAGATCGGGATCGCCCGGTCCGGCTCCGACGATATGCACGTGGCCTTGTGAGGTTTCGGCATTTCCGCGTGCGGCCGCATAGCGTGCTGTCACCGCGTCCGAGTCGAGCGAGGTGAGGTCGTTCAGCCCTGCGCCCAGCACATCAGCCCAGAGGGCCTGCCGCTTGGCGATATCCGGCTCTTCGGTCTTCAGCGTACCGCGTAACGCCTTGATGGTCAGGGACGTCTGGCCAAGGTCGCTCGGCAGACGGGCTTCCAGATCGCTCTTCAAGGCCCGGGCAAGTCCGGGGCTCGTGCCCTCGGTGCCGATGGACACGGCAACGGGCGAGCGGTCCACGATGGCGGGCGTGATGAAGTCGCAGCCCAAAGGTTGGTCGGCCGCGTTGCAGGGAATTTTGAGCGCGCGCGCTTCCGTTGCGAGCCGCAGATTCTCTTCTTCGTCCTCGGTCGCCGCGTAGACCAGTGTCGCACCCGACATGTCCGACGAATCCGTCAGCAAAATACGCGACTCCTTTGCCCAGCGCAGCATCTCGTCGCTCGGTTCGGTCGCATGAACGTGCAGGCTTGCCTGCGTCTTCATCAGAGTGCGGAGTTTCGCTTCGGCAGCGGGTCCGTCTCCGAACACCATTACCGTCTTGTCCTTGAGGTCGATATGTATTGGGAGGTAACGCATCACGGTTTCGTTCTTTGAGAAAGTCTGTTCGTTCTATATATCGAACAGCGACGCCGAACCAACCCCGAAATCCTCACGAAGCCGTTATGCCCCGCAAAGCCCGCTCCCGCCGACAGCCCTGTCCCGAAACCGATGCCCTGTCCGAAAAGCTCGGCGAAACCATCGCACGCCTGCGCAAGGCCGACCAGCTCTCGCTCGGCGAGCTCTCGGAAATGTCCGGCGTGGCGAAGTCCATGATCAGCCAGATCGAGAAGAACGAATCAAATCCGACGATCGCAACGCTCTCACGCCTGTCTCAGGCCTTGGGTACCAGCGTCGAGGCCATGTTTGCGTCCGGGCCGGGCGAGGCCGCGCTGGTTCAGCATGCCCGCATTCAGGACATTCCGCGTATCACCTCGGACGACGGCCTTTGCGAATTGCGCATCATCGGAGCGCTGGAGACTGTCCAATTCGTTCAAGTCTATGATTTCCGTGCGCAGCCGGGCGGAACGCTGAACAGCTCCCCTCACCCGCCGGGATCGGTCGAGAACCTGTCCGTGCTGGCCGGGACGCTCACCGTCACCATCGGTCGGGAGAGCTGGACGGCGGCCACAGGCGAGACCTTGCGTTACCGTGCAGACCGACCGCACAAGATCGTCAATACGGGCACAGAGCCTGCGCATGCGACCATGGTGAACCTCCTGGCGCACAGCGTCCGCGCAGGCTGAACCCGGCTTTTCCGGCTTGTCATCGGGACGCACCGCGCTAGGTCCCGATCCCATGAAGTACTTTTCCGACAGGGACCGCAGCGTCACGGCTGCGTTCGGAGATGCGCTGCTCGCCAGCCTCGCGCCCGATGGCGGCCTGTGGATGCCGGAAGCCCTGCCGTCCTTTTCGCAGGAGCGGCTTGCAGAGCTGGGTGCCATGGATTTCTCGGACTGCGCGGCGGAACTGGCAGCTCACTTCACGGATGACCGGTTCGATCGCCAAACTTTGCGCGCCCTGTGCCGTGACGCCTACGACTTCGACGTGTCGATGGTCACATTCGGCGGAGACTGTCTCGATCCGGCCATGCCGCCGCAGGCCAACGACTTCATTCTCGAACTTTTCCATGGACCGACGCTGGCCTTCAAGGATTTTGCCGCACGCTTCATGGGACGGGCAGCCTCCCACCTGATGACCCGAACGGGCGAACGCAGGACCATCCTCGTCGCGACGTCCGGCGATACGGGCGGAGCGATCGGAGATGCCTTTCTGGGTCAAGTTGGCGTGGATGTGTTCATCCTGTTTCCCAAGGGCGGTGTGTCGACTGTGCAGGAGCGCCAACTCTGCACGATCGGCGATGCCGGATCGAACGTTCGCGCCATTGCCGTGGACGGGACATTCGACGACTGCCAGGCGCTCGTGAAGGAAGCTTTCGCCGACGCGGCCCTGACCAAGCGCTTCGACCTGATGAGCGCCAATTCCATCAATGTCGGCCGGGTCGTGCCGCAGAGCTTCTACTATGTTTGGGCATCGCTCCAGGCCAAGGCAGCCTATCCGAAACGCAAGCTCGTCATTTCCGTGCCTTCCGGCAATCTCGGCAATCTGACGGGCGGGTTGATGGCGCGTCGCATGGGCGCGCCAATCGACCGGTTCGTTGTGGCTCACAACGTCAACGACCCTTTCGTGGATTTCCTGGCTGACGGCGAGTACCGTCCGCGCCCGTCGACGCCGACCCTGTCCAACGCCATGGACATTGGCCGACCCAACAATTTCCCCCGTATTCTCAGCCTGTTCGGCGGAGATGCGGATGCGATCCGCGAAGCCGTTTGGGGGACGTCCTTCGACGATGAGACGACCGCACGCCATGTGCGCCGCTTGCATCAGGAAACCGGCTATCTGCTCTGCCCCCATACCGCCGTGGGGCACTTGGGGATGGAAGCCTATCGTCAGTCTCACCCGGAGGACGCGACCTTCATCACCGTGGGAACGGCCCACCCGGCCAAATTCGCGGACAGTCTGGAAGGCATCATACACGAGGCCATCTCCCTGCCGCCATCATTGGCCAAGGCCATGGAGACAGAGCCCCGCGTGACGACCCTGGAGCCGACACTCCCTGCCCTGGCCGACCATATCGGGTCCGTATTGGCATGAAACTGTCTCGGGGGGAGTTCGACCAGCGCTACCGAGATGGCACGCTGAGACTCGCCCTCGTGGGCATGTCCAATATCGGCAAGAGCTACTCCGGCATGAGGCTCGCCACGGACTACGATTTCACCTTGATCGAGGTGGATCGCCTGATCTGGGCCGCGCTCGGTGAAAGCGACATGGACGCCTTCGCCGCTTGGCAGGGTCAGCCCTATACGGACGGGTATGAGGCGCGGGAACGGCGATCCATCGCTTTGGAGACGGACGCCACGCGCAGAAGTCTTGAAACGAATGCCCGCAACCCCCTGCTCGATACGACAGGATCGGTGATCTACACGGACGCCGATGTGCTGGATCGGCTGCGCCGCGACTGGTTCATCGTCTATATCGAAGCGGCAGACAATCATCTCGACCGATTGAAGAGCCAGTATTTCGCCCAACCCAAACCGCTTGCCTGGAACGGACACTATGAGCGTCAATCAGGCCTTTCGGACACGGAGTCTCTGATGGCGTGCTACCCGAAACTGCTCGCTGCTCGCGCGGACGCCTATGCCGCGCTGGCCGACCGGACTGTCAGTTCGGAAGACATACTGACGAACGACAAGTCCCGCCTATTCGACCTCGTCAAGCCAACCCGTTAGGAGTCGACGCCGTGCGACATCGGCCAATAGGTCGAGATGGTCTTCGCGGTCGTTCAGGCAGGGTACGGCCGTGAAGTGCGTCCCGCCATGTTCGTGGAAGCTTTCTTCCGCTTCGATGGCGATCTCTTCCAGCGTTTCCAGACAGTCGGAGGAGAAGCCCGGCATCATGACGGCGACCTTCTTTACGCCTTGCGCCGGCAAGGCCTCCAGCGTCTTGTCCGTATAGGGCTGCAGCCAGGCCTTGGGACCGAAGCGCGACTGGAACGTCGAGCGCAGCACGTCTTCCGAATAGCCCGTATGAGCACGAAGCAGAGCCGTTGTTTCGAGGCACTCGCCCTGATACGGATCACCCTTGTCGACATAGGATTGCGGCAGTCCGTGATAGGAGCAAAGGATCTGATCGGGCGTCCAGTCAAGCGTATCGAGATGATCGGACAGGCTGTCCGCGAGCGCCCCAATGAAGGCGGGTTCGCGGTAATAGTCGCGAAGCAGGCGCAGCTCCGGCACATTCCACTTTCCGAGCAAGGACTTGGCGACGTCGTCATAGACGGACGCGGTCGTGGCGCCCGCATATTGGGGGTAGAGCGGCAGAATGGCGATGCGGGTGCAGCCCCGCGCCGTCAAGGACTCCAGCCCCGATGCGATGGACGGGTTGCCGTAGCGCATCGCCGTTTCGACGATGACGCCGTCGCCCAAACGCTCCTGCACCCCGGCGACCTGCGCGCGCGTGATGCGCACGAGCGGGGCCTCTTCGCCCTCGCCCCATATGCTGGCATAGGCTTCGGCCGACTTGGCCGGGCGGGTGCGCAGGATGATGCCGTGCAGGACCGGGCACCAGATCCAGCGCGTCGTATCCACCACCCGGTAGTCGTGCAGGAACTGCGCGAGATAGCGACGGGTCGCGTCAGCCGTCGGCGCGTCAGGGCTGCCGAGATTGACCATAAGCAGACCGATAGGCAAAGCGGACTCCGATATATTGCAAGGCGTTGGAACGCGGCGTTGAATCCTGTTCCGGTGCTGTCTACGAGGCAAGGGAGCCAGCGGACGCCTGCCAGTGTGCGATAGCGATAACGAAAACGGGACCCGATATGAAACAGTTCTTCCTCGCCACTTCTTGTCTCGCGATTGTCGCGATGAGTGCCTGCCAACCGGTGCAGACAGCTGACGCAGAAAACACGGCGCAAAATCTGACGGAAGCAGCGGTCTCCGAAGCGCCCTCCCGCCCCTCGGTGCAGGATGCGCGGGAATTTCTGGAGCGCGCCGAGTCAGAACTGGTCGAGACCAATGCGATTTCGGCCCGCGCCGCGTGGATCAACGCAAACTTCGTCACCGAAGATACGAATGCGCTGGTGGCCCAGACAGCCGCCGAAAGTGCCAAACTCGCGTCTCGATTGGCCAACGAAGCCAAGCGGTTCAACGACCTGTCCCTGCCCGCGGACATGCGCCGCAAGATCGAGATGCTGAAGCGCGGATCCAACTTCCCGGCCCCGATGCGAGAGGGCGCGGCTGAAGAGCTGGCAGGCATCATGGCGAAGCTCGACGCGACCTACGCGCAGGGACGTTTCGCATTCGATCCTCAAGACCCTGAACTGGACGCCATGCTGGGTGAACGCCCGGACGGGACGGTTCATCTGGGACAGGCCGTCTGGATGATGGCCAATCTGCGCGATCCGGAGACGCTGAGGCGGGTCTGGGAAGGATGGCGCACCGTAAGCCCGTCCATGAAGGACGACTATGCGCGCATGGTCGAGTTGATTAACGAAGGCGCCAAAGAGCTCGGGTACGCCGATGCAGGCGCTCTGTGGCGCGGCGGCTACGATATGGATGCTGACGCATTCGCGATCGAGGTCGACCGTCTTTGGGACCAAGTCAATCCACTCTACGAGCAGCTCCACTGTTATGTTCGCGGGGAATTGAACGAAGCCTACGGCGATGACGTTGTGCCCTTGGACGAGCCGATCCGTGCCGACCTGCTGGGCAATATGTGGGCGCAGCAATGGGGTAATGTCTATCCGCTCGTCGCGCCAGAGGATGCAGGTGAAGGCGTGGATGTGACCGCCTTGCTTGAAGAGAAGGGCTACGACGCCATGCAGATGGTGCGCACGGCTGACGACTTCTTCGTGTCAATGGGATTCGCGCCCATGCCGGATACGTTCTGGGACCGCTCTCTCATCACCAAGCCGCAGGACCGCGACGTGCAATGCCATGCCTCGGCCTGGAACCTGGACGATCTGGAGGATGTGCGCATCAAGATGTGTACGGAGGTCACGGGCGATGACTTCCGAACCGTGCACCACGAGATCGGCCACAACATCTATCAGCGGGCCTACAAGGACCAGCCGGTGTTCTACAAGGACGGTGCCAATGACGGGTTCCACGAGGCCATTGGCGACATGATCGCCCTGTCCATCACGCCGGAATATCTCGTTCAGATCGGTCTGCTGGATGAGGCCGACCTGCCCGGAGAAGACGCCGACATCGCCTTGCTGATGCGCAGCGCAATGGACAAGATCGCCTTCCTGCCGTTCGGCCTGCTGGTCGACAAATGGCGCTGGCAGGTCTTCAATGGAGTGCTGTCGCCTGATGAATACAATGACGGCTGGTGGGCTCTGCGTACCCAGTACCAAGGTATCCAGCCCCCGGGAGACCGTCCGGCGAACGCCTTCGACCCGGGCGCGAAATATCACATCCCCGGCAATACGCCCTACATGCGCTATTTCCTCGCCCACATCCTTCAGTTCCAGTTCCATAAGGCAGCGTGCGAGCAGGCTGGCTTCGAGGGGCCGTTGCACCGCTGCTCCGTCTACGGAAACGAAGAGGTCGGGGCGGCTTTCAACGACATGCTGGAGATGGGCTCCTCCCAGCCCTGGCCGGATGCGCTGGAAGCCTTCACGGGAACGCGCGACATGGACGGTACCGCCATACTGGAATATTACGCGCCGCTGATCGGGTATCTCGAGACGGCCAATGAAGGCCGGACCTGCGGGTGGGAGACACCCTAGCCGAGCGTCAGTTTTGGTTAACCAAAGGGAAAGGGGCGCGACGTAACGGTTCGGCCATGTCGAATCTGGGGAAAGACACGTCGGAAGGGATCAGCGCGCGCGTCAATCGCCGCGTCTTGATCGTAACGGACGACGTGGATGGATCGCTCGCCCTTGTCGATCATCTGCGCACCCTGTCCATGGATGTCAGCCTGACGGGCTATGACGGTACGGGCGAGATGGAACTGCCCGACCGCGCGCCGTCCGCCGTCCTGTGCTTCCTGTCAGATTTCGTGGAGCACGGGCCCGAAATCGTGGCCCGGATCCGTGCCGCCTACCCGCACAGGAGTCCCACGATCGTTGGCCGCCTCATGCGAGAAGCGCCAGGGGACCATCCGTACGACTCGGTTTTGTATGAACCTGTCCACGCCGTGCAGGTCGCTTATAGGATCGCTTCGTTGATCCGGCTCGGCCAGATCGAGCGGGAGATTATAAGGCGTCGCGAAACGATGCGGGAGAGTTTCGGCATGGACCTAGACCTGCCCGACACACCGCTTCGCCAGCCCTTCCGTGTGCTCTTCATCGGGAAGGCCGATCCGGCCTACATGGCCGTCGTCAATGCGCTGCAGGACAAGAATGTCGATGTCGTCGCGGCGTTTACGTCGTTCTCCGCCTTCGACTATCTCCATGAGAGCGACTTCGATGCGGTCGTCATGAACGCATTGGAAGGCAGCGAGCCTGCCATGACGATCGCCGAGACCATGCGGCGGAACCCGCGCTTGTTCCACGTTCCAACCTTGTTGCTAGTCCGCAAGACGGTTTTCCGGGATGCGGATGTCGCCTATTCCCACGGGGTCAAGGATCTGATCGATGCATCCGCACCGCCTGAGGAATTGAGCGGACGTATTCTCGAACTGGCCAACGACTGCCGCTTGCACAAGCGGCTGAAGACGGAGTTTTCCAACCTCGGCGGAGTGACCTGCTCGGATCCGGAGACGGGTGCCCTGAACACGGCCTTCCTGAACGCCCATCTGAAACGAGTGGCGCAGGATTGCCGCAACCGCCAGCTTCCCCTGTCCGTCCTGACGATCAAGCTCGTGCCGAAGCTCCGCGCGACCCTTGCCGCGGACGGCCTGTCCAAGGCGTTCGCGCAGAGCATTCGCAACATCGCCAGCATCGTCCGGATGCAGGACATTGTCGGACGGGTGGACGCGGATACGCTTATCGTGGCCTTCCCCGAAGAGTTCCGCAAAGATGTGGCGCGGATCGCGGCTCGTATCACCGAAATGATCGAAACGAGCACCTTCCCCGACGCCGGAGACACGGCCGACGCCCTGCGCATGTCGGTCAAGACCGCTATTCTCGAGCAGGTCGAGCCTGTCGATGACCCAGCCCAAGCCGAGACGAGAACCGAGCCGATCTCCGCCTAGGCGGCTTCCCGCGCAGGCTGTTCCACGATCAGCGCCTTCACCGCTTTTTCCGCGCCGCGGACCCGGGCCTTGGGCGTGTCGAAGTTGCCCTGCACCAGGATCGTCTGATCGGGTCGGAGGCGCCAGCCGCTGTTCTGAGTGATCGCGTTCATGACTACGGATGGGTCCTTCACATCGGCATGGCGCATGGACAGGACGACGCCCTTTGGTCCCGCATCGACCTTTTCCACGTGAGCCAGACGACACAGACGCTTGATCTTCATGACTTTAAGAAGGGCATCCACTTCGTCCGGTAGCGGGCCGAACCGGTCGATCATCTCGGCGGCAAGCGCGTCGCTGTCCGTGTCGCTCTCAAGATCCGAAATCCGGCGGTAGAGTGACAGACGCAGGTTCAGGTCCTCGACATAGTCTTCCGGGATCAGCACGGCGACGCCGAGATTGACCTGCGGCGTCCAGGTCTGGTCCGACACGTTGTCATCATCCTTCAGCTCCGCCACAGCTTCTTCGAGCATATGCTGGTATAGCTCGACACCCAGCTCCTTGACGTGGCCGGACTGCTCTTCGCCCAGCGGGTTGCCGCCACCCCGCATGTCGAGATCGTGACTCGCGAGGGTGAAGCCTGCACCAAGCGTATCGAGCGACTGCAGGACCTTGAGGCGCTGCATGGCACCCTGCGTGGCGACATGTTCGTCCGGCATGGTCAGGTAGGCGTAGGCGCGGGTTTTCGACCGGCCGACGCGTCCGCGCATCTGGTAAAGCTGCGCCAGCCCAAACCGGTCGGCCCTGTTGATGATCATCGTGTTGGCCGTGGGAATGTCGATCCCGCTCTCGATGATAGACGTCGACAGCAGCACGTCATACTGCCCGTCATAGAAAGCGCTCATGATCTCGTCGAGCGCGCCCGCCGCCATCTGCCCGTGGGCGACCACATACTTCACTTCAGGCACGCTGGTACGGAGAAACTCCTCCAGCCGAGGGATGTCCGCGATCCGCGGGGTGACGTAGTAGCTCTGGCCGCCGCGGTACTTCTCGCGCAGCAGTGCCTTGCGTATCGACACTTCGTCGAACGGCAGGACGTATGTTCGCACGGCGAGACGATCCACGGGTGGCGTGGCGATCAGGGACAGGTCGCGAATGCCCGTCAGCGCCATCTGCAGGGTGCGGGGGATCGGTGTGGCCGTCAGGGTCAACATGTGCACGTCGGCCCGTAAAGCCTTGAGGCGTTCCTTGTGGCGAACCCCGAAGCGCTGTTCCTCATCCACGATGACGAGGCCGAGGTTCTGGAAGCTCACTTGTTTTGACAGGACCGCATGTGTGCCAACGACGATGTCGACTTCGCCCTTCGCCAGCGACTCGCGGCTCAACTTGGCCTCCGACGCCGGAACGAGGCGGGAGAGCTGACGGACCTTGACCGGCATGCCGCGGAAGCGCTCCTTGAAGGTCTTGAAGTGTTGCCGCGCCAGTAGCGTCGTCGGTGCGACGACCGCGACCTGCCGGCCCGTGATGGCGACCGCGAACGCGGCGCGCAGGGCCACTTCCGTCTTGCCGAAGCCCACATCGCCGCAGATCAGCCGGTCCATCGGCTTGCCAGAGGTCAGATCGGCGAACACGTCCTTGATGGCGTTCAGCTGATCATCGGTTTCGGCATAAGGGAAGCGCGCCGCGAACTCGTTATAGGCACCCTGGTCGATCTCGATCGGTTCGATCGTCTTCATGGCGCGTTTCGCGGCGATCTTGATCAGCTCAGCCGCCATCTCGCGAAGTTTGCCCTTGGCCTTGGCCTTGCGGCTTTGCCACGCAACGCCACCCAGCTTGTCCAGGACCGCATTCTCGTTGGCATTGCCGTAGCGGGACAGCAGTTCGATATTCTCGACGGGAAGATAGAGCTTGGCCGAACCGGCATACTCCAGTTCCAGCGTGTCGTGCGGCGCTCCGCCGACGTCCAGGGTTTTCAGGCCGAGATAGCGGCCCACGCCGTGATCGATGTGGACGACGAGGTCGCCTGGGTTGAGCGCGCTGGCTTCGGCGATGAAGTTCTTCGCGCGGCGTTTGCGGCCGCGGTTGACGAGCCTGTCGCCGAGAATGTCCTGCTCGGAGATCACGGCCAGGTCGTCCATGACGAAGCCCTGCTCGAGTGGCAGGATGACCGCCCTCACCTCGCACGGTTCCACGTCGAAGGCGGCGCGGCCGTCGCGCGCCATAGGCACGATCACGCCTTGGTCTTCCAGCACATTCGTGAGGCGTTCGCGCGAGCCCTCCGACCACGCTGCGAGCCAGACACGGTGCTTGGTTTCTCGCAAAGCCTGAACGTGCCGGGCGACCGAGTCGAACACGTTGACACCTTCGGTCTGGCGTTCGGCAAGGAAGCTACGGCCTAGGCGCGCGCCGAAGTCGACCTTATTGCCTTCGTCAGGTGCATCGAATGCCGAGTGCTGGCGAGTCTGGAACGGCGCGGTCAGCTCCGACAATTCGATCGGGGGAATATATAATGCGTCGGTCGGCAAGGGCCGATAGAGCCCGGCCGTCTTGGCCGGATCGCCGGAACCGGTGTCACGCGCTTCCTGGTGTTCGCGGCGCGAGGTATAGAAGTCTTCGATGAGCGCTTCGCGTTCCGCCATGGCTTCGTTGGCCAAACCGTCGAAGGCGACGATGGCCTGAGGGCCGACATAGTCGAGCACGCTTTCCGTGTGGTCGTAGAAGAGCGGGAGATAGTGCTCGATCCCCTGAGGGCGGATGCCATCGGTCACCGCAGCATAGACCGGGTCCCGGCTGACACCGCCACCGAACGCCGCGATATACCCTTTGCGGAACTGGCTGATCGTGTCCTCTTCGATGAAGACTTCGCTGACCGGTGCGAGGGTCAGGCTCTTCAGCGCGTTCGTCGTGCGCTGCGTTTCCACATCGAACTCGCGCACACTCTCCAACTCGTCGCCGAAGAAATCGAGCCTGAGAGGTGCCTTGCGCGTGGGCGGGAAGATATCGATCAGCCCGCCCCGCACGGCATAGTCGCCCGGTTCGACCACCGTGGAGGCGCGCACATAGCCGTTGCGCGACAGATAGCGCTCCAGATCCTCCCGGCGTACATCGTCGCCGACCTTGGCGCGGAAGCCCGCGCCCTTGATGATCTTCCGCGGCGGCACGCGCTGCAGCAGCGCCGACACGGTCGTCACCACGATCAGGGGCTTGGTCGTCTTGACGGCCAGGAGGCTGTAGAGCGCACCGGCCCGGCGGGCAGCCAGAACTCGGCTGGGCGAGACGCGGTCATAAGGCAGCGCATCCCATGCCGGCAGGTTCAGGACGGGCACATCCGGCTGGAAGAAGCGGCAGGCCGAGGTGAATGCAGCCGCCCGCGCATCGTCACGCGCCACGAAGAGCACACGCCCCGACGTTTTTACTGCTGCGCGCGTGACTACGAGGGCATCCGGACCCTCTGGCAGTCCCGCGGCGGTCAGTGAAAGATCAGGGCCGACATATCTGGAAAGCTGTATCTGCATGGTCGTCCGGTTGCGGTTCGGATTGGGCCTGTATGGAAGGCGGCGACGGAGTTCAACACAGGCGTCTGAGCCGCGCTGTGGCTTATGGATGCATGATCGAACTATAATGTTCCCGAAAGGTCGTCTTCATGCCCGCCATGGTGTTGGACGAATGCATCAAGAAGCAGGGAACATCATGACTCGCAAAAACACTTCACGGACTCGCGGAACCGCTGCAATCTTCGCTCTCATCGGCTTCGGTGTGTCCGGTTGCGCCTCGACCGGGGCCGACTACACGCCGGTCATCGACGGACCCGAAGCGCCGACCTTTCAAGCCGACCTGCAGGACTGCCAGGAACTGGCAACCACCAAGAAGTTCGACAACGGAGACACCCGAACGGACGCGGCGGTCGGTGCAGGTGTCGGAGCCGTTATCGGCGTCATCGACGGCGGCGTAGCCGAAGCGGCCGCCGGCGCGGTCATTGGCGGCCTTTTCGGTGCAGGCGGTGGAGCGCTCGAGACTCGTGACGAGCGCAAGGACATCGTCATGGCCTGCATGACAGGCCGCGGCCACAAGGTCGTCGGCTAGCCGATCTTCGGGCGGTAGACCCTCAGACGTTCCAGCAAGGGCGTATCGTAGTTGGCAGGGACCGGCAGAGTTTCGATGATCCACGCATAGATGTCGTGATCCTTGGCACCCAGCAGGTCCTCGAACATGATGACTTCGTCGTCCGACAGAGTCGGTCCGTGTTCTCTCGCGAACCCGCCCAGGATCATGTCGGCTTCCTTGAAACCCCGGTAGTGCGCCCTGTGGATGAGGCGCTTGCGGCGCGTGCCCATGTCGATTGTGTCGGTCGGTGACGTCATGTCGTCGCCATACTGAAGCCTGCCTGCACTGTCACGCGCGAGGCGCTTGCACGCGCGGACTTGCCGCGCCAAGTCGGGTCCCGTGAGGCCTGCCATTCTCAATCCCTGGTTTTCCGATATCCGGACGCTCAACGGCGTAGGCGACAAGGTGGCCGAAAGCCTCGAGCGGGCCTTTTCCGTGCGCGCGCCCGCACGTCTGCGCGATCTCCTCCTCACCCCGCCCACAAGCCTGATCGATCGGAGCAACCGTCCGGGCATTGCAGGGGCCATGCAAGGCGACGTCGCGACGTTCCTGGTGACGGTGGGACGCCACACCCCGCCCAGCAACAAGGCTCGCCCTTACCGTATCCGTGTCTATGACGAGACAGGTGAAATGACGCTGGTCTTCTTCAAGGGATACGCGTCAACGCTGGAGCGTCAGTTCCCCGAAGGGACAACGCGGCTGATCTCCGGCAAGGTCGAGATCTTTAACGCCGAAGCGCAGATGAACCGGCCGGACTATGTCCTGCCACCCGAACAGGCGGATCAGCTGCCCGCTTTCGAGCCTGTCTATCCGCTGACGGCAGGACTGTCGCCGAAGGTGGCTCGCAAAGCGGTCTGGACCGCCCTCAAGACAGTCAGTCTCGGTGAGCCGCTCGGCGAATGGATCGATCCGGCCTTTCTGAAACAGAATGATTGGCCCGGCTTCAATGAAGCGATCCTCAGGATGCATCAGCCGGACCATGTCGTGGACATATCCTCCAACGCCCCCCTGCGGCGGCGCCTCGCTTACGACGAACTGCTGGCCAAACAGTTGGCAATGGCGCTGGTCCGCGAACGCAACCGTTCGCTCAAGGGCGAGGCGCTGACGGCCAAGGGAGAATATGTGGACGACGTGCTACGGGCTTCTCCCTTCCCGCCCACGGGCGCGCAGGCCCGCGCCATCGAGGAGATCAAGGCGGATATGGCCTCTCCGGCGCGCATGGCGCGTCTGCTCCAAGGCGATGTGGGCGCGGGAAAGACCTTCGTCGCCGCGCTGTCCGCCGCTTTCGCTTGCGAGGCGGGCGCGCAGGTGGCCGTCATGGCCCCGACCGAGATCCTGGCACGTCAGCACGCCGAGACCCTGTCCGCGATGCTGGAACCGGCAGGCCTGGTCGTGGAGGCTCTGACAGGCCGAGACAAGGGCAAGCCCCGGGAAGCCATCAATGCCGGACTGTCCGAAGGCCATATCGACGTCGTGGTCGGCACTCATGCCCTGTTCCAGGACGGTGTGGAGTTCAACCGGCTCGGCCTCGTCATCATCGACGAGCAGCACCGCTTCGGCGTTCGCGACCGGCTGCGCCTGACCGAGAAGGGTGAAGCGCCTGACCTGCTCGTCATGACAGCGACGCCCATACCGCGAACGCTGGCGCTGACCAGTTACGGCGATCTCGACGTGTCGATCCTCGACGAGAAGCCAGCAGGGCGGCAGCCTATCGAAACGGTCGCTCTGCCCTTGCAGCGGCTGGACGATGTGATCGACGCGGCCGGGCGGGCCGTGTCCAAGGGAGACCAGGTCTATTGGGTCTGCCCCCTTGTCGAGGATAGCGACGTCATCGACCTGTCGTCTGCAGAAGACCGCCATCGTCAACTGACCGCGATTTTCGGCGAGCGGGTCGGGTTGCTCCACGGCCGCATGAGCGCGATGGAGAAGGAAGCAGTCAGCCGAGCCTTCAAGGCGGGACGCTACGATATCCTAGTCGCGACTACAGTGATCGAAGTCGGCGTGGACGCACCCAACGCCACGGTCATGGTGATCGAACATGCGGAGCGCTTCGGCCTGGCGCAGCTTCATCAGCTCCGAGGCCGGGTTGGCCGTGGCGACAAGAAGTCCAGCTGCATCCTGCTTTACAAGAACCCGCTCAGCCAGAACGGCAAGGCGCGGCTCAACATCCTGCGCGAAAGCGAGGACGGCTTTCTCATCGCGGAAAAGGATTGGGAGCTGCGCGGCTCCGGCGACCTGCTCGGCGCGGCTCAGTCCGGACTTCCTCGTTTCCGGCTCGCCAATCTCGACAAGCACCGGGATCTGTTGGAAACCGCGACACAGGATGCGCGCCTGCTCGTCCAGACCGATCCGACCCTGTCGACTGACCGGGGACAGGCGGCCCGGACGCTGCTCTACCTGTTCGAGCAGGATTACGGCATCGCGATGATGCGCGCGGGTTAGTCCTTGGACAAGCCTTCATCCGTGAACGGCACGACCGGCTGGTTGGCCTGATACTCTTCGAGCGCTTCGTTGGACGACACCATGCCGCCGGAAATGATCATCTTCGCGCCTTCTTCGGGCGTCATGTCGAGCAGTTTGATCTCGTCCGTCGGCACGAAAAGCAGGAATCCCGATGTCGGGTTGGGCGTGGTCGGCACGAAGACGCAAACATAGTCCTTGCCGTTGGCGGACAGCTCGTCCTTGGGTGCGCCGGACAGGTCGGCCGTAACGAAACCGATGGCCCAGATGCCCTTGCGCGGATATTCGACAAGGCAGACATCGCGGAAGGCGCGGTCCTTCTGCTGAGCGATCGTGTTCAGGATCTGCTTGATGCCGTTGTAGATGGGTGAAATCACCGGGACCTTCGCCAGCACCGACTCGCCAGCGCGCAGGATGCTCGTCCCGACGCGGTTCGACACGAAGATGCCGAGCAGCGTCAGACCCAAGACGGCGAGAATGACGGACAGCAGCCAGAAGAAGGGGAAATCGAAATAGTTGGCGGGGTCAAGCGCGTCGGGAACGATGCTCCAGACCGCATTGTCGATCGTGCCGATCAGTTTGCTGAGCAGCCAGAAAACCGCGACGATCGGAAGGGCGACGAGGACGCCGGCGATGAACCGGTTGCGGAACCAGCGAACAAGGCGGAAGCGTGGCGCCTTGGGAACGACCTTGATCTCGGGATGGCTGCCACTCATGCTCGAAATCCTGTTCGCTTGCCGCCCCTTGCGGTCGCGCTTATGCAGTCTTGAGGGCGGGAATGAAAGCGGGAAGAAGGGAGGGCTCGACATTGGTGAGCAAAGCCGGAACTCCCCTGCCCCTGTGGGCCAAGGTTGCGATCGGAACGATGGTTTTTCTCATCGCGGCCGCGTCCCTCGTCTGGGTCTATCTCGACGATATCTTCCAGACGATCCAGGATCCTCGCCAGCCGTTTCAAACCTATGACCCGCCGACTGCGCCGGACTATGCGGACGCGGAGAGCTGGCTCAGCCAGCCCGATCTCGCGGTCGATCCGTTCACACTCGACGTGCCAGGCGATGTTTTCGTGGTAGTCCCCAGTGTCTACCGGGGCGGCAAGCACTACAATCTTCCCAGCGACGACCTGCGCCGCAAGTCCAAGCTGGAGCGGATCGTCCGGCCCAACTACGTCACGCCCTACGGCGATGCGGGTCGCCTGTTCGCGCCCTATTACCGTCAGGCCTCGCTCTACAGCTACATGACAACCCGCGAGGATGCTCGGCTGGCGCAGGACTTCGCCTATCAGGATGTGCGCCGTGCTTTCGAACTCTTCCTGACGCAAAGTCCGCCCGAACGGCCCATCGTGCTGGTCGGGCACAATCAGGGAGCAGCCCACCTGATCCGGATATTGCAGGACTTTTTCGCGGATGATGTTTCGCTCCGCCGCCGTCTCGCCGTGGCCTACGTCATCGACTATCCAGTCCCGCTCGATCTGTTCGGTGCGTCCTTTGGTAGGTTGGAACCTTGCCGCGCGGCGGACGACACGAACTGCGTCGCCGCGTTCGGGACATTCATGCCGGGCGAGGACGTAATCGCGGAGCGCTTCCGCGAGCGCCTGCTCGTCCATGACGGGGCCGATTACACCAGCGTAGCGGGCCGCCCCCTGCTTTGTCTGAACCCGCTGAACTGGAGCCAGGCCGAAACCTATGTGCCCGAACGATTCCATATGGGCGGCGTTGCGGCCGAAGGTCTGGAGCCCGACATCCGCCCGGCCGCCCGGCCGAACCAGGTCGGCGCGCAGTGCGATGACGGTTTGCTGCGCGTGGACAGGCCCCGGTCCCGCTCCTTGCGACGCCCCTTCCAGGTCGGTGCAAAATTCCGCACCCTGCCATCCAACCTCTTCTACGAAGACCTTCGCCAAAACGCAGTCCGGAGGGTCGAAGCGCTTCTGGAAAGTGGCACGCTGCCACGCCGCGCCGCGAAACTGGACGGCTTCGACGTCGTCGGTGTCGAAGACAGCCCTGTCGTGCCCGCCAGAGACAAACCGCCGACTTCACGGATTCCTGATCGCGATAAGCGGTAGAAATCGGACGTGGACGCTGGCAAAGGCTGCGACATGTTAGCCAGTTCCGTGATCGATCTCATCGGCAATACGCCGCTCCTGAAACTTCAGGACGCGTCGAAGATGACGGGCTGCCACATCTACGGCAAGGCCGAGTTCCTGAACCCCGGCCAGTCCGTAAAAGACCGCGCCGCGCTCTGGATCATCCGGGATGCAGAAGCACGAGGCGTCCTGCGTCCCGGCGGGGTCGTCGTGGAGGGCACGGCCGGCAATACGGGTATCGGCCTTGCCATGGTCTGCTCCGCTCTGGGCTACCGGTGCAAGATCGTCATGCCGCGCACGCAGAGCCAGGAAAAGAAGGATGCGGTGAAGCTGCTTGGGGCTGAGCTGATCGAGGTCGATGCCGTGCCTTACGCCAATCCCGGCAACTATGTTCACGTCTCCGAACGCCTGGCGGCCGAGTTGAATGAGACCGAGCCGAACGGCGCTGTCTGGGCCAACCAGTTCGACAATACGGCGAACCGGCAGGCGCACGTGGAAAGC
>JBARXH010000221.1:0-6412 GCA_049647245.1 Litorimonas sp.
GTGCATCTGCGCGGCGAACGCGGCCAGACGGTCCGTGTGGCCGCCATGCTTGAAGCCCAGGATCAGTGGACGCGACGCCTCGTCGTAGCGCAGGGCCGAGCGCGCGGTCGCGTAGGCCGGACGCCGCGCCAGGCAGGCCGCACAGGTCAGGTCGTAGGCCGCCAGACCTCCCACGGCATAGTCGAAGGGAAAGCCGCAGGCCGCGCAGCATGGATCGTCGATGAAAGTGAGGTCGGGGAAGAGCGCCGTGTCGTCCGTCGGCGGCAGGACCGTGTCCACGATCCAGCGGCCGGCCTCCACCAACTGTCCCAGCCTGACCTGTTGTCCCAGCCTGGCCAATTGTCCCAGTCCCGCCCATCGTGATTGCAAGCCGCCCACACCCGACCTATCGCGCGCCCATGGCCGCTTCACAAGCACAACCGCCCACCGCCCTGTTCGATGCGCGCGCCCAGGCCCAGCGTATCGCGCGGGCGCGGCGACGGCAGGATCGCGGGACGCCCTTCCTGCTGGAGCGCGCGGTCGACGACCTGTCGGAACGGCTGCAGGACGTGAACCGCATCTTCGACCGCGCCTGCCTCGTCGGACCGTTCGACTGGCGCGACGCGGTCACAGAGGCGCTGCCGCCCGGCAAGATCGGCACGCTCGACTGGCGCGAGACGCCGGGCGGAGAGGCGTATGACCTCGTCGTCAGCCTGCTGCACCTGCAGTCGGTCAATGCGGTCGGGGGCTGGATGCAGGCCGTGCGGTCCATGCTGGTGCCGGACGGGCTGTTCCTGGCCTGCCTGGTCGGCGGGGAGACGTTCTCGGGCCTGCGCCAGGCTCTTTACGCCATCGACACGCAGGCCCACGGCGCGCCCTCGCCGCGCATCCACCCCATGATCGAAGTCCGCGCCGCCGCGCAGCTCCTGTCCCATGCGGGGTTGGCCATCCCGGTCACCGACTCCGACCGGTTCACCGTGCATTACCGCAGGCTGGAAACGCTGGTGGCGGACCTGCGCGATCTGGGGCTGAGCAACGCTCTGACGGACCGGCGCAAAGCCCCCTCGCCAGGCCTTCTGCGGGACCTCGAAACCGCCCTGCGCCCCGCGCCGGGCCAGCCGGTCCCGGTGCAGTGGGAGCTGGTCTGGATGACGGGATGGGCTCCGCATGAGAGCCAGCAGAAACCGCTCAAGCCCGGCTCGGCGAAGGTCGGCCTGAACAGTGCCCTGAAGGCGATCAGAGACGCGTCGTGATCTTCTAGACCCGGGTTGTGATCAGGCCGTTCTCCGTCAGCACATGGTCGAGCGGTATGTCCGTCTTCTCCAGCGGCAGCGACCGGACGGCCTGCCCCGCATAGGCCACGCCCACGCTGCGCAGACCCGGATTGTCGGCCTTCAGCGCGGCCAGTGTCGCGTCGTAATAGCCCCCGCCATATCCGAGCCGGTCGCCCGTCCGGGTGAAGGCCAGCAGCGGGACCAGCATCACATCCGGGGCCAGAGGGGCGGCACCGTCGCCGATCTCGCCCACAGGGTGGCGCGTGCCGAACGGCCCGGCTTCCATCTCCGCCTCCGGGGTCCAGCGCCGGAAGGACAGCTTCAGCCGGTCGCGCGGCGTGACGGGCAGGACGATCCGGTGCGTGGCGGCGAGCGCTTGCATCAGGGGCCGCACATCCACCTCGTCGCGGATCGGCCAGTAGCCCGCGATCACGGCGGACGGCTCCATGCCCGGCCAGTGGCGCACGAAGTCGCGTGGATTGGCCGATAACCCCGCGCGGACGGCCTTGGCGCGCTCCCGCGCCTGCGCTTTTCGGGTCGCCACGCTCATGCCCGCCTCCTCATGACAGCGTCAGTCCGCCGTCCACGATGATCGTCTCCCCGACCACATAGCTGGCGAGCGGACTGGCGAGGAAGATTGCGGCCCCGGCCAACTCGTCCGGCGTGCCGGTCCGGCGCAGCGGGATGGCGCGCAGCACGGCCTGCATCCGGGCTTCGTTGGAGGTGGTGACTTCCGTCAGCTTGGTGGCGACAAGTCCCGGCGCGATACCGTTCACGCGGATGCCGTCGCGCGCCCACGCCTCGCCCAGGCTCTTGGTCAGCGACACCGCCCCCGCCTTGGACGCGGCATAGGCCGGATTGCCGAGATTGCTCTGGAAGCCCGATACGGAGCTGACGATGATCACCGATCCGCGCGCTTCGGCCAGCATCGGATGGAAGCGCATCGCGCAATCCATGACCGAGCGCAGATTGACGTCCATCACCGCGTCCCAGCCCTCGCGGCCGAACTCCTCGCGGCCGTAGCGCACGATCCCCTGACAGCAGATCAGCACGTCGAGCGCAGCAAACGCGGGCTCGAAGGCGTCGATGGCGGCGCGGTCGGACACATCGACCTGACTGTAATGGAGGCCCGACAGGTCGGAGCCTTCTGTTGCGGCATAGTCGGCCGCGCTGGCCCGCGTGCCCCAGACATGGACTTCCGCCCCGCGCGCCAGGAAGGCTCTCGCCATCCCGTTCCCGATGCCGGAGCTGCCTCCGATGACAAGGGCGGTCTTCCCGCTAAAGTCGGTATCGTTCATGGAAGTGAGGCTTATGACCGGTATGCCCGAATTGCCAGACCGTTTGAAACCGCATGTGAACCTGTCCGCGCTGGCCGACTGGATGACGGCGCGCGGGCTGGGGGCCGGTCCGTTCGGCGCGGCCCTGCCGCTGACGGGCGGGACGCAGAACATCCTCCTGCGGCTGAGCCGGGATGGCCGGGACTATGTGTTCCGGCGGCCGCCACCTTCCCCGCGCCCGGAAAGCAACGAGGTCATGCGCCGCGAAGCGCGCGTGCTCGGCGCGCTGTCGGGGACCGGCGTGCCCCATCCCGGCTTCATCGCCAGCGAGGCGGACGAGGCCGCGCTCGGCTACGCCTTCATCCTCATGGAACCGGTGGACGGCTTCAACCCGACCGAAGCCCTACCCCCGCTCCATGCGGGCGATCCGACCGTACGGCGGCGCATGGGCCTATCTTATGTGGAGGGCCTCGCCGCGCTGGCCGAGGTGGAAGCGGACTTGCCGGACTTCGGCCGCCCGGACGGGTTTCTGGACCGCCAGGTCGGACGATGGACGGCCCAGCTGGAGAGCTATGCCCGCGTCGAGACCTGGCCGGGGCTGGAGTGCGGCGTGGAGCGGGTCGCGGACTGGCTGGACCGGCACCGGCCTGGGGACTACCGGCCCGGCCTGCTGCACGGGGATTGCCATCTCGGCAACACGATGTTCCGGCAGGACAGCGGCGAGATGGCCGCGCTGATCGACTGGGAGCTGGCCACGCTGGGCGATCCGCGCCTCGATCTCGGCTGGGTCATGGCGACATGGCCGGACAGGCTCGGCCGCGACACGGTCGGGCTGGAGGTCGCCCCGTGGAACGGCTTTCCGGATGTGGAGGAGATGATCGCCCACTATGCGGCGCGCACGAGCCGGAGCGTCGACAGCGCGCCCTGGTTCGGGGTGCTCGCCTGCTTCAAGCTGGGCATCCTGCTGGAAGGCACCTATGCGCGCAGCCTCGCGGGCAAGGCCCCGAAGCCGGTCGGGGAAAAGCTGCACGCCGCGACGCTGGCCCTGTTCGAGCGCGCGCATCGGATGATGACTAGTTAAGTCCCGTCATCCCCCGGCTTGACCGGGGGACCCATATCCGTTGGTCTTAAACTAGTCATTCCAGCTTAAATTGAGTTCACGCCAGCCTGGGTTGCCTTTCTCGATCAAGTCGATTTTCCACTGACGGTTCCATTTCTTCAGACGCTTTTCCCGATCGATGGCTTCGCCGATCGTGTCGAAGGTTTCAAAGTACACGAGACGATGGACCGAATACTGCGACGTAAAACTTCGTGGATGTTTGTTTTCCTTATGCTCCCTCAACCGCTCATGGAGGTTGTTTGTTATCCCAATATAGAGGGTCCCGTTTTTGTATGATGCCAGGATATAAACGTAAGCACGAGCCACGGACACTGGATTTCGGACATGGGTCCCCCGGTCAAGCCGGGGGATGACGTTTGAAGAGGCCCCGCCTTACCATCACACCCCCGATAAGCCGCGCCCCTTGTCTTGCCGCTCCTCGCGCCTTCCGCCAGTAGAGCGGCATGAGCACACCCCGAACTGGCCCGCTTTCCGGCTACCGCATCATCGAACTGGCCGGGATCGGCCCCGGACCCTATGCGGGCATGCTGCTGTCCGACATGGGCGCGGAAGTGATCCTGGTGAACCGGCCGGGCTTCGCCGTGCCGACCGTGCATGACCGGAACAAGACCTCCATCGCCGTGGACCTGCGAAAGCCGGAGGGCGCGCAGGTCCTGCTGGACCTGGTGGGCAAGAGCGACGCGCTCATCGAAGGCCTGCGCCCTGGCGTGGTGGAACGGCTCGGCATCGGACCGGAGCAGGCGCACGCGGTGAATCCGAAACTGGTCTATGGCCGCATGACGGGCTGGGGCCAGACGGGTCCGTGGGCGAAGACGGCCGGGCACGACCTGAACTACATTTCCATCACCGGCGCGCTGGCCGCGATGGGCCGCAAGGGCGAGCCGCCGAGCCCGCCGCTCAACCTGATCGGCGACTATGGCGGCGGGACGATGTTCCTCGTCACCGGGATGCTGGCCGCGCTGCTCCAGGCCGAGAAGACGGGCCGCGGCGAGGTGGTGGACGCCGCCATGATCGACGGGGTGAACAGCATGATGAGCATGTTCCACTCCCTCGCCGGCCTCGGCCAGTGGACACCGGACCGCGAAGCCAACCTGCTGGACGGCGGCATGCCCTTCTACCGCTGCTACGAGACAAGCGACGGGAAGTTCATGGCGGTGGGCTGCATCGAGCCGCAATTCTTCGCGGAGTTCCTCCGCCTGCTGGAGATCGACGCGGGCGAGTTCGGCCCGCAGATGGACAAGCGCCACCATGCCGCCCAGCACGAACGGCTCGAAGCGCTCTTCAGGACCCGAACCCGGGACGAATGGGCGGCGGTGTTCGACGGCTCCGACGCCTGCACCTCCCCCGTGCTCGACTATGTCGAGGCGCAGGCGCATCCGCAAAACCGCGCGCGCGGCGGGCTGGACCAGCATGGCCCCTTCGTCCACCCCCGCCCGGCTCCCGTATTCGGCGGCACTTTCGACTTTCCCGATCCCGTCCTGCCGGCCATCAATGGCGGCCGGGCCAAGATCACCGACCTGCTTGGCTATGACGATGCGCGGGTCGCCAGCCTCATCGACGCCAAGATCCTCACGGAGTAACCCCATGTCCGACCTGCTGAGCTACGAAGTCGATGGCCACGTCGCCATCATCACGCTGAACCGCCCGGAAGCGATGAACGCCTTCAACAGGGCATTGCGCGCCGAACTGGCCGCCGCCCAGGCCAAGGCGGAAGGCGACGATGGCGTGCGCGTCGTGGTCCTCACCGGATCGGGGCGGGCCTTCTCCTCCGGCACGGACCTGAAGGAAGGGTTGGGCGGCACGCCGGAACATGGACTGTTCGACAATTCCATTCGGGACTACAAACCGCTGGTGGACGGCGTAGCCAAGTCGGACAAGATCTGGATCAGCGCGATCAACGGCTTTGCGGGCGGCGTGGCGCTGGGCCTCGCGCTCGGTTCCGACCTCGCCGTGATGGCGGACGACGCGACCGTGTTTTCGCCCTTCATAGGCATCGGCCTCGTCCCGGACGGCGGCGCGAGCTGGTTCTACCTCCACCATCTGGGCTACAAGCGCGCCTTCGCCGCCATGGCCGAAGGCACGCGCCTCGACGCGCAGACCTGCCTGGAGGCCGGCATGATCAACAAGGTCGTCCCCGCCGCCGAGCTGCGCGAGGAGACGGTGCGGTGGGCGCACAGCCTTGCCGAAAAGGCCCCGATGGCGCTGCAGGCCCTGAAGAAGATCATGCGCGAAGCCACACACTCCACGCAGGAACAGACCGCGCGGGTGGAGAGCGAATACCAGATGATCATGGCCAACAGCGAGGACTCGCGCGAAGGCATCATGGCGTTCGTCCAGAAGCGAAAACCCGAATTCAAGGGCAGGTAAGCGGTCCGTCAAAGCCGAAAGTTTCGACCCCGAACGGGCGAAAACAGCGTCCTGCCGCGAGCCCGAGCAAGCGGAAAATAGGAGCCAGCGCAAACCGCGCTGACGATCGAATGACCGATTTCGCTTCCCTTCTCCAAACGGCCCTCGGTCAGCCCGTCGCCGACCTCACCCGCCTCACGGCCGGGGCCTCCATGGAATCCTGGGCCTTCACGTCGGATGGCGAGGCGTTGATCCTGCGCCGCACGCCGGGTGGCGTGGAGGCCCATACAGGGCTGGGCGGTATCTCCATGGCGACCGAGGCCGCGCTGATCCAGGCGGCGGGCGCGCACGGCGTCACCGCGCCGGAGGTCCGGCAGGTCTTCGGACCCGGCAGTCCGGTCGGCACGGCCTACGTC
>JBARXH010000222.1:0-9115 GCA_049647245.1 Litorimonas sp.
TCCCTAATATTCTCAACCCCCTACCCGAAAACCCCGCAATCCAATTCGCACCCCTACGCCCATGCCATATCCTCTCCTCGTTTCCGCTGCAGGCACGGAGGAGGGGTACGATCCTCGCGAGTGTGGCGGGACTGAGGCGCGCGGGCTTCGCCCGTCGAAAACCTGGCTACCCTCTTGTTTCGCCGTCGATGCGGCGAAGCCCGCGCCCCGTGCCGCTTGCAAAAGCCGCACATCGCCGCGCGCCGCCGGACTGCAAGGCGGTTGGACGTTTCCGCCTGCGAGTCTGTCAGCCTGGGCAATCCGCCTGCGCACGCGCGCGCGCCATGGCGAGGACCGCCTCTGGCGAATGTCCCGCCTCCCGCAGGCTGCGGATCGTCTGTGAGCCCGACCGCTTGCTCATCTTGGTCTCACCCGTTTCCATCACCAGCGCGTGGTGGTGATAGCGTGGCACCGGCCAGCCCATCAGCGTCTGGATCAGAACGTGGACGCGGGTCTTCTCGAACAAGTCATGCCCCCGCACCACGTCGGTGACGCCCTGCAGCGCATCGTCATGGGTGACGGCGATATGGTAGCTCGTGCCGATGTCGCGCCGCGCCACCGTCTTGTCCTCCAGCGTGGACAGATCGACCGCGATCTCCCGGTCGCCTTCGGTGAAGGCCATCCGGTCCGTGCCCAGCGCCTCGATGCAGCGCTGCGTGGACAGGCGCACGACCGGGGGCAGGCTGCGGTCCTCCCGGCCGGACCGGGTCCGGTGGTCGCGGTAGAGCAGGCCGCGCGCCTCCAGCGCGTCGATCACGCCGGCATAGTCGGGCAGGTGTTCGCTCTGCACGCGCACGGGCTCGGGCCAGTCGAACCCGAGCCAGCGCAGATCCTCGAAGATCGCCGCCGTGAGTTCGGGCCGAGACCGCGTCGTGTCGATGTCCTCGATGCGCAACAGGCAGGGTCCGAACGAGAAGGCCCGTTCCGCCGCGTAGGCGTGACCGAGATGGAGCAAGCCCGTGGGGGAGGGCGCGAAGCGGGTCAGCATTACAGTAACACGAACTTGCCGCGTTCCCGGAACAGCGAAGTGACTTCGGCTGCGCCATAGCCAAAGGGCCAAAAGTGAAATGTTCCTCCACTTACAATTCGCAGCGAAGGCGTCCCGAAGAAGTCTTCGATTCCTTGGATTTCGTCCCACCCAAATTCAACCCAGCCTCGGGGACCACGATACCGAACTCCCTGCTCTGATGCCTGAAGTCTTGTCAAAAACACCAGGCCGCAGCCGTAGAGCATGAGCGTCATTAAAAGCGGTGCGACGATGATGATAAAAATTCTGTCTTCCGACAGTCCACCAATCAAAGACTCCACGAAAAAACGGAAGAAGAATATGAAAATCGCGGCGCAGACTATGCCGAACGCATAGGATGCCAGACCTGGCTTCCAACTGATCCAGCCATTAGCATCAGCAATCGCAGGCCGGTAGGCTGACATTTGATAACCAAACGATAGATAAAAAAAGCTGTCGTGGCTGCCAGCCCGACTAACAAGCCTATCCAACTCAAATGCTCATCCCCTACCGTCGCGTCATCCCGCCCAGCACGCCGCGGACGGCGTTGCGCATGGCGCGGCGCATGATGAGGCGGCCTTCGTTTCTCAGGGCGCGCGTGATTTCCTTCATGATGACGTTGTCGGGGGATGAGGCCGACCGTCGGCGCGACGACGTTTTGCGGCTCTTGGCGGCCTTGTCCTTCTCTCGCTCAGCCTTCGCCTTTTCGCGCTCCGCGCGCACGGCCTCGGCCTCGGCGTCCCGGGCGCGTTTCTCCGCGCGCGCTTCCAGCACCTCGTAGGCGCTCTCGCGGTCCACGGCGTCGTCATACTTGCCGCCGACCGGGCTGTCGGACTGCACCGAGCGGCGCTCGGTCTTGGTGGCGGGACCGAGGCGGGAGCTGGGTGGACGGATCAGGGTGCGCCCGACGACATCCGGCGCGCCGCGCTCGTTGAGCAGGGACACAAGCGCTTCGCCCACGCCCAGATCGGTGATGACCTCTTCCGTGTCGAAGGCCGGGTTGGGCCGGAAGGAGGACGCGGCCGCCCGGACGGCGCGCTGTTCGCGCGGCGTGTAGGCGCGCAGCGCGTGCTGGATGCGGTTGCCCAGCTGGCCCAGCACGCTGTCTGGGATGTCCATCGGGTTCTGCGTGACGAAGAACACGCCCACGCCCTTGGACCGGATCAGGCGGGCCACCTGCTCGATCTTCTGCACCAGCGGCTTGGGCGCGTCGTCGAACAGCAGGTGCGCTTCGTCGAAGAAGAAGACCATCTTGGGCTTGTCCGGATTGCCCACTTCGGGGAGCTCCTCGAACAGCTCGGACAGCAGCCACAGCAGGAAGGTCGCGTAGAGGCCGGGGCTGTTGATCAGCTCGTCCGCGGCGAGGATGTTGACGAAGCCGCGCCCGTCCTCGTCCACGCGCATGAAATCCTCCAGGTCCAGCGCGGGTTCGCCGAAGAACTCCTCCGCGCCCGCCCGCTCCAGCGTCAGCAGGTCGCGGCGGATGGCGGCCACGCTCTGGCCCGTCACATTGCCGTATTCGCGGCTGACCGCCTCGCGGTTCTCCGCCAGATGGTTCAGCAGCGCGTTCAGGTCCTTCAGGTCCAGCAGCAACATGGAGTGATCGTCCGCATATTCGAACGCGATGGTCATGATGCCTTCCTGCGTCTCCGTTAGCCCCATCAGGCGTGACAGCAGAACAGGTCCCATCTCGGAAATGGTGGTGCGGACCGGGTGGCCCTGGCGGCCATACAGGTCCCAGAAGATGGTCGGGAAGGCAGCGTAGCGGTAGTCGTCCAGGCCGATCTTGCCGGCGCGGGAGATCAGCTTGTCGTGCAGCTTGTGGCGCTCCGACCCGGATTGGCTGATGCCGGACAGATCGCCCTTCACGTCGGCGGCGAAGACCGGCACGCCGTTGGATGAGAAGCCTTCGGTCAGGATTTGCAGCGTCACCGTCTTGCCCGTGCCGGTCGCGCCCGCGACCAGCCCGTGGCGGTTGGCCTTGTCGAGGCGCAGTTCCTGCCGCACCCCGTCCGTGTCGGTGCCGATGAAGATCGTGTTCGGGGTCGGCTCACGGGAGGTCCGGTCCGTGCCGAGCATTTTGGAAAAGTCTGCCATATCGCGAATTTCGTATGGGTCGCGGCGGGACAATGCAATATGGTCCGGAACAAAGGGAGACCCGCATGCCGTCCGATACGACGATCCGATCCTCGCTGCTGCTGATCGCGGCCATCGCGCTCTTCTGGACGCTCTACGTCACGCGGGACCTGGTCGCGCCGTTCGCGCTGGCCGTCTTCTTCTGGCTGGCGATCGATGCGTTCGCGCGCTGGATCGACGATCTGTCGCCGCGCATCCCCTACGGCTTCGCGCTGTTCGTGGCGATCATCGTGACGGTCGCCGCGCTGGTCGGGCTGATCGTCGTCGTGGCCGACACGGTGGGCGACGTGGTGGACCAGGCGCCGCGCTACGGGGCGCGCATCAACGAGATCTTCGCCTGGCTCGGCGGGATCACGGGCCAGGACCTGTCCTACAGCGCCATCAACCAGCGCTTCGGCATCACCAGTGCCCTGCAAAGCGCGCTGGGTGGTTTCGCCCAGACCATCCAGGGCGTGCTGTCGGACTTCCTGCTAATCGCCATCTACGTCGTGTTCCTGTTCGTGGCGCAGGCCGGTTTCCCGGCCAAGATGGACAATCTCTTCCCAGACAAGACCCGGCGTGACCGGGCGACGCGGATCGGCTCCTCCATCCGCCATTCCATCGAGCAGTATATCGGCGTTCAGACGCTCGTCTCGCTGATCCAGACGGTGATCTCCTACATCGCCATGGTGGCGCTGGGCCTCGACAATGCGCTCTTCTGGGCCCTGGTGATCTTCATCCTGAACTACATCCCCATCGTCGGCGGTTTAGCCGCCGTGGCCCTGCCGGTCCTGTTCGGGCTGGTGCAGTTCGACAGCCTGGCCCGCGTCGCCATACTGGGCGGGGTGCTGTTCGGCGCGCAATTCGTCGTCGCCAACACGCTCCAGCCCAAGATGATGGGCGACAGCATGAACATGAGCGCGCTCGTCGTTGTGCTCAGCCTGACGGTCTGGGGCGCGCTCTGGGGCGGGGTAGGCGCCTTCCTGTCCGCGCCCATGACCGTGATCCTGATGATCGTGCTGGCGCAGTTCCCCACGACGCGATGGATCGCCGTGCTGCTGTCGGCGGACGGCGATCCGGACATGGACGGCGACGGCAAGCCCGACAAGGCGCCCATTCCCTCGCTCTAGGGCGCTCGCTCCAGGCCCGCGCGAGCGGACGCGGTGCGTTCACTGCAACGTGATGCGGCCCTTATTGGCACGTTCATCGGCCGCCCCCTAAGTGGAGGCCATGACACGACCCGCCACAAGAAGGACGCCTGCCGCCGCCGTGCTGCTCGGCTGTGCCAGCCTGTTCGCCGCGCCCGCTTCGGCGGAGATGATTTCCCAGCCCACCCGCGTGGTGGAGCTCTTCTCCTCGCAGGGCTGTTCGTCCTGCCCGCCGGCCAACGCCGCCGTGGCGAAGCTGGACCATGAGGATGCGGACACGCTCGCCCTGACCTACGGCGTGACCTACTGGGACTATCTCGGATGGGCGGACACGTTCGGCGATCCCGCCTTCACCCAGCGGCAGCGGGACTATGACGCGGCGCTCGACTCGGGCGTCTACACACCCATGCTGGTCGCCAGCGGACGGACCCATGGATCGCGCCTGACCGGACCCCTGCTGGACGGGGCCTCCGTTCCGCAATCCGTGATGCTGCACCGCGAAAGCGGGGAGCTGTGCCTGAGCGGCAAGCTGCCCGCCGGAGCCAAGCTGGCCCTCGTCACCTACAAGCCCGGTCTTCAGACGGTGAAGGTCAAGCGCGGCGAGAATGGCGGGCGCGAACTGGGCGTCGCCAATGTCGTGACCGGCGTGGATTACCGCGACTGGACGGGAGACACCGTCTGCGGCCTCCGGGCCGGAACAGGTCTGGCCGTGCTGGCGCACCATCCCGAGACCGCCGCCGTGATCGGCGCGGCGCGTCTGGAGCCGTAAGGCGCTGTAAAAGGGAAAAGGTGCCGAGAGGGCGAAAGCTTTCCAGCTTGGGGGCTGGGGGGCTGAAAAAAACCAGGCTGGTCCGCCCCGCTCTCTCGACATGTCTCTCTTCGGTTCGGAACACGCCCCATCCGTGACCGAAATAAGGCCATACAAAGGCAACGCAGTCGGCGCGTCCGGACCGGGATTCACCGAAGGCTTTGCCATCCGTGCCCTGCTCGCGCTAAGGTTCGCCCAATGAGCAAAGTCGTCCGGATCGGAAATGGCCACAAGGCCGCCTCCCAGGTCAGCTTCGACCGCCAGGAGCTGTCGCGCATCCTGAATGTCTATGGCCAGATGGTCGCCAAGGGCGACTGGAAGGACTATGCCATCGACTTCCTGCCGGACCGCTGCGTGTTCTCCGTGTTCCGCAAGGCGTCTGAACACCCGCTCTACCGCATCGAGAAGGTACCCGCCCTGCGCAACCGTCAGGGCCAGTTCTCGGTCGTCGCGCCCGGCGGATTGATCCTGAAACGCGGGCAGGAGCTTGATCAGGTCCTGCGCGTCTTCGACCGGGCGCGTTTCCGCAGCGTCTAAGCTATTCCACCGTCACCGATTTGGCGAGGTTGCGCGGCTGGTCCACATCCGTTCCGAGCGCGACCGCCGTGTGATAGGCGAGCAGTTGCTGGCCGATGACCTGCACGATCGGGGCGGTCAGGTCCGACACCTCTGGCAGGGTGACGATCGTGTCCGACAGGCCCGAGGCGGCTTTCGCCCCGATCGGGTCCGTGAACAGCACCACCCGCGCGCCGCGTGCAGCGACTTCCTGCAGGTTGGAGACGGTCTTCTCGTAGAGCGCGTCGTCCGGCGCGACGACGATGACGGGCGTGCCGTCCTCGATCAGGGCGATGGGGCCGTGCTTCAACTCCCCAGCCGCGTAGCCTTCCGCGTGGATGTAGGAGATCTCCTTGAGCTTCAGCGCCCCTTCCAGTGCGATCGGCACGAGCGGCCCGCGCCCGAGGAAGAAGACCGACTTCGCCTCCGTCAGGGTCCGGGCGACGGCTTCGATGGCGTCGCTCTCGTTCAGGGCTTCGGCGACGCGCGCGGTCAGGGCGGCAAGGTCGCGGCAGTGAGCGCTGGCGGCGTCCGCGTCGATGCGGCCCTGTTGCAGCGCCGCGCCGACGGCCAACGCGGCGAGGGCCGTCGCCTGGGAGGTGAAGGCCTTGGTCGAAGCCACGCCGATTTCCGGACCGGCCTTGATCGGCATGGCCGTGTCGGCTTCGCGCGCCATGGTCGAGGTCATCACGTTGACCAGCGCCGCCGTCTTCAATCCCGCGTCCTTGGCGTAGCGCAGGGCGGCGAGCGTATCGGCCGTTTCCCCGGACTGCGAGACGACGATCATCAGGCTGCCGGGGGTGAGCACGGGGCTGCGGTAGCGGAATTCCGACGCGATATCGATCTCGGTCGCGATGCCTGCCACCTGCTCGAACAGGTATTTGCCCAGCATTCCGGCATAGAAGGCCGTGCCGCAGGCGACGATGACGACCCGGTCGATCCCCGTGAAGTCCAGCCCGTCCGGCATCTCCACGCTCAAGCGTCCGAGATCGAGATAGTGCGACAGGGTCCGGGCGAGGGTTTCGGGCTGCTCGTGGATCTCCTTGAGCATGTAGTGCGGATATTGCCCCTTGTCGGCCACGTCCTGGGTGGCGGCCACTTCCGTGACGGGCCGGTCCACGCGCGCGCCGTTCCGGTCATGGATCTCCACGCCGTTCCGGCCCAGCACGGCCCAGTCGCCTTCCTCGAGATAGATCAGCCGGTTGGTCAGCGGGGCCAGCGCCATGGCGTCTGATCCCAGATACATCTCCCCGTCGCCCAGCCCGACGGCCAGTGGGGAGCCGTGGCGCGCGCAGAACATCTCGTTCTCGATCCCGTCGATCATCACGCCCAGCGCATAGGCGCCGCGGAACTTCGCGACGGCGTCCGCCACGGCCTCGCGCGGGGACAGGCCCCGTTCCAGCGCCGCGTCGATCACGTGGGCGGCGACCTCCGTGTCGGTCTCGGATTCGAAGGTGCGGCCGGGCAGGGCATCGCGCAGCTCGGCATAGTTCTCGATGATGCCGTTATGGACCACCGTGACGCGGCCGGCCGTGTGGGGATGGGCGTTGGCGACGCTGGGCGCGCCGTGCGTGGCCCAGCGCGTGTGCGCGATGCCGGCCTCTCCGTCGATGGGGGTCTCGTCCAGCACGGCCTGCAGGTTCGCGATCTTGCCTTCGGCGCGGCGCCGCACGACCTTGCCGTCCCGCATCACCGCGACACCGGCACTGTCGTAGCCCCGATATTCGAGGCGCTTCAGGCCGGAGACCAGGCGTTCGGTGACGCCGTTCTGGCCGCCGCCCTGGCTGATGATTCCAACGATTCCACACATGTGTATCCGCCCCTTCATTGCTGACGCGAGGTGCCCCGGGAGCGCCCGTATCAATGCGGTGCCAACGCCGCAAATGGCAAACCGTGTCGTTCCGAAACACGGACATGCCTGCGGGCAAGAGACCACGTAATCATGGCGATACGGTGAATAGGGAGAAAATCGTGCCGTAGTGAGAGAGAGACTTGAACTCTCGACCTCAGGATTATGAGTCCTGCGCTCTAACCAGCTGAGCTACCTCACCACGGCAAGGCGCGCGATATAGGCAAGAGCCGGGCGGGCGGCAAGCCCTGTTTCCAGCAAAGAGGAGGGCGCCCTAGTCGGGCTTCCGAGCGATCGCTTCGACCTCGACGAGGGTCTCCGGACTCGCCAGTGAAGCCACGCCAATCCCGGTCAGAGCGGGGCGTGCCCCGGCCAACCATTCGACGAGAACGCCGGCTGCAGCCTCGGTATGATCGCCGAACTCGCCGCGTATGTAGAGGCGGACGTGTAGCAGATCGTGTGGTTTGCATCCGCCGTCTTCCAGAACGGTGCGCAGGTTCGCCAGCGCACTGCGCAGCTGTCCTTCGACCGTATCGCTCGATGTCTGGTGGTCGAGGTCCCAGTCGACCTGGCCGGAGGCGAAGAGCAGACCCGATCCATGATCGAGGACGGCCTGTGACATAGAGAACGCCGCGCCGTCGAAAAGGCTGGCCGGATTGATGAGTGTCTGTGTCATGCGTTCTGCTACCAGAAATCGGCTGTCATGTTGGCCAAAATTCGTGAATGCACATGCTACGCGATCTTCAGAGCAGGAACAGCTCCATCGGGTCCTGCAGGCGGCGCTTCAGGTCCTGGATCATCTGGGCGGCGTCGTAGCCGTCGATGACGCGGTGGTCGCACGAGACGCTGAAATTCATGACGAGGCGCTCAACGACGTTTTCGTCCCGCATCTCCAGTTTGGGCCGGATCTTGTTGGGGCCGAAGATGGCGACTTCCGGCTTGTTCACCACCGGCGTGGTCACGATCCCGCCCAGCGGGCCGAGCGAGGTCAGGGTGGTGGTCGCGCCCTGGAAGTCGGCCGGACCCAGCTGGTTGTCCCGCGCGCCGTTCGCAAGCCGGGCGATCTCGTCCGCCAGCTGCCAGATGGACAGGCTCTGCGCGGACTGGATGACCGGCACGACCAGGCCATTGTCTGTCTGCGTCGCGATGCCGAGATTGAGGTCCGCGAACTGCGCGATGTGGCCGCCGGGGTAGCCTTCGCTGCCGTCCATATAGTGGGCGTTGAACTGCGGCCAGTCGGCCAGGGTCTGCGCCAGCGCGCGAATGATGAAAGGCAGGACGGTCAGCTTCGGCCGGTCCGTGCCCGCCGTCTTGGCGTTGGTGCGCTTGCGCAGCGCTTCCAGCTCGGTGACGTCGATCTCGTCCACATAGGTGAAGTGGGCGATGGTCCGCTTGGACACGGACATGCTCTGCGCGATCTTGCGGCGCAGGCCGATGACCTTCAGCCGGGTTTCGCCCTCGACCGGGTCCGGCACGGCGGGCGTGGCGAGGGCTGTCTCGAGCGCGTCGAGATCGGCCTGGGTGACATTGCCGTCCCGGCCCGTTGGCGTCGCGGCGGACAGGTCGAGCCCGGCGTCGCGCGCCCGCTTGCGCAC
>JBARXH010000223.1:0-2438 GCA_049647245.1 Litorimonas sp.
GGCCGGGCGTGCCGGCCGCCACATCCCAGTTCCGATCCCGCTGAAGGCGGCGGCGCTCCGCATGTTTCTGAACGTCGGCCAGCCAGTAGGAGAGCACATACTCCCCGATCTGCCGCCCCATGCGCCCGACCGTGCGTGTAATGAGCGGCGGGGGCGCGAGGCCATTTTCGTGCAAGGCCTCGAGCACGCCGTTGGCCCCGGCTCCGGCCACATGGATCCACGCCGCGTCCGGGTAGCGAGCCAACGCCCCGCCCGGCGAGAAGGCGATCACGGCATAGGGTGGTTCCGGCACGTCGCCCCCGATGCGCACGTCGAGGCCGGGCAGGGCCGCGCGCAACGGCGCGGCGATGGCCTCGGCCAGCGCGCCGAGGATGACCACGGCGCGCGTCGGATCCATCACCCCGTCACCTGCGCCCGCATCGCCTTCTTGTCGATCTTGCCGACCGGGGTCAGCGGGATGGCGTCGAGGAAGTGGAAATGCTTGGGCACCTTGTAGGCGGCCATGTTGGCACGGATCCAGTCGCGCAGGCGGCTTTCCGCGTCCGCGTCGGAGCCTTCGCTGTCCGGCGCGCGCTGGACGAAGAGATGAACGATATCGTTGCCCGGCCGCTTCTCGTCCGGCGCGCCGACGACGGCGGACTCCGCCACGTCCGGATGGGCTTTGAGCTTGTCCTCGACCTCGACGGAGAAGACCTTAAAGCCGCCGACGACCAGCATGTCCTTGGCCCGGTCGCAGAGGAAGACGTAGCCGTCCGCGTCCAGATAGCCGACATCGCCGGTGAACATGTAGCGCGCGCCGTCGATCTCCCGGATGGCGCGGGCGCTCTCCTCCGGCAGTCCGAGATAGCCCTTCATGACCTGCGGGCCCGTCGTGGCGATCTCGCCCGGTTCTCCGGCGGGCATTTCCCGGGTCCCGGTTTCCACGTCCATGATCTTCAGGTCGGTTCCCGGCATGGGCACGCCGACGCTGCCCAGCTTGTAGCGGCTGATCGGGTGGGCGACGTGGCAGGGGCCGGTCTCGGTCATGCCGAACACGTCGCTGATCTTGTTCTCGCCGATCACGGCGGAAAGATTGTCGTAGGTGGTGCGCGTCAGCGGCGCAGCGCCCGACTTGGCGATCTTCAGGCGCGACCAGTCCACCTCCTTGAAGCCCGGATGGGCCAGCAGCATGTCGTAGAGTGCGGGCACGCCCGCCAGAATGGTCGGCGGGTGGCTCTGCAGCACCTCGACGAAATGGTCCACGTCGCGCGGGTTGGGCAGCAGGCGCAGTTCCGCGCCGTAGATCATCATGCCGCAGATCATCGAGAAACCGGCAATATGGAAGAAGGGGAAGGCGGACGCGTAGCGCTCCGCATACATCTCGTAGTCGGGGTCCAGCGCCTCGACCATGCGCGGATTGTGCATGACGTTGCGGTGGCTGATCTCCGCGCCCTTGGGCTTGCCCGTCGTGCCGCCCGTATACTGGATCATGAAGGTGTCGCCCGGGTCCACCTCGACCTGTGCGAAGACGTCCGATGCGCCGGAGGTCAGGCCCTGCCAGGTGTGGCCCGCCGTGCCCGGCAGGTCGAGCGGGGCCACGTCCGGCGCACCCAGCGTATCGCCCGCGCCCGTGCTGATCACGTGCCGCAGACCGTCAGGCACGCGCGGCATGGCCGCCAGGGCCGGGGCGAAGTCCGACAGGCTGATCAGCACGCTGATGCCTGCGTCGTCGATCTGGTGGACCAGCTCCGGCGGGGCGAGCAGCGGCGACACGCCCGACCCGGCCGCGCCCAGCTTGGATACGGCCGCCACCGCGATGACATATTGCGGAATGTTGGGCATGTGCAGCCCGACCACGTCGCCGCGCCCCACGCCCAGGCCGGACAGCGCATTGGCAAGGCGGTTGGCGGCCCGGTCCAGCTCGCCATAGCTCATGGCGGCCTGCATGAAGCGCATGGCGACCGCATCCGGGCGGTTTGCGGCGTGTCGTTCCAGATGGCCGCCCAGCGGCGTGTCGTCATAGTCCGGCGGGACGGCCCCCAGCGCGTCGTGAATGGTCTGCCAGGCGCGTGCCGCCATCTCGTCTCTCCCTGATCTCGGACGGACCGTCTATCGCGGCCCTTGCGTCCCTGTCCGATTGCCAGCGTGGACGGGACGGGGGCAAGCTATATTGCGCATAAGGGGATGCGCATCGAAAGGCTGATCATCCGCGCCCCAGCAGCCGGTCTTCCGCACTGCGCCCGTCCGGGCCGGGATGACGCATCATTCGGGTCATGTCGTAATGGGCGAAGGGCGTGTCGTAGGCCAGGGCCGACGCACCGTCGAAGCCGGGCGGGCAGTGCCGTCCGATCCAGCGGCCCATCCGGGCCGTGACGTTGCCGTCCATCAGCCGTCCTTCGGAGCCTGTCCCATAGATCGTCAGGATCTGCTGTCCCGCATCGCCGCCGCAGCCCCGGCGC
>JBARXH010000224.1:0-12503 GCA_049647245.1 Litorimonas sp.
ACGGCTCTCCCGCCCACGCTTGGCGGGAGCGGCCCTCACGCCCAATCCCCGGAGATATCGATATGTTCAAAGGAATTCTCGTCATGACCGCCGCCCTTGCGCCAGCCATCCCCGCGCTCGCCGCGACCCCGGCCGCCGACCGGGCGGCCATCGCCACCATCGTGGAGTCGGTCGGCACGTTCGCCGACACGCATAATTTCGAAAGCCTCGCCAAGCTCTATGACGACGATGTCATGGTGGACTATTCCAGCCTGAGCGGCGAGCCTGCGACCTTGAAGAGCCCGCAGGCGCTGATGACGGAATGGGCTTCCGTCCTGCCGGGTTTCGACCGGACGCGCCATGACCTGTCCGACGTGCACGTCGTGCTCTCCGGCGACACGGCAAGCGCAACGGCCGACGTGTCGGCAAGCCACTGGGTGGAAGGGGAAATGTGGCGCGTGGACGGACGCTACGACTACGGTCTGGAACGCGATCCCGTGGATGACGCCTGGAAGATCACCGCCATGACCTTCACCGTCGAAGATGAAACAGGGTCACGCGACGTGTTCGGCCCGGCCACGGAAAAAGCACGGACCAACCCCGCCGCCTGGATTCAGCGCCAACGCGCCCAGCAAACAGTTTGGGACTTCCTGACAGGTCTGGAGGACAAGGATATGGACCGGGTCAACGGCGTGTGGGCCGAGGACGCCGTCCAGCATATGCCCTATACGCCGCATGGTGTCGATTTCCCCAGCGAAGTCGTTGGGCGGGATGCGCTGATCCGGCAATATGCCGGTTGGCCGGACAATGCAGGCAAGGCGGACTTCACCTCGGAACTGCGCTTCTATCCCACGGTAGACCCGCAGATCGTCGTGGCCGAGTACAGAGGGGTATCCGCCATCATTCCGACGGGACGGACGTACGATCAGAGATATCTCGGCTTGTTCCACGTCGACCCGGAGGGCCGGATCGAGCTGTTCCGGGAATATTTCAACCCGGAGGTCTTCGCCCATGCCTTTGGATTGCGCGAGGACGGCGTGTTCCATGCGGGAGACGAATGACAGGGGACGATCGGGCCTCAGCCGCGCGAGGCCTCGATCGCGGCGGCGATGGTCTCTCGGTTGTAGGGTTTTCGCAGGAAGGCCCGGCCCTGGAACTTGTCGGACAGGGACGTGCGGTCGCCATAGCCGGTGGCGAAGGCGAAGGGCACGCCCAGCTCGACCAGCCGGTCGGCGACCCGTTCGCTGGTCTCCGCGCCCAGATTGACGTCCAGCAGCGCGAACTCGAACACGGTCCGGTCCACATGGTCGAGCGCGCTGGCCGTGCTGGCGGCCGTGACCACATGGGCCGCGCCCAGATCCAGCAGCAGATCTTCCGCGTCCAGGGCGATGACCATATTGTCCTCTACCACCAGCACGTTGCCGCTCAGACCCACCGTCTTCGTGTCGTCAGCCGGGGCTGACGGGCGTTTCGCATCGCCGATCGTGGTGAAGGCGGACACGGCATCCGGCGGCAGGAAGAAGCGCGCCTTGACGCCCGTCACCTCGAACTGGATCTCTGACTGGCCGTTCAGTTCATACTCGATCGACCGCTCCGTGATCGTGGTGCCGAACCCACGGCGAGTCGGAGCGGTGACGGGAGGACCGCCGGACTCGCGCCAGTGGATCACGAGCGCGCCGCCGTCGCTCTGCGACATCTCGATCTCGATCCGGCCATGGTCGTTGCTGAGCGCGCCGTATTTGACCGCATTGGTCACCATCTCGTGGATCACGAGCGCCAGCGTGGTGTAGGCGTTGGGGTGCAGCATGGCGTCCGTGCCGGACACGGCGACCCGGTCGGCCTTGCCTTCGAGATAGGCGGTGACTTCGGTTTCGATCAGTTCGTAGGCGGAGGCTGGCGCCCAGTTCTCGTCCGTGATCTGGTCGTGGGCGCGGGCGAGTGCGTGAATGCGCCCGCCGATGACCTGGGTGAACTCTGCGACGCTGGAGGCGTCGGACGACTGGTTGATCAGGCCGCGGATCAGGTTGAGAATGTTCCGGACGCGGTGGTTCAGTTCCGCGATCAGCAGCTCCTGATGTTCCTGGGACTTGGCGCGCTCTCGCACCGCATTGTCGGTCATGCGAAGAACGACCTCCAGCAGGGTGACGCGCAGGGCTTCGGCCGCGTGCAGCTCCTGCGTCGTCCAGGGGCGCGACCGGCCGTGCACCGTCTGGGTCCACGCCTCGAAACTCTTGCGCGGGGTCAGGCGGACGCCATTGGGGCCGACCTCGACGGGCTTGTCCGGGTTTCCGGCCCAGTCGACCTCGCGGACATACTCTTCCCGGAACAGGACGATGTAGTCGCGCGGCTTACGCGAGACGGGCAGGGCGAGGATGCCGGATGCGATGTCGGTATAGTCTTCGGCGGCCGGGAAGACCGACGACAGCCGGTCCGTGGCATAGACCTCGGACACGGCCGTCGTGTTGAGAAAGCGCGCGAGCGCCAGGAACTGCTCCCGCGTGGGCGTCTTGCCGCGTTGCTGGAACTGCCCGTCCGTCCAGCTCACGATCCCGGAATAGGGCATGACCGAGCCGATGGTGCGCGCGAAACTGTCGAAATTGTCGGCGACGCTGCCCCCGTCGGCCAGCTCCGCCATGATGCGGTCGTGCAGGACCCGGCCCTGCAGGTCGTCCTGGCGCGTCTGGTCGGCTTCGGTCTCCGCCAGCACGAAGGCGAAGAGCTGCGCGAAAAGTTCGGCGGCGCTGCGCACCTCGTAGGGCAGCACGCGCGGGCTTTCATGGTGGCAGGCGATCAGGCCCCACAATTCGCCGCGCACGATGATGGAAATCGACATGGACGCCGCCACGCCCATATTGCTTAGATACTCCAGGTGGATGGGGGAGACGGCCCGGGTGGAGGACAGGGACAGGTCCAGCGGCTGGCCCTTGCTGTCCAGAACGGGGTGGATTTCCTGACCCGTGTCGGAGACGTCGGAAATGATGCGCAGAAGGCTGCGCTTGTAGAGCGCGCGGGCCTGTTTGGGGATATCGGAGGCCGGGTAGCGGAGCTTCGCGAAGCTTTCCATGTGCGGCTCGCGCGTCTCCGCGATGACGTGGCCGGAGCCGTCTTCGGCGAACTGGTAGACCATGACCCGGTCGAACCCGACCAACGCCTTCACCTGCCGAGAGGCGACCTGGCAAAGTTCGTCCACCGTGCTCGCCTTGCGGATGCGGTCGATCATGGGCCGGACATAGCCGACATAATCGTTGTCGATCGCCTCGCCAGACGGTTCGATCTCCACAACGATGGCCTGGCCGGACAGGTGCAGCGCCACGTCGAAGCGCGCGCCGTTGCCGCGCAGGTCAACGCCGAACAGGCGTTCCACAGCATCCTGATGGCCCAGCATCTGCAACCGTCCGCGCAGGCGGTGCACCGCCTCGTCGCAGAACAGCTCGGAAATCTCCCGGCCCAGATGGTCGTTGTCCGTCAGGCCCAGCATGTCCGACACGTTCTCCGAGGCGCGCGCGATCAGCCAGTCGGGCGTCAGCGCGATCAGCGCCCCGAACGACTGCACCCGCCCCGGAATGTGGATCGGCTCCCGGTCGCAGGTCGTCAGATCCGGTGTTTCGTAGGTCGCACCCACCTGTGTTGTCGTCTCCATCGTCAAACCGAATCCTTTGGTGCCAAGCCCAAGGCCCTATATACGTTCAAAGTCGTTTAAGGAGCGAAATCCGATATCCCACATTCTATAGCAGCCGAAACCCGCCCGGTTCGCGACGACTTGCGATCGCCTGGTTCGTCCACGACCGGTTTCAGTCGGTTCAAGACATGGAAGAACCCGCCGCCGAACATGCGGTTTGGGAAGGGTGATCTGAGAGGGTATGAAAAGAACCAATGGTGCCCAGAAGAGGCACGGTGCCCGCTTCATAATCCTATATTTAACAATACCATAGATGGAGGTCAAACAGGTTTTGTAGCACACGATAAGCTCCTGAAGTGGCACAGTGATCCTGTGGCACAGCAGCGGTTTGGGACATCAAATTGTTGTTTTGTGAACTGTCTCGAAACCCGCCCAGAGCCCCAACTGTCCAAAACCAATTTCATTCACAGTGATTGGATAAGACCAAGCCTGTCCAGCAAGCATTCGTTTCACAGACAGGCTTGATCTTACTGAAGGAGACAGCTTTTGTCGTTTCCTGAAGTCTCGCAAATTGCGGTGATGCGGTAAGAACCGTCCCGCCCTCGCTTGACAGAAAATGCGACACGATCCTCAACACCGAAACCTGATAAGTCTACATTCGATAAGGCTTCAAAGCCCATCGTCATTGCACCCATGCCGACACCTTCAATCTCAGCATGGTCTATCGTTAGGAAATCGCCGTTCTCGCTGATCGACCGAATAATACCTGTCGTCGTGCCCGAGTCGCCAACAGGCTGTTCTGGGTTCGACTTTGTCTCGACAGGCATTGCACCCACTATGCCCTCATGATCCATCTGCACATGCGTTTCAGAGCTTGGCTCTTGTAGGGTCGACGGGGCATCGCTTGCTCCGCAGGATACCAATAGCAGAGCCGCTGGAAGGGTCAGTAGTTTGTAAGTCACGAAGTGTCTCCTTTGATGCTGTGACGTTGGGGAAGTGTTCGGCCGACCCAAATCAGGTAGACGGCCGGAACGACAAAAAGAACGAGTATGAGGGTCGAGGCCATGCCACCGACCATGGGCAGGGCGATGCGTCGCATCACGTCTGCGCCGAGCCCGTCCGTCAGGAATACGGGTGCAAGGCCAGCGAAGATGGTGATGACGGTCATCAGTTTTGGGCGAAGGCGCTGAACAGCGCCAATGATAACGGCTTCGCGTAAGGCATCCCGGTCTTCGGGCATCCGCGTGCGGACCTCGCTGTCGATGTAGAGCAGCATGATGACGGCCGTCTCCACGGCAATACCGCCGAGCGCGATAAAACCAACAGCCACGGCGACGGACAGGTTGTATCCTGCGAGCCAGACCGCCCACAGACCGCCGATCAATCCGAAGGGTACGGACAGCATGACAATGAGGGTCCGGTCGAGCCGTCCGAAATGGAGCATCAGCAATAGGAAGACGAGGGCGATGGCAGCGGGTATCGCCAGGCTCAGCCGGTCCCTCGCTTCCTCCAACTGTTCATACTGACCGGAAATCGCCACGGCATATCCGGGTGGAAGCGCAAGATCGCTTGCCAGAGTTTGTCTCAGGTCTTGGACATATCCGCCCAGATCGCGGTTTTCGAAGTCCACGAAGACCCATCCTGTCAGTCGCGCATTCTCCGACCGGATCATCGGCGGGCCTTCGGCGAAACGAATGGTGGCCACATCAGAGAGTGTTACAACAGCACCACTTGGCGCGGGAACAAGCGCCATGCCTATAGCATCGGGGCTGTTTCGGTATTCCGGCGCGTAGCGGAGCAGAATGTCGTAGCGTTCCCGTCCCTGAACGCTTTGGCTCAGGACCTGCCCCCCCAGAGCTGTGCGTACGACCGACTGGAAGGCCGCCATGGAAATGCCCCGGCGGGCCAAGGCTTCCCGGTTGGGGATGATTTCGAGATACTTTCCGCCCAGCACACGGTCTGCAAAGGCCGAGCGTGTTCCTAGAATGTCGGCGATAATTGTCTCAGCCTCGCGGGAAAGCCTTTCGAGCGTGGACAGCTCATCCCCTGTGATCTTGACTCCGATCGGTGTCCGGACACCCGTGCTGACCATGTCCATGCGGATCTTGATGGGATAGCCCCAGCTATTGACCAAGCCCGGGATCTGCAGGCGGCTGTCCAGTTCGGCGATGATGCCCTCGGCATCTATGCCGGGCCGCCATTCGTTCTTCGGCTTGAGCTGGATCCAAGTCTCGATCATGGACAGCGGGGCCGGGTCGGTCGCCGTATCGGCGCGGCCTGCCTTGCCGAACACGCGCTCCACCTCCGGGACCGTAGCGATCATGCGGTTGGTCTGTCCCAGCAATTCCCGCATTTTAGTTTCGGACACGCCGGGCAGGGTCGTCGGCATATAGAGGAGTTCGCCTTCATAGAGCGCCGGCATGAATTCCGTGCCGAGCTTGCGCAGCGGGATGACCAGACTGGCTGTTGCCAGCAGGGCAATCAGGACGACGAACCACCTCAATCTCAGAGCGCCGCGCAAGGCAGGCGTGTAGAGCCAGATCAGCACGCGCATCAACGGGTGCTTGCGTTCTTGGATGAAGCGCCCGCGCATGAGCAGCAGCATGAGAACCGGGACCAGAGTCACAGACAGGGCGGCTGCGAAGGCCATGGCATAGGTCTTGGTGAAGGCGAGGGGACTGAAGAGGCGGTAGCTCTCCCCGGTCAGGGCGAAGACGGGCAGGAAGCTGACTGTGATGATCAGCAGCGAAAAGAAGATTCCGGGGCCCACTTCCTGCGCGGCCGCCAGCAGAACCTCTCGACGCTGCGCCCCTTTCGGTTTGCCGGGATGTTCTGACAGTTTTCGGGCAGCGTTCTCGACCAAGACAATGGAGGCATCCACCATGGCCCCGATGGCAATGGCGATCCCGCCCAGCGACATGATGTTCGCGGTGACGCCTTGTGCGTTCATGATGACGAACGCCCCCAAGACGCCGAGGGGCAAAGTGATCAACGCGACAAGCGAGGCGCGGATGTGAAGCAGGAAGAGGAGGATGACGAGGGCCACGGCGATCGCTTCCTCGATGAGCTTGTGGCGCAGATAATCGACAGAGCCTTCGATCAGAGGAGCGCGGTCATAGACGGTCACGATCTCGACGCCGTCCGGCAGTCCGCGGCTGACTTCTTCAAGACGGTCCTTTACCCGCTCGATGACCTCCAGCGCGTTCTCGCCGTCGCGCATGACGACGATACCCGCGACGGTTTCGCCTTCGCCGTTCAGCTCGACAACCCCGCGTCGAAGCGCCGGACCTTCGATGACACGGCCAAGATCGCGCAAGCGGACCGGTGCGCCGCCGCCGGCAAAGACAACGGTATCGGCCAGTTGATCTACATTCGTTACATAACCATCCGTCTTCAAGACATATTCGGTCTCCCCGCTTTCGATGACGCGTCCGCCCACTTCCAGGGACGCCTTTCGGATCGTGTCGGCGACTTTGTCGAGGCTCACGCCCAACGCCCGCAATCGGTTCGGATCCACCAGAACCTGATATTCGCGCTGGAACCCGCCGACGCTGGCCACCTCGGCCACGCCTTCGACGCTGGAAAGTTCCAAGCTGACGAAGAAGTCCTGCAACGCCCGGAGATCGGCAAGATCCGTCGTTCCGGTTCGGTCCACGAGGGCATATTGATAGACCCAGCCCACACCGGTCGCGTCGGGCCCGATTTCCGGCACAGCCCCTTCGGGAAGACTGCCCCCGAGACGCGATAAGGCTTCCAGCACGCGAGATCGCGCCCAATAGAGATCGACATCATCCTGAAAGACAATGGTGACGAAGCTTGTTCCGAACATGGAGCTTGCGCGGACATCCTCGGTTCCCGGCAGTCCCAGCAAGGCGGAGGAGAGGGGATAGGTGACGAGGTCTTCGACAACTTGCGGGCTTTGGCCGGGAAAGTCCGTCCGGATGATGACCTGCGTGTCGGTTAGGTCCGGCACGGCGTCTAGTGGTGTGTCGAGCGCGGCCATCCAGCCCGCGACGCCGAGGGCGAGGCTGAGAACCAGCACGATCAGCGGGTTTGCGACTGACCAGCCGATCAGGCGCGCAACGGCGCTTTTTGACGGATCATGTCCGGCAAGGTTTTGGACATCGGACATTAGTGGCGATGCCCCGCATGCGGTTCGGCTGGTTGGCGCCGAGGGGCTGGCTCAGGCGCCATCGACATTGGCTCCGGCCAGGGAATGATCGTGGCAGCCCCACCGCCGTAAGGATTGGCGGGCGTAGCCGACTGCTGAAGCCAGAGTTGCCCTGTTGCGTCATCGGAAAACAGCACCAAGCCGCGATTGTCATAGCTCGCTGGCGCGCCGTCCAGGACCAAAGGCTTCAATCCGTCCATCAAGGCGGCCAGCGCCGCGCGGAGCGCATTTGCGTCCGGCGCGACTTTCGCAGCTCGCAGGGCGGCGTCCACGTCCGTCAAAACCGTGCCGAGTCGCGTCGATCCGAACCTGGCGCGAAGGGGCTCGACGACCGATAGAGCTGGATCCACAAAATAGGGATCGATCGTGTAGCCGTCGGTCAAGGCCTCATGGAAATACAGCGCCTGGTCTACAAAATGATCAATCTGTGCCAGCGTGTCCCCGTCAATGGGCAAATCGGACAGGGGCGTATCCGGACCCAAGGCCGGTCCGAGCCGGGCGAACCCTTCGCGGAGGTTGGCTTCGCTGCCGAGCAGGAACTGTCCGTTGATGACGACGCTTTCCCCGTCCTGCAGCCCGGAAAGGATCGCCGTTCGGCCAGCATTGGTTTCACCCGACATAACAGGGCGAGCCGCAAACCGGCCCTCGCCGAGGCTGACAACCACGTAGGATCCGGTCCCATAACGAAGAATGGATGGAGCGGGAACAGAGAGCTTGACGTCTCGTTCCACCTCGAAGTCGATATCGGCATAAGCACCGGGCCGCAGAGATCCCGTGCTGTTAGTCAGGCTGACGCGGAGCTGCGCCGTGCGCGTGACCGGGTCGATCGTCGGATAGATATAGTCAACTTCGCCTTCACCATTGGCGTCCGGGGCGCTGGGGAAGCTCAACCGGACCGGAAGGCCGGACCGGACAAGAGGCAGATCGCCTTCTGGCAAACGGGCGATCACCCAGACCGAACCGAAGTCCTGCAGAGCCAGAATAGGGGCCCCAGGTTTTACATAGGCCCCGTCTGCGACCATGATGTCTGACACGATGCCCGCACTTTCGGCGTAGATCGGCACACGTTCGACAGTCTCGCCGGATTCCACGACCCGGTCGATCGTGCCGGGTTGCATGCCCAGGGAGCGAAGACGCTGGCGCACGGCCTCAATCCGGCGCGGATTGCCGATGCGCAGGGAGTTGAGCAGATCCTTCTGCGCACCGACAAGATCGGGGCTGTAGATGCGGTAGAGGAGCTGGCCTTTTCGGACCGGATCGCCGACGGCGCGTACGCGCAGATCGGAAATCCAGCCTTCCAAGCGTGACGCTTCTGACGTCTGCAGGCTTTCGTCGGCTTCGACGGTTCCATAGGCTCGCAGTGTTCGGGAAAAATCGGTCTGGGTCGCGGGCGCCGTGCGGATGCCCAGCGACTGGATCATTTCGGGTGAGACGGCAACGCTGCCATCGCCCAGCGATGCCGATTGTGTTTCCGCCGGAACCAGGTCCATGCCGCAGATCGGACAGGTGCCGTCTGGGTCTTCGCTGATATAGTGCGGATGCATGGGGCAGGTGTAAAGGCGCGGCTCTTCGGAGCTCGCGTCAGCGGATACGGTCTCGACAGCCGTGGGTCTGTCACCAACGCCCGGATTACCACAGGCGACCAGGCCCAAGGCGAGCCAAGGCAGGAATTGTCGCGGGCTCATGGCTGGGCTCCAGTTTGATCGAGGGGGATGATGATTAGCCCGTTCATGCGAACGGTCGCGATGTCGGCCCGCGCCTGTTCGGCCCGGATCTGATAGTCCAGAGTGAGAAGAGCGATCTCGCCGTCAATGATGGGGGCATAGCCACCAGCGCCCGACTCGTAGACGACCAAGCGGTCTTCCATGACCTGTGCAATGGCGCGTTTCCTGTCTCCGAGGACAAGGATCGATTCTTGTGCAGCCTTGCGCTGCGCATCCAGCGCCTCATATTGCGACAAAGCGGACCGGGCAGCGGCATGGACATCCGTAAGAGCCGCCGAGCGATCGGTTTTTGCTGCGCGCAGCCTCGGTTCCTGCTTTCGCCCCGACCAAAGCGGAACGCTGAGCGTGACTCCGAAGCTGACCCAATCATCACCATCGAAGTTCGCCCCGTTTTCGCGTTGCTGATAGGTAGCCTGTGCGCCCCAATCTGCCTTGAACGCGGCCTCCGCGCGGTCGATGCGCGCATCGGCGATCTCGACGCTTTCCTGCGCGACCTGCACGGCATGAAACGCATTGGCGTGACCGCTCCACACGACAAGCTCCGGCGTAATGTCGATTCCATCCGGGACAGTGCCCAGAAGGTCGCGAAGACGCGCCTGCGCGCTGATACGTTCTGACACCAGCCCGACACGGGTCCGCTCTAGATCGGCTCGTTCCCCTTCGATTTCTGCGAGCCTGAACAGGGACGGGCTGCCCGCATCGACTTCGGCCAGATAGACCTCGTCCAATTCATCATATTCGGCGTTTCGAGCGTCGAGGAGAACGATCTGGTCGGCGACCTTGTCGAGCACGAGCAATTGGCCGAACATCTCCGCCCGGAGTTCGGCCAGGCGGGCCGCGCGAGCCACCTCCAACTGTCCGGCATTGGCCAGGATTTCATCGCGCGCGGCTTCACGGCCTGAGAGGTTTGGAATGCGCTGCCGCACGCCGATCGATTTGTTAGTCGGCAGATACTCGGTGAAGGAGGGATCAAAGACCGGGAAATTGTTCAGACCCATCGTCACTTCCGGATCGGGCAGGGCGGTCTCGGCCTCGGCCCGTTCCCGTTGGGCATCCGCCCGCAGAGCATACGCTTCCAGGCTGGGATGCAGACGCAGTGTTGCTTCAAGTTCGGTCAAACTATAGACAGTGTCTTGAGCCATCGCCGACAGGGGCATCAAGCCTATCAGAAGCGCCCCAAGGGAACGAAGGGCGTGAGGGGGACGTGCAATCATTCGGATGAACATCGGCGTGGTCCTACAAATCCGCACTACGCAAACGCAGGGCGTTCGCGATGACGGACACGGATGACAGGCTCATCGCCGCCGCAGCGATCATCGGGCTGAGCAGCAGTCCGAAGGCCGGATAGAGTACGCCCGCTGCGACCGGGACACCCAGGGAGTTGTAGATGAAGGCGAAGAACAAGTTCTGACGAATGTTGCGCATGGTGGCCCGGCTCAGAGTGCGGGCCTGCGCAATTCCCAGAATGTCGCCGCGGATCAGCGTCACGCCCGCGCTTTCCATGGCGACATCGGTTCCGGTCCCCATGGCGATCCCCACATCTGCCTGTGCCAAGGCGGGGGCATCGTTGATCCCGTCTCCGGCCATGGCGACGATCTCTCCGGCTTGCTGCAACTCGCGGACGATCCGGTTCTTGTCCTCTGGCGAGACATCGGCGTAGATATCATCAATCCCGATCTTGTTCGCCACGGCATGGGCCGTGCCTGCGCTGTCGCCGGTCAGCATGACGACCTTCAAGCCACTACGATGCAGCTGATTGATGGCGTCTGGTGTCGTGGCCTTGATCGGGTCCGTGACGCCGATCAGCCCGGCTGGCTTACCATCGATGGAGACGAACATGACGGTCTGACCGTCCTTCCGGAACTGCTCGGCGGACGTCGCGAGATCCGTATCCTGAGCGCCGACCCGGCGCATCATCTTGTCATTACCGATGGCGACGGACCGACCCTCGACTTTACCCTCGGCCCCTTCGCCCGTTACGGATCGGAAATCGACCGCGTTGAGCGCCTTGATCTCCCGCTCGGCCGCTCCCCGGACGATGGACTCGGCCAGCGGATGTTCGCTTGCCTTTTCAACGGCAGCGACATGGGCAAGCAGGTTCGTTTCGTCAAAGGGTGCAACGGGTTCGACCATGACCAGCTCGGGGCGTCCCTGGGTGAGCGTGCCGGTCTTGTCCACCACGACAGTCGTGACTTTTTCCATCGTTTCCAGCGCTTCGGCGTTCTTTATCAGAATACCGTTTTGCGCGCCTTTGCCCGTGCCGACCATGATCGACATGGGCGTGGCGAGGCCCAATGCGCAGGGGCAGGCGATGATCAGGACGGCGACCGCGTTGACCGTCGCGAACGCCATGGCCGGTTCTGGGCCGTATAGACTCCATACGATGAATGTCACGACGGCGATAACCAGCACGGCCGGTACAAAATAGGCCGATACTGTATCGACCAGCTTCTGGATCGGCGCGCGCGACCGCTGCGCTTCGGCGACCATGCGTACGATCTGGGACAGTATCGTATCCTCGCCGATCCGCGTCGCCTCGATGACAAGACTACCGGTCGCATTCACCGTGCCGCCGGTAACATTGGCGTCGACCGTCTTGGCGACCGGCATAGGCTCGCCGGTGACCATGGACTCGTCCACGCTGGACCGTCCTTCGGCCACCTGACCATCGACTGGCACCTTTTCGCCCGGTCTGACGCGCAAGCGGTCGCCAAGTTTCACTTCTTCGAGCGCGATCTCGGTCTCGGTGCCGTCTGCATTGATACGGTGCGCGGTCGGCGGGGCCAGCTCCAGAAGGGCGCGGATCGCCCCAGAAGTCTGACTCCGCGCTCGAAGTTCGAGCACCTGTCCTAACAGGACGAGCGTAGTGATGACTGCGGCCGCCTCGAAATAGACGGCAACCTGCCCGTCTTCATTGCGGAAAGCGGCCGGGAACAGACCTGGCAGCAAAACTGCGATCAGCGAATAGAGAAAGGCGACGCCAACCCCGAGTGCGATCAGGGTGAACATG
>JBARXH010000225.1:0-2765 GCA_049647245.1 Litorimonas sp.
AAGCGGCGTCCCGCGACCCAGCCGTGGCGCGCGGCCCCGGCCGCGTTCACGGCCCCGATGCGGCCCGACATGTCCAGCAGGAGACTCGGCTGCGGGTCGGTCTCCAGAGCCCGAAGGGACCCCGCGCCCGTGTCCCACTTGCGCCCGCGCCGCTCCATCATCTCGCGAGCCGCCTCGAAATGGTCGAGCACGGCGGCGAAGGGGGCGGGCTCGGCGGTATCGATCGTGCCTTCTATGTGGGCTTCAAGCTGCCGGTCGATCGCCTCGGCCAGCACATGGTGGAGATGGGGCTTGAAGGCGACGGCATAGGCGAGCCGGACGAGGTCGCTCTGCGGATCCGTATCCGACCCTATGTCCGAAATGACGCTCACGCCGCCATTCCTAGGGGCGTGTCCGCGGGCTTTCCAGCGCAAGCCGCAGATAAGCTTTACGACCAAGCCACATGACACCATCCGTTCACAGCATTGCGACCGCGCGCGGCTTGCGGCGTGGGAGGGCCGGCCTTACTTTCACCCTTCGAAGACCGGCGTCGCGTCCGCAGCTCGGCCGACGCCCGAAAGGAACCATCATGAGCGAGACCGTTCACCACCCCGTCCTGATCATCGGCTCCGGCCCCGCCGGCTACACGGCCGCCGTCTATGCCGCACGCGCCCTGCTGAAGCCCGCCATCGTGGCGGGGCTGCAGCCGGGCGGGCAGCTGACCATCACCACCGACGTGGAGAACTATCCCGGCTTTCCGGAAATCATGGGTCCGGAGCTGATGGAGAAGTTCAAGGAGCATGCGCTGAAGTTCGGCACGGAGTTCTACGAGGACATGATCGTCGACGTGGACTTCAGCGGACACCCGTTCGTGGCCAGGGGTGACAGCGGGACCACCTATACGGCGGACAGCATCATCATCGCCACCGGCGCGCAGGCCAAGTGGCTGGGCCTGGAATCGGAAGAGACCTTCGGCGGGTTCGGCGTGTCCGCCTGCGCGACCTGCGACGGCTTCTTCTACCGCGGCAAGGAGGTCGTGGTGGTCGGCGGCGGCAATACGGCCGTGGAGGAAGCGCTCTACCTGTCAGGTCTCGCCTCCAAGGTCACGCTGGTCCACCGGCGCGACAGCCTGCGCGCGGAGAAGATCCTGCAGGAACGGCTGTTCGGCAAGGACAATGTCGAAGTCCTCTGGGACACGACCCTGGAAGAGATCGTCGGCGATCTGAAACCCATGCCCAACGTCACGGGCGCGCGCCTGAAGAACGCCAAGACCGGCGAGGAGCACATCCTGCCCACACACGGCGTGTTCATCGCCATCGGCCACAAGCCCGCGACCGAGATCTTCCAGGGCCATGTGGAGATGAACGAGGGCGGCTATATCATCAGCGCGCCCGACAGCACCCGCACCAACGTGCCGGGCGTGTTCGCGGCCGGCGACGTGAGCGACGAAACCTACCGCCAGGCCGTCACGGCCGCCGGGCTCGGCTGCATGGCCGCGCTGGAAGCCGAGAAGTGGCTCGCCGCGCGCGAGGCGCTGGGGACGTCCGGCGCGGAAGCCAACGTGGCGGAAAAGCTCGTCAGCGACATCGAGGCGCGGACCGAGGAGCTGGAGCAGCTCACAGACGCGGTCGACGCGGCGGAATAAGCTGCCGCACGGCAAAGGCGATCATCACGAGCCATCCGGCTCCGATCGCCGTGCCGACATCCAGAGTTCCCGGCGCCCACCCGAAGCCGAACAGGAGCGTCGCAACCCCGGCCAGGAGGGCCGCATAGGACGCAAACGTCCAGACCCGGCCTGGCGCCGCACCCCGCATGATGCCCCACGCACCCAGAAGCACGGCCGCGATGCCGCCGAATTTCGCGGTCACCGGAATGAAGAGCCACGACAAGGCGGGGCCGGGGCTTTGCCCCTCCCGCAGCGACTCCGTGATCGACAGAAGAAAGCGGGTCTCCACGGCATCCGCCAGTCCGGCGACGATGGCGGCGAGAAGGACAAGCGAACCGTAGCGCAGGCCGGAGCGGTCGGCCGCCCAGCCGAACAGGGCTCCGAAGGCCGTGTAGATGGCCATGAAGAGGAAGTCCCAGCGGTTTCCCACATCCATGGCGTCGAGCCTTCGGGCGCGCTGCGGATCGCCGACATCGCCGAAAATGGCGACCAGGTCCGCTGGCGTTCCGGCGAACTCGAACGCATAGATGGGCGCCTTGTAGGGCGCGATGTCGCCCGCCGCATCGGCCGGAAACATGGGCAGGATCAGCAATGCCACGATGAGTGCGGCCACACCCGCAACAGCGGTGGCCAACCAGAGAGATGTCCGAGCCGTCATGCCCCGATGGTGGATGGAAAGGCGGTCGGATGCAAGGCGGCGGGGATGGAGGTCCGGTCGTCGTTCCGGGGGCCACGCCCATGGAACGCACGATCCATCCGCGTCGACGGCGCCAAGGACATGTGGCCGGTCAAGGCTTTGGGCGAAAAACGCACAATCCAATCCGCGCCCAGCCCTTGTCCCCTATCATCCCCTCATCCGCTGCACGGCACGAGGAGACGTACGGGCCTCGAGCGCAGCGGACGGGTCGTTCGGACCCCGACCTTCGAGCCGGAGCACCGGCGTCGCGGCGCGTCTGACACACGCGCGGCGCGGAGAGCGGGGTGGCGGAGGCGCCTTCCGGCCGTACGCCGGGCGCCTTGCCTTCCGACCGCCCATCCGGACCGGATTCCCGGCCCGCCCGAACCGCGTGTTGGCCCATCATCGCGGGGAGAGCCGTGTTCGGCGCCCTTGCGTAGGCCG
>JBARXH010000226.1:0-47346 GCA_049647245.1 Litorimonas sp.
GTCGAGCCCATGGCCGACACGGACGCCACGGCCGAGCCCGACACGGCCCCGAACATCATGGAGGCGCCGACATCGACCTGGCCCAGACCGCCCCGGGTCCGCCCGAGCGCGGCCTCGGCGACGCGGACCAGCCGCTCCGCGATCCCGGTCCGGGCCATCAGGTCCCCGGCGAACACGAAGAAGGGAATGGCCATCAGGGTGAAGACGTTCATGCCGGCGGCCATGCGCTGGAAGGGCACCACGGGCGGCAGGCCGAGCAGGAGGAAGGTTGCGAGCGACGCCGCGCCCAACGAGTAGGCGATCGGCACGCCGATCAGCAGAAGGGCGAAGAGAAGCCCGACGAGAAAGATCAGTTCCATATCGGTCTCACGGTCTTGTCCTTAGCTTCGGCCAATGTCTGTTCCAGTGCGAAGAAAGCGGTCAGCGCCCCGGACAGGGCGATGGGTACATAGGCCCAGCCGCGCGACAGTCCGAGCGTCGGTATGGCGTGCGACCAGACGGCCCGCGTCAGTTCCACGCCGTAAACGGCCATGAAGAGCCCGAAGACCATGACCACGAGGTGGCAGAACATGCGGATGCGCCGGCGCGTGACGGGCTTGGCGCGGTCCTGGATCATGGTGAGCTGGATGTGGAAGCCCTCGCGGACTCCTGCAGCGGCGGCGAACAGGATGAACCAGAGCATGAGGAGCAGGGAGGCCTGCTCCGCCCAGGCGGGCGAGGCCCCCAGCACGTAGCGGGCGAAGACCTGCCAGCTGATGATGGCCGTCATGCCGATCAACCCGAAGGCGGAAAAAAGGAGCGAAAAGCGCGACAACGCCATGGACACGCGGTCCATCGCGGAAAGGGTCTCACTCATGCCTGGTCCTCCACGGCCTGGATGTCGTCGGCGAGTTTCTTCAACTCCGGCGTATCGAGGAAACGGTCCCAGACGGGACGAACCTTTTCCTGGAACGGCAAGGGGTTGGGTTCGCTGACCTGGATGTCGCGGCCCGAACCGAGGACGATTTCCTTGGACCGTTCCACTCGGAGGTCCCACGCTTCGCGCATCACCGGAACGCTGGCCCGGGCGGCGTCCATGACATGCTCCTGGTCGGCTGCGCTCAGCCGGTTCCAGGTCTTCAGGCTCAGGGCCACGACCTCCGGAGAGATGACGTGGCGCGTCAGGCTGTAATAGCGCGCCGTTTCGAAGTGGCGCATGGATTCGTAAGAGGGCCAGTTGTTCTCCGCCCCGTCGATGACGCCCTGCAACAGCGCCTGGTAGACTTCGCCGAGAGGAATGGGGGTCGGGTTGCCGCCCAGCGTCTGGATCATGGACACATAGAGATCGGAGTTCTGCACGCGGATCTTCATTCCCGCCAGATCGTCGGGCTCCATCACCGGACGCTCGGACGTGTAGAAGCTGCGGGCGCCCGAATCATAGAAGGCGAGGCCGACCAGCCCATGCTGGCGCATGGCGTCGAGGATGGCCCGTCCGGGCGCGCCGTCCATGGCGGCGCGCATGTGCGGGATGGACCGGAACATGAAAGGCAGGGACGGCACGCGCGTTTCCGGGACGAAGGCGTTGAGAGGCGCGATGTTGGCGCGCACGATGTCCAGCCCACCGAACACGGTCAATTCGACTGCATCCTTTTCCGCGCCGAGTTGCGCACCGGGATAGATCTTAAGGCGCATCCGGCCCTCGGTCCGTTCCTGGAGGACCGAGCTCATGTGCTGAAGGCCGATGATGGTCGGGAACCCTTCAGGAAGGATGTCCGCTGCTCTGAGCAGCAGCGGGCTGGCATTGTTACAGGCGGATAATCCAGCGGACCCGGCCAGTGCCAAGCCGGTCGCTCCCATCTTCAGCAGGCGTCTTCGTGCGATCGTCATGGCGTCATTGTCCCCCGCGCTTGCAATTCATGTCTTTTATGGTAACCGGTGTCATCATGCAACGTAACTCCGCCGGATCAAGGATGCGGAGTGCGTGTGAAGGGGATGGCCCATGCTGGCAAACGCTGAATCAATGTGTGAACTCGTGGCCGAATTTCGGCCCGCCGACGGAAAAGCGCGGCACTGCGGAAGCCCGCAGGAGCGCGGTTCTGCACGGTCAGCCACAATCCAGATCCCCTCAAATTGGTATTACCAATCATGAAAGATTGGTATTCTTATTGTCTTGACAATCCATCCATTCCGATTTCATGACAAGTGAAAAGTCTAAAAAGACTGAACTTAAAAAGGGGAGATACAATGCCAAATTCCAGAGAAGTCATGCCTGCCGTCCGGCGATCGATCGCCGCGCTGTCCGGCGCGTCGATGCTCGCGCTGCTGACCGCGCAAGGGGCCGTCGCCCAGGATTCCGGTCTGCAGGACGATGACGAGGTCATCGCGACCGGCATCCGCCAGTCGCTGGAAAACGCGCTGGCGCTGGAGCGCGATGCCAGCAACCTCATCGAGGTCATCCAGGCCGAGGACATCGGCAAGCTGCCCGACCAGAACCTCGCCGAGGTGCTGGAAAACATCACGGGCATCCAGATCACGCGGACGGCCGGCGTCGGCACGGGCGTGCAGATCCGCGGCACCAATGCCAACCGCGTCGAGATCAACGGTGTCTCGACGGTCGGTTCGGGATCGGGCCGCAGCGGCATCGACTTCGAGGACGTCAACGCGGCCATCATCGCGGGCGTGGAGGTCATCAAGGCCCCGCTCGCCAGCACGATCGAAGGCTCGGTCGGCGGCACCATCAACCTGAAGACGATCCGTCCGCTGGACCTCGAAGAAACGCTCGGCTCCATCCGCATCCAGGCCGAGGACAGCAACCTGTCCACGGAAGGGCTGAAGCCGCGTATCTCCGGCGCCTACGGCGACAAGTGGTCGACCGACATGGGCGAGATCGGTTTCGTCATCAGCGGCAGCTACACCGAGCAGGAAGCCGTCTCCTTCCGTCCGCGGGCGGACCGCGACAACATCGCCTCCCCGCCAGGAGCGAACCCGGCCGAGTTCCTCGGCATCCAGTTCCTCGTGCAGGAACAGGAAAACGACGATTACGAGACGATCAACGTGGCTTCCACGCTGGAATGGGCGCCCAACGACAATCTGCGCTTCTATCTCGATGCGGTCGTCAACGAGCAGGAACGCAGCCGCGACCAGTACCGCCTGCAGGCGTCCGGCGTCAGCTCCCTGCGCCAGATCAGCATTCCCACGGCGTTCGAGACGGTCGATTTCGGTGTGGGGCCGGGCCAGTTCCCGGCCGCGCTGCGCGGATTCCTGGAGCCGGATCTCGCCAATGACGACGACGATCCGAACCTTCGCTTCTCCAGCGACACGGCCTCGCGCATCACGGACAGCGAGATCTTCTCGCTGGGCGGCGAGTGGTCGCGCGACCGGCTGTCGGTCCGCGCCGAGGTGGCGACGACGCGCGCCGATACGGTCAACCCGAATCTCAGCACGACCCTGAACTTCATCAACCCGAACTGTCCGCTGGACGGCGGGGCGACGGGCGATCCGAGCACCAGCAACGACAATTGCGTGCCGTTCGTCTACGACCTGTCAAACAACTCGCTGTCGTTCGGGATCAATTTCGACTCGCCCTTCGCGCCGTCCGTGGCCGACCTGACCAACCCGGCGAACGTCGTGCTCGACCAGGTCGATATCGGCCGCAACACCAGCGAGAACAAAGAGGACGCCTTCCGGCTCGATCTCTCCTACGACGTGGACGGCCTGCTGGGTAACAGCCTCATCAAGTCCGTCGACGTGGGTTACCGCTACAGCGAATCGTCGAGCACTTTCGAGCAGGTTACGGACCGGATCGGGGGCTTCAGCCGCCTGGAAGACAGTCCTCGCGGGACGCTTTTCGAGGAACTGCTCGTCGCGGGTCCCGACAATTTCGGGGACGCGGACGGCCGCGACCTCTTCATCTCGAACTTCCTGCTGGTCGATCCGGACCGGGCCTTCTCCGATCCGGACGGCACGCTGGCGATCCTGGAGGCGGCCCTGGCGGCGCAACGCGTCCTGGAACCCCAGGCGGACGGCGACCTGACGGCCAATCTGAGTTCCAACCAGAACGCCTTCTTCGACGTCACGGAGAAGACGAACGCCTTCTACGCGCAAGCCAATTTCGAATACGGGATCGCGCGCGGCAATGTGGGTTTCCGCTATCTGGAAACGGAAGTGGATTCGGTCGCCTTCGGACCGGCGGACGCCAACGGCAACCGCACGCTCGTGAGCACGCCGGGCGAGTATGACTTCTTCCTGCCGCGCCTGAACCTGGTTCTGGAGCCGGCGGAGAATTTCCTCATCCGCGGGGGCTACAGCACGGACATCCGCCGTCCCAACTTCAGCGACCTGAACACGTCCTTCACCTTCAATCCGGGGGAGAACTTCGTGGTCGCGCTCGGCAATCCGGGTCTCGAGCCGGAAGAGGTCGACTCGTTCGACATCGCCGCCGAGTGGTATTTCGCGCCGGCGTCCGTGTTCAGCGTGGGCTACTTCAACAAGAAGCGGACCAACATTTTCGGCATCGACTTCGAGGGCGCGGCTCTCATCCCCGATCCGACGACGACAGCCGGGTTTGCGCGTGAAACCGATCCCAGCTGTCCCGGCGGCGGTATCTTCAACCCGATCGCGCAGCCCAACCAGTTCGGGGACCCGAACACGGTCGGCCTGTGTGCGGACCTGACGCGTCCGGGCAACGACCCGGCGACCACGACCCAGGAAGGCTTCGAGTTCGCGTTCCAGTACAGCCTCGCCGAATGGGAAGAGCGTCTGGGCAATTACGGCTGGATGTCGGGCTTCGGCGTCATCGCCAACTATACGGTTCAGGATTTCAGCGGCGGCTCCGTCGTGGATACGACCTCGGGCCGGGGCCGGAACGTGCTGGGCGATGTCAGCATTCCGCGCGGCCTGCTCGACTTCTCCGAAAACGCCTACAACCTGACGGGCTATTACGAGAAATACGGCCTGACGGCGCGTCTGCGCTACACATGGCGCGAAGCCTTCCGGACACAGGACTTCGGCGGCGGTGCCAATACGAGCGGCAGCTCCACCTTCAGCTTCCCGGTCGTGACGGCCGATCGCGGGCAGCTGAACGGCAGTCTCAGCTACGACATCAACGACCATTTCACGGTCGGCGTCGAAGCGGTGAACCTGACCAAGTCCAATATCTTCCAGCGCTGCGTGTCGGGCACAGGCCCGCTCTGCTTCGTGGGGTATCCCGACCGCCGGATCATCTTCGGTGGCAGCTACCGCTTCTAGGGCGGCTTCTGCGGGATGCCTCGCCGCGTCCCGCAGCTTTCCGCACCGATGGGGCGTTACCTGTTGGTGCGGCAGCGAGGGTCCGCTATCGGGGCATCCGGCTGATCTGCCGGACGCCAGTTCCGGACCGGACAGGCTTTGGATATTCTGGGGGTCTTCATGTCAGATACGCTCGACGCGTCCTGCGGGGTGGCTGTTCCCGCGGGCAGGTCCACCGGACCGTTCGGCATCATGACGGGTCCTGCATAGATGAACGCTCTCGACTCCATATCCGACGCATTTCTCTCCGCGCGACGCAACGCCGTTCCGCTGAGCGGTTTCCCTGGCGAGGTCCCGGCGGATCTTGCGACGGCCTACTCGGTCCAGGCCCGCTCCACCGAGCGGTGGGGCGAGCCGGTGGTCGGCTACAAGGTCGGCGGCATAGGGCCCCAATGGCGCGCCCGCTATCCCAGCCCGTGGCTCGCCGGACCCGTCTTCCCGTCGCTCGTCCAGTCCGTGGAGAAGGACGGTTCGGTCGAGGTCCCGGTCTATGAGGGCGGGTTCGCCGCATTCGAGCCGGAGCTGGTCTTCCGGATCCGGGGCCACGGCGATCTGGACGAGGCGGTGCTGGATATCGAAACCGCCAAGCGTTTCGTTACGGACGTTCATATCGGGGCGGAGATCGCCAGCTCGCCCTTTTCCGGCATCAACGACGCCGGGCCGGGGTCCATCATCAGCGATTTCGGCAACCAATGCGGCGTCGTGATAGGCCCCAGGATCGACTGCGACTGGCTCGACCGTCTGGAAGAGATGACCGTCACCATGACCATAGACGGCCAGCATATCGGCCGGACGCAGCCCAATCCGGGAGCGGGTGGGCCGCTCGGGGCGCTCATGTTTCTGCTCAACCACATCCGCATGCATGGGCTGGCCAGAGACCTTCCCGATGAAATTCTGCTGTCGAGCGGCGCGATCACCGGCGTTCACCGGGCGGATGTCGGCGCGGTCGGCCGCATCGACTATGACGAGTTGGGCTCGATGAGTATCACGCTAACGCGCAAGACGCCTCTCTCGGCCGATGTGCCGGGGTGACTCTGAGGGCTCGCCACATCCTGCGCCCTGTCGCGCCGACTGGTTCCGGGTTCGCAAGCCGGGGCCTTGAGTCCCTTCGGGGAATTGGTAAGGGAGGTTTGTCCACACAAACCCAATTGGCATAGACTCCATGGCTGAGCAGCGGCTTTACCATACGATAGCGAACAAGATCCTGGAGTTGATCGACTCCGGCGTCTTCCCTCCGGGCAGCCGGCTGCCGGGCGAGCGCGATCTTGCCGAGAAATTCGGCGTCAGCCGCGTGGCGGTGCGGGAAGCCGAGATCGCCCTGCAGGCGCAAGGGCGCATCGAAATCAAGGTCGGGTCGGGTGCCTATGTGCTGGACGGGTCCCAACGGACGCTGACGGGCCTGCCCAAGGTCGGCCCGTTCGAACTGACCGAGGCCCGCGCCCTGTTCGAGGCCGAGGCGGCTGCCCTGGCCGCGCCGATCATCACCGACAAGGCGATCGAGGAACTCGAAGCCTATATCGCGATCATGTCCGGCAAGGTCGTGTCCGACATGAGCGCGGACGAGGCGGATGCGGAGTTCCACCGCACCATCGCGCGCGCCACGAACAATCACGCCATCATGTTCGTCATCGACAGCATGTGGGAAATGCGAACGGAAGCGGCACAGCTGCAGAAGGTCTACCGCAATGTCTGCGACAAGGACTCCAGCCACCGCGAGGATGAACACGATGCGATCGTGGATGCACTGCGCAACCGCGATTCGGGTGCGGCGCGCAAAGCCATGCGCGCCCACTTCACCCGCATGATCGACGCCTTGCTCGAAGCCTCCGAGGAAGAGGCCTATCAGGAAGTCAAACGCAAGGCCGCCGAGAGCCGGTCGCGCTATACGCTGTCGCGGGCGCTGACCTGATCGTTCACTGGTCCTACCAATTACTACAATTGGTCACCATGACAGGTTGACACACCGGTCATGGTTCTCCACTCGGATGGAAAAGCGCCACAAGGTGCTGTTCATCACAAGGGGGAGGGGCATGCTCAGCACGGCTCACGCAATTCTATCTTCACGTCATGCCAAGGCCTGTCTGGCCGGGGCGTCCGTTGCCGCCATGATCCTGGCGCAACCCGCCCTCGCCCAGGACGCGCCGGATGACGAGGTCCTGGTCACGGGCACGCGCCAGGTCATCCAGGATTCCATCGCGCTGAAGCGCAACAACACGCAGATCGTCGACGGCCTCTCCGCCGAAGAGATCGGGGACATCCCGGCGCTGTCCATCGGCGAAGCGCTGGAGAACGTGACCGGCGTGGCGTCCCACCGCGAAAATGGCGGGGCGACCGAAGTGTCGATCCGGGGTCTGGGTCCGTACCTGTCCTCCACGGTCGTGAACGGACGCGCGGCGACCAACGGCTCGGGCGACCGCTCCGTCAACTTCTCGCAGTTCCCGTCCGAGCTGATGAACAAGCTCGCCGTCTTCAAGACGCAGGACGCCAGCCAGATCGAAGGCGGCGTCGCCGGCCAGATCCAGCTGGAAACCCTGCGTCCGCTGGACTTCGGAAAGCGCCGGATCCAGTTCGACATCAAGGGCAATGTCAATCCGGACCAGCTGGATCAGGAAGACACACTGGCGGGGGATATCGGCTATCGCGGCACGCTGTCCTATGTGGATCAGTACGAACTCAAGGGGCTGGGCAGCATCGGCCTGTCGGTCGGCATCCAGCGCAGCGACATTTCGCAGCCCGAAGCGGAAAGCCGCCAGACTAGCCCGGCCAGCAACTCGCGCCCGGCCTGCCTGATCACCAACGGCCTGGCGCAATATACCGACCAGACCAATGGCGGGACCTTCACCGGCTTCTCCAACAATCCCGAAACGCGCGACCGCGGCGACGATGATTGCGACGATTTCAACGATCGCCGCAACTCCGCCAATCTGGGCCAGCGCGGGTCCGACACGGAAGGGGTCGACACCTCCATCGATCCGGCCACGGGCCTGGCCGTGGATGCGGGGACGCCTTTCGTCTTCGCGCCCTCCCAGCGCCACTTCCGCCAGAACGACACGCGGGACGAACGCGACGCCATCTTCGCGACCCTGCAATGGCAGCCGACGGACCGGTTCGACATGAACTTCGACGTCCAATGGTCCGAGCGCACCCAGTCCGAGCTTCGCAACGACCTGACGTTCAACGGCTTCCGCCGCAACGACACGTCCCTGAATGTGGCGGGCAATTCGGTCACCACGCTCGACACGCTCGTCTTCACCGACACGGGTGCCGTGCTGCGCCAGATCACCGACAACACGATCGAGATACAGGGCGGCGATTTCGAGCGCAAGGAAACCTATCTCGGCGGCGGCGTGAACCTCGCCTACCAGGTCAACGACCGGCTGACGCTGAGCGCCGACTACGGCTATTCCAACACGGAGCGGACCGAGTTCGCCACGGAGTTCCGCATCCAGTCCGACATCTCGCCGGTGATCGAGTTCGACCGCCGCGGCAGCAATGTCCCGACCTACAACCTTTACGACGAGGTTTTCGACGTCAACGACTACGACAACTATGTCGACCGCCTCCGGGTCCGGGTCGACAATGACGTCTTCCGCGACAACACGGTCAATTCGCTGCGCTTCGATGCGGACTATGAGCTCGGCAGCGGGTTCTTCACGAACTTCCAGGCCGGCGTGCGCTGGGCACAGCAGGACTATCTGGAGCTTCCGGGCGGCTCGGACACGGGCAACCCGCTTCTGGCGGACAATGGCCGTTTCTCCTTCGAGATCGAGAATGACGGCGAGCTGACGGTCAACAACCGCGAGGTCATCGACGATGCCGACGACGATCTCTACGACACGCCCGAATTCGCGACCTTCCAGGCCGATCTGGTCGGCATCATCAATGCGACCAACCAGGCCTGCCGGACCGAATTCCCGGAAGGCAACAGCTTCCTGAGCAGCCAGCGCAACGGCAATCTCGTGACCAACGTCGCAGATGACGGCAGCGTCATCAGCTCCACCAACAGCTGGGCGACGTTCGACGCCGCCTGCGTGGCGGAAACGGCCGTGGGGTCGCTCAACGACCTGCTCGGAACGATCAATGCGTTCCTCACCAATCCGGACGCGGACGAGAACAGCTTCGCCCAGGCGCTGGGTGCCTTCTCCGCGAACCGCCCCGATCTGATCGAGGCGAACACGCGCACGATCGACGTCAAGGAAGAGACCACGGCCTTCTACGCCATGACCGGGTACGAGACGAGCTTTGACGGCTTGCCGATCTCGGGCAATTTCGGCGTGCGCGTGGTCCAGACCGACGTGACGGCGACAGGCTACCGGCCGGAGCTGATCGTGTCCGGCGCGCCAGGGGCGTTCAGCCTGTCCGTCGGCGACGATCTGGAACAGTTCGTGGTCGAACACGACTATACGCGCGTCCTGCCCAGCGCCATTGCGGTGGTCGAACTGGCCGACGACAAGCTGCTGCGCTTCGGCGCCTTCCGCGCCATGTCTCGCGCCGATCCGTCCGACATGGGCGCGGGCCGGGTCTTCTCGTCCGCGCTCGACGATGACGAGGAAGCCGCCACCGTGGCCGAGCTGATCTCCCGCGTGGCCGGCAACGGCAACCCGGCGCTCGATCCGCTCATGTCGTGGAACTACGATGTCGGGTTCGAATGGTATCCCAACGAGGACTCGATCTTCGCAGTCGGCGTCTACCACAAATCCTTCCAGGGCGCGTTCACCAACGTGGTGGAGCAGGAGACCTACCAGCTCAACGGGGAGGATGTGACCTTCGACGTCAGCGGTCTGCAACAGGTCAGCGACGAGACCAGCTCCATCACGGGCTTCGAGTTCACGGGCACGCACCGGTTCAGCTACCTGCCGGGCCTGCTGTCGGGTCTGGGCGCGAAAGTCAGCTACAACTACGCCGACTCCGACTTCGAGTTCGAGGACAGCCGTTACGGCGACGTCTTCGTGGGCCAGGCGGACGGCTCAGTCGTCCAGACCAACCAGGGCATCATCGCGCCGGGCGGTCTGCCGGGCCTGTCGAAGCACACGCTCTCGGCCCAGGTCTACTACCAGATCGGAGACCTGGATCTGCAGGTGAACTACAAGTACCGCGACGACTATTTTCAGCCCTTCGTTTCCGACGGCACGCGCCTGCGTTTCGTGGGGGATGTGGGCGTGTGGGAAGCGCGGGCGTCCTACAATCTGACGGACAATTTCCGTCTGACGGCCGAGGCGATCAACCTGTTCAGCGAACCCAAGGAACAGTTCGCCTTCGTCCGGGACGATCTCTACGAGGTCAACGATTACGGCCCGCGCATCTTCTTCGGTCTGCGCGGCCGCTTCTAGGCAAAAGGGGAGGGCGCTGCCGGGATGTCCGGCGGCGTCTCTCACGGCGGGCCGCGACAGGCACCGAGAATGGGAACACCGGTCATGCATCAGCGATCTTCGAGCCTGCATCACGGGGTGCGCCAAGAGGTGCGCAAAGAGGTGCGTCGTGGAGCGCGTCGGGGCCTCCGCATGGCGGCGGCGTCGGGGTTCTGGCTGCTGCTCGGCGGGTGCGCGACCTCCGTCCAGGCGGCGGAGTCCGTTCTGGTGAGCGATGCGGACGGTCTGGAAGATGCGATCAAGGCCGCCGAACCCGGCGACCGGATCATCCTCGCCGACGGCCGCTACGAAGACCTGGAAATCCTGTTCGTCGGCGAAGGCACGCAGGACGCGCCGATCACGCTGAGCGCCCAGACCAAGGGCGACGTCGTGCTGACCGGACAGTCCAACCTGCGTCTGGCGGGCGAGCATCTCGTGGTCGAGGGGCTGGTCTTCAAGGACGGCTACACTCCGACCAGCAGCGTGATCGAGTTCCGGCGCAACTCCAAGCATCTGGCCAACAATTCGGTCGTGCGCGAAACCGTCATCGACGGGTTCACCAATCCCGACCGGTTCGAAACCGACAGCTGGGTCCGGATCTACGGGCGCAACAACCGGTTCGAGTTCAACCATCTGGAAGGCAAGGGCAATCAGGGCGTCACCCTGGCCGTGCGCCTGAACAGCGAAGAGAGCCAGAACAACAACCACGTCATCGCCAACAACTATTTCGGGCCGCGTCCCATCCTGGGCTCCAATGGCGGGGAGACGCTGCGCATCGGCACGAGCCACTATTCGCTCTCCGACTCGCGCACCGTGGTCGAGAACAATGTCTTCGACCGCACCAACGGCGAGTTGGAGATCATCTCCGTCAAGTCCGGCCGCAACGTGCTGCGCGGGAACAGCTTCCTGTCCGCGCGCGGAACCCTGACCCTGCGCCACGGCAATGACAATGTGGTCGAGCGCAACGTATTCCTCGGCAACGGCGCCGACCATACGGGCGGCATCCGCGTCATCAATGCGGGACAGGTCGTGCGGGACAATTACATGGAGGGTCTGACGGGCACCCGTTTTGGCGGTGCCTTCACGGTCATGAACGGCGTGCCGGACTCGCCCATAAACCGCTATCACCAGGTTGCGGACGCGGTGATCGAACGCAACAGCATCCTGGGCAGCGACCGCATACAGCTCGGCGCGGGCAGCGACGAGGAACGCTCCGCCGTCCCGGTCGACTCGGTGTTCCGGAACAATCTCGTCTCGCGCGACGAAACCGGTCCCGTCTTCCAGGTCTATGACGACATGAGCGGCATCGCTTTTTCCGACAATGTTCTGCTCGGCGCCGGCGATGCGGTGTTCGACGACGGATTCGCGCGCGGGGCCTATGCGCTGGAGCGCGCGGAGAACGGGCTTCTCTACCCACCGGAAGGCGTGGAGGCAGGCGCGCCGCGCGATCTCGTCGTGACGGGTCTCGAAGATGTGGGCGTGTCCTGGTATCCCAAGCCCCCGGCCGACGTCCCTTTTGACTCAGGCCGCGTCCACGAGGTCGCGGCGGAAGAAGGAGCTCTGTTCGACGCGCTGGCTGCGGCCGGACCGGGCGACGTGCTGGACCTCGCGCCGGGCCGGCACGATGTGCGCAAGATCCTGTTTCTCGACATTCCCGTCACGGTCAGAGGCTCCGGGGCGGCGACGCTCGCCTTCGAACGCCCGACCCTGTTCCAGATCGACAATGGCGGGTCGCTGAAGCTCGACGGCGTCGAGATCACGGGCGAGGAAGCCCCCGACATGGTCGGCAATTCCCTGATCCGCACCAGCCCCTACGCCATGACGCGGAACTACCGGCTGGAGATCGTCGACAGCCGGATCCGCGATCTGGACGTCAACCGGTTCTTCGACGTGCTGCGCGGGGCCAAGAGCACCATGGCGGACCATATCCGCGTGACCAATTCGGAATTTTCGAACATTTCAGGCAGCGTGTTCAATCTCGACGACGAGACCGACGATTACGGCCGCTACAATGCGGAATATCTGACCCTCCGCACCTCCACCTTCCGCGACATTCAGGGCCCGCTGGCCACGCTCTACCGGGGCGGCCGCGACGAAAGCACGTTCGGCCCGCATTTCGAGCTGCGGGACTCCACGCTCTCCAATGTCGGGCTTGGCTCGCGCAACACGCACGCGGCCTCCGTCTGGCTACACGGCGTGCAGGACACGGACATCGTGGGCAACACAATCCAGCGCAGCGCGCCGTTTAAGATCGACCACACGGTCGGCGACCCGCAGACCGACATTGCGGGGAACCGCTTCTCCGGCACGCCCGCGCCGGTCCTTGCCGAAATCACGAGCGGTCTGGCGCCGACCATGCGCCTGTCCGGGAACGAGGGGCTATAGGGTGAAGCGTCTGCTCATATCGTCGGTCGCGCTTCTGGGGGCGTGGGGGTGCGCGCCATCGGACCCAGGCGCGGTCGCGCCTGGGTCGGCGGATGCGGACGCCCCGGCGGACGCATTCGGCGCGCTCTACGCGTCCGCCTTCGACGCCATGCAGGACCGCATCGATGCGGCCATCGGCTCGGACATCGACGTGCCTGTCCCGGTCGATGCGGGCGGCGGCTACACGCACGAGCAGCACAAGCGCAACGCCAAGGCGGTCTTCGAATCCGGCCTGCTCTACGAAGCCACAGGCGACGTGCGCTACCGCGACCATGCAGTGCGCCTGATGGATGCCTACGCGTCCCTGTACCCCACGCTGGGTCTCCACCCGAAACAGAAGGAGCAGACACCCGGCCGCCTGTTCTGGCAAAGCCTGAACGAAGCCTGGTGGCTGGTCCATGTCGCGCAGGGATACGCGCTGTTTCGCGACGATCTCGATGCGCAAACACGCGGCCGCCTGGAGGGGAATCTCCTGCACCCGATGGTCGAGTTCCTGTCGGACGGGCAGCCCCAGACCTTCGACAAGATCCACAATCACGGCACCTGGGCGACGGCGGCCGTCGGCCTGACGGGCTATGCGCTGGACGAACCGGACTATGTCGAAAAGGCGCTTCTGGGTCTCGACCGGTCCGGAACGGGCGGTTTCCTGCGCCAGCTCGACGTGCTGTTCTCGCCCGACGGCTACTACAATGAAGGCCCCTACTATCAGCGCTACGCCCTGATGCCCTTCGTGCTGTTCGCCCAGGCCATCCAGGAGGCCGAGCCGGAACGCGGCATTTTCGACGTGCGCGACGGCATTCTGCGCAAGGCCATCTACGCCACGATCGACCAGAATTATGGCGGCCTGTTCTTTCCCATCAACGACGCGATCAAGGACAAGGACATCGCCACGACCGAGCTACTGCACGGCGTCGCCATCGCCTACGAGCTGACGGGCGATCCGACGCTGCTTTCCATCGCCGAAGCGCAAAACCGCGTCATGCCGACGGCTGCCGGCCGGGCCGTCTCGGCCGCGATCGCGCGCGGCGAGGCCCAGCCTTACGACTACCGCTCGCAGAGGCTGCGCGACGGGGCGGACGGGACCATGGGCGCGCTGGACGTGCTTCGGGAATCCCCGGATCCGAACGCGCTCGTCGCGGTGGTCAAGAACACGTCCATGGGTCTCGGGCACGGCCATTTCGACAAGCTGGCCGTGCTGGTGTTCGACCGGGGGCACGAAATCCTGCGCGACTACGGCGCGGCGCGCTTCCTCAACATCGAAGCGAAGTATGGCGGCCACTACCTGCGGGAAAACAACGCCTACGCCAAGCAGACCATCGCCCACAACGCGCTGGTGGTGGACCGCCAGTCCCACTTCGACGGCGACTGGCGCTACGGCAACGACTTCGCCCCGGCGCTCGGCGAATTCCAGGCCGGGGACCGGCTCTCTGCCACGTCGGCCAGCATCGACACGGCCTATGAGGGCGTGACCCTGACCCGTCACGTGGCCCTGGTCCGCGATCCGGCCCTCGAAGCGCCGGTCTTGGTGGACCTCATGCGCGCGGACAGCGACACGCCGCGCAATTTCGACTTGCCCTTCCACTATAATGGACAGCTGATCGAAACGAATTACGAAATCGAAGCGGATGCCGTGTCGCGCGCACCGCTCGGCGACGATCATGGCTACCCGTATCTCTGGAAAGTCGGCGCGGCCGAGCTGACGGACGCGCTTGCACAGACGACGATCCTGCTGGACCGGCGCTTTTACACCATGACGTCCTCGGTTCCGCCCGGCACCGAAGTGATCCTTGCGGAACTCGGCGCGAACGATCCCGACTTCAATCTGCGGCGCGAACCCGCCCTGATCCTGCGCGGTCCGTCCGCTCCGGGGTTCGTGGCGGCGACCGTTTTCGAACCGCACGGCGAATACAATCCGACGGAAGAATACACGCTCGGCAGCCGGAGCCAGGTCGCCCGTGTCGAGCACGCTTCAAGCCGCACCGCCGATGCGGTCCGCATCGAGCTGACATCGGGCGAGGTCATCCGTGTCGGTCTGTCCGGCGCTCCCGATGCGGATGCGCGCCACTCGGTGACGCTCTCGGGCGAACCGTTCGAATGGACGGGTCCCTACGCCTTGTCCGGCACGCAGCGATAGGGAATGGCGGATACCATGTTCGACGCGACAGCCCGTGCCTGCCAGCCAACCTTCCGCGGTTCCACCGGGCCGCATCAACCCCAAAACCCCCTGTCCTAGGAGACGCATATGTCCAAACCCACCATCGGTTTCATCGGCCTCGGCCTCATGGGCGGAAACATGGTCGAGAACCTGCAGAAGCGCGGCTTCCCGGTCGTCGTCATGGATCTGAATCCGGACGCGGTGAAGCGCGTGCTCGACCGCGGCAACGCCACGGAAGCGAAATCGCCCAAGGAGCTGGCCGAAAAAAGCGACATCGTGGAGCTCTGCGTGACCACGTCGGATGCGGTGGAAAGTCTCGTCTACGGCGACGACGGCATCCTGGCGGGCATCAGGGACGGTTCCGTGCTGATCGATTTCGGCACGTCCATTCCGGCATCCACCAGGAAGATCGGCGCCGACCTCGCCGCCAAGGGCGTGGGCATGCTCGACGCACCGCTGGGTCGCACCCCGGCCCATGCCAAGGACGGCCTGCTCAACATCATGGCGGCCGGCGACAAGGCGACCTTCGATCAGTACGAATCCATGCTCAAGGAGCAGGGCGAGAACGTGTTCTATCTCGGCGATCTCGGCGCGGGCCATACGACCAAGCTGATCAACAACTTCATGGGAATGACGACCGTGAACGCCATGAGCCAGGCTTTCGCCGTGGCCGAACTGGCCGGAGTGGATCGCCAGCAGCTCTACGACATCATGTCGGCCGGGCCGTCAAACTCGCCCTTCATGAAGTTCTGCAAGAACTATGCGGTGGACGGCAATAGCGACCTCGGTTTCTCCATCAACAACGCCAACAAGGACCTGCGCTACTTCGTGCAGATGGTGTCCGACCTCGGCACGACATCCCGCATCGGCGAAGCCACCTCCGCCAATCTGAAGGACGCAGTTGAAGCCGGGATGGGTGACGGGAACGTTCCGGAAATCTACGACATGTTCGTCAAGCGGGGCGACGCGTAAGGCGTCCCGCCGCCCGGCCCCTTTGCAGGGCCGGCACCCGCTTGTGAGCGATACCGGCTCGCCCCGGCCCCGCAAGAGGCCGGCCGGCGGGCCTTCGACCTTGAAGAGGACAGGGCCATGATCCCGCGCATCATCACCTTCGGAGAACTCATGATGCGGCTCAGCACGCCGCAGCTCGAACGCTTCTCGCAGGCCCGCACCTTCGATGTGTCCTTCGGCGGGGCGGAGGCCAACGTGGCCGTGTCGCTGGCCATGTTCGGGTGCGAATCGGTCTTCGTGTCCGCCCTGCCGGACAATCCGCTGGGCGACCGCGCCATGCAGGAACTGGGGCGCTACGGCGTCGATACGTCGGAGATCATCCGCTCCGACGACCGGCTCGGGGTCTACTACATGGAATTCGGGGCCAACCAGCGCTCCGGCCAGGTCGTGTACGACCGCGCCGGGTCGGCTTTCTCCAAACTGTCCTCCACTTCGGTGGACTGGCCGCCCATCCTGAGCGGCGACTGGTTCCATATCAGCGGCATCTCTCCGGCCGTCAGCGCCAGCGCCGCCGACCTGTCCCTCGCCGCCATGAAGGCCGCCAAGGCCGCAGGCCTCACCGTGTCGCTCGACCTTAATTACCGCTCGCTGCTGTGGAATTACGGCCGCAAGCCCGAAGACGTTCTGATCTCGATGGTGGAGGCGGCGGACATACTGATCGCCGGGCGCGGGGACTGCCAGCAGGCGCTGGATATCCACGGCAAGGGTGATCCGGACGGCAACAGCTATTTCGAAAGCCTGACCGAAACCGTCATGGCGCGGTTCCCCAACCTGCGGAAAGTGGCCGTCACCATCCGGGACAGCCGGTCGGCCGAACACCATAACTGGGCGGCGTGCCTGCGCTCGCCCGGCGGTATCCGCTTCTCCCGGAAATACGAGATCCGCGACATCGTCGACCGGGTCGGGTCGGGCGACGCCTTCTCCGCAGGGCTGATCTACGCGCTGATCGACGGCATGAGCGACGAGGACGCGCTGGAGTTCGCCGCCGCCGCCAACTGCCTGAAGCACTCCGTCGTCGGCGACTTCAACCTGGTCAGCCGCCACGAGGTCATGGAGATCGCCAAGGGCGGCGGCCAGGGCCGAGTCAAGCGGTAGCGGACCGGTTCGGCCACTCTCCTGCCCGACAGGCGCGCCGAGGGCGGCATCGCTCTGTCTTGGACCCATGGGCTGACAGGACGCGCGCGGCGGAGTAGGCGGCACCCATGCGCACGATCCGCAAGCCCTATCTTCTGTTCCTCGGCGATGCGTTGCGCGACTTCGGGGCGAAGACCGCGCAGGGCGTGCTGCACTGGACGCCCGAAGATTGCGCAGCGCAGTTCCGCCTGCCGGGCTGCGAGATCGATCTCGGCCTGCCGGACCTCGACTTTAAAGAGGCCGTGGCGGCGGGCGCGAAGACGGCACTGATCGGCGTGACAAACCGGGGCGGGCGACTGCCGGGCCACTGGGTGCCGCACCTTGTCGCCGCCGTTGAGGCGGGGCTGGACGTGGCGGCGGGGCTGCATGTGCGGCTGAACGAGGTGGCGGCGTTGAAGGCGGCGTCCGACGCTCATGGCCGCACGCTGCACGATGTGCGCCACTGGCCGGGCGGGGACATGCCGGTGGCGACGGGCGCACGGCGGACAGGCCGGCGCGTGCTGATGGTCGGGACGGATTGCGGCGTCGGCAAGAAGTTCGCCGCGCTCGCCCTGCACCGGGAACTGGTCGCGCGGGGCATGGATGCCACCTTCCGCCCCACCGGCCAGACGGGCGCGCTTATCGCGGGCCACGGCGTGGCGCTGGACACCATTCCGGGCGATTTCATCGCGGGCGTGGCCGAAGCGCTTTCGCCCGACAACGACGCGGACCACTGGGACGTGATCGAGGGGCAGGCGACCGTCCTGCACCCGACCTTCGCCGCCGTCACGGTCGGCCTTGTCCACGGCTCCCAACCAGACGCCATGGTGCTGTGCCATGAAGCGGGCCGCACCCGCATGCGGGGCCTGCCTGACCGCGCCGTGCCAGGGCTAACGGAGTCGATCGAGGCGCATGAGCGCATGGCCCAGGTCACCCGGCCCGGCGCGCGCGTGGTGGCGGTCAGCCTCAACACATCCATGCTGGACGAGGCGGACGCCAAGGCCGCCTTAGACGACGCGTCCCGCCAGACCGGCCTGCCCGCCACCGACCCGATCCGCTTCGGCGCGAGCGTGCTGGCGGATGCGGTTCTGGGAGCGATCCGATTAAAGGAGAGATAAAGCAAAGGCCCGACAATCCAATCAGTTCATGACAATATCTATCTACGCAAATACAACATCAACGCCTCGGCATAAATTCTACCTATGGTACACATCAACGACTTGCGGGCCTCCCTCTCCTTCATTGAGCGGAGGCTGGGCGTTGGCCATTTCGATTTTTCAACAGGACGGCGATGGAAATTCAATCGAATTGCCGCTGAATGATTATTGGGATTCTTATCTGGATGTCGTTCTTCTAAGTGTTTTGCGTTATACCGACGAAAATCTGATCTGGTATTTCGAAGACACCAATTCTGAATGTGATCTCGAAAAGCTGAGGCGCTCTCTCCCGGCTTAATATAATTCCGCAACGAATCCCTGTCCTCTCGGCGAGGCAGCAAGGGCGGGGACCCCACCCGGCCCTGACGTGTCCTATTCGCTTGCACCCTTGAAGAATGGGCCAAGGACCAGATTGCCCTTGCGACGAGAATGTGGACCGGTCATTTCCGCATCGACGCCGTATTCCGATGCCGCTCCTAAAGGGTCTCTCATGAAAACTCGTAACATCGTCTGGACCCGTCTCGGCTTACCTACCGCTCTGGCCGTCGGCCTCGCGGCGGCCGGGTGTGCCGTCGAGACGGAGTCTGAAGCGGCGGCACCGGACGCCTCTTCCGCCCCGGCCGTGTCGGGAGCCGTGGCAGACACAGGCGCGGGCGGCGAGGGCGAAGGCGGCGTGTCCATCACGCAGGCCGCGAACGACCCGGTGGTCTATCTCTCCGCGCTCGCCATCACAGAGGCGCATGTCCTGGCGGGGCGCGACGCGTATGCCGCCGGCTTCACCGACGCGGCAGGCGAGATGTTCGCCCACCCGGTATCGGAAGTCCTCGCCGACATGGCCCCGGTCTTCGAGCAGCGCGGCGTGGCCGACTTCACCGATGTCCTGCTCGACGCGTCCGACGCCGCCTATAACGGCGAAAACCTGGCCCGGATCGACGACCGTGTCGCCGCCGTCGTCGCCGCTTTGCGTCAGGCCGCCGAAAGCGCGCCCGCAACACAGATGAGCGCCGGAGAGATCGCCGCCCGTGTCGCCGCCGATCAGATCGACCGCGCCGCCGACATGTACACCGTGGCCCAGGGATCCGACGCCTACGAGCCCTATTTGGACGGGTACGGCTTCTACAAGGCGGCGCTGTCGGCCTTCGAGGCGGACAAGGCCGCGATCCGGGCGGCCACGCCAGACGCCGTGCCGAGCCTGGAGGCCGTGCTGGACGCGTTGGGGCAAGCCTACCCGGCGGCCACACGGCCCGATGCGCTGGACGCCGAGAGCGGCCGGCTCATGGCCCTGTCGTCGCGCGTCACGCTCGCGCTGGACTAGCGGCTCTGGGCGAGGTCCGGGCCTTGGATCATTCCGGTTCCAGATCCGTGCGGTACTTGTTGAACCAAGCGATGGTGTAGTCCGTCTTCGCGTTCAGGCGCGACGGACGACCAGCGATCCCGTGGTTCGTGTCCGGCATCCGCACCATGACGCTGGGCACGCGCAGAAGCTGCAGGGCCTGATAGAACTGCTCGGTCTCGGACATGGGCGTGCGCCAGTCCTCCTCGCCCGTGATCAGCATGGTCGGCGTGGTGACGTTGCCGACCAGCGACAGGGGCGAGCGCTCCCAATAGTGTTCCAGATGCTCCCAGGGCGGTCCGGGGAACTGGTTGGCGATCTGCGAGATGTAGCTGTCCGCCGTCAGCACCTTGGACACCCAGTTGATGACGGGCTTGGCCGATACGGCGGCATTGAACCGATCCGTCAGACCGATCGCGTAGGCGGTGGCGATCCCCCCGGCGGACCCGCCCGCGATGAACAGATTGTCCGCGTCCGCGAACCCGTTGTCGATCGCCCAGTCCACGGCCGACATGTGATCGGCGAAATCGTCGGGGCTGGAATATTTGTACTTCAGCAGATTGGCGAACGCGCTGCCATAGCCCGACGAGCCGCGGTGATTGTCGTAGATGACGACATAGCCTTCCGCCGCCATGCGCTGCAGTTCGGCGGAGAAATGCGGGCCGTAGGCGAGATGCGGCCCGCCGTGGATCTCGATGATCAACGGATAGGTCCGACCCGGCTCGTAGTCGGGCGGCGTGATCATCCAGCCCTGGATCTCCAGACCGTCGAGCGAGGAGGGGTAGGTGAAGCTCCGCACCTTGCCGAGATCGCGGTGCGCGAGCAGGTCCTCGTTCAGGGCCGTCAGCCTGCGGACCTGGCCGTTCCGGCTGACGAACAGATCGCCGGGCCGTTCCGCGCTGCCTTGCGTGAACACGATCGTCCCGTTTCCGTTCGCCGCCACGTCGTAGGCGCCGCTGAGATAGGGCCGCCCGATCGTAGTTCCGCCGATGTTCCGCACGGCCGTGCGGCGCTCGCCCGACAGGTCGACGACGCCGACATTGTTCTCGCCCCGGTTCTCGAAGGTGAAGGCCAGTTCGGTGTCCGACATCCACGCCAGATCGTCGGGACGCCGGTCCAGGCCGCGCGTCAGGTTGCGCGCGTCGCCTCCGTCGCGGTCCATCACGAAGACATTGCGCGGCAGGTAGGGCTCTCGCTCATTTGTCGAGCCGAGATAGGCAATGTGGCGTCCATCGGCGGACGGTTTCGGGCTGGACTCCGATCCCGGCTGGTCGGTCAGCTGGGTCAGCGCTCCCGTCTCGACATGGACGGAGAAGATGTCCGCCTCCCTCGACTGCAGCTCCCAGTCCGCGTTGCGGTTGGCGGAGAACAGGATCTCCTTGCCGTCCGGGGTGAAGGCCAGCGAACCGTCATGGTTGAAATCGCCCGTGGTCAGCTGCCTGCGCGTCCCGCCCTCCGCCGGAATGACGAAGATATGGTCGTAGGCCAGCTCCAGGAAGCCGTCCGCATTGGTGCGGTAGCGCGCGCGGTCGATGACGGCGGGGCCTTCCGCCCAGCTCGCGCCCTTGGGCGGCTTCGGAGCCTTGAGCAGGGGTTCGCTTTCGCCCTTGACCGCCATGGAGAAGGCCAGCGTCCGGCCGTCGGGCGACCAGACGAGGCCGCTGGGAGACGTCTCGAACGTGCCGATCAGCGCCTGCCGGCCGGAGTCCAGATAATGGACGTAGAGCTCCGTCCGGCCCTCGGCGCTCGTCATGTAGGCGATGCGCGTCCCGTCTGGGGACCAGCGCACCGACCGGTAGGAGCCGCGATCGGCCAGCAGCGGCTCGTGCGCGCCCCCATCCAGATCCACGGCCCAGACATGCGAGCGCGTCCGGTCGGCCATGATGTCGTTGAACCGGCGCAGATAGAGCGCCTGCGTGCCGTCCGGCGAGACCTGCGGGGCGTCCGCCCATTCCAGCTCGAACACATCCTCCGCCGTGAACCGCCGCAGATCGTCCTGCGCCGATGCGGGCGCCGCCAAGCCAGAGCCAACCATCGCGAGAACAAGAAGACGTCGCATGCACAGGACCTTTCCAAGGAAGCGGACTTCCGCTCGCTACTGTCAAAGACAGGTCGATGGCAAGCCGGCAGGCAGCCATGGAGCCGACGCGGCCCGAGACCGCAGCGTGGTCCGGGCTTATCCATCGGCGCGCAGGAGCGGGTGGGAGAGCACTGGTGGCTGACGCAGTCGATGGTGGAATAGTCCCCCCGCAATTCCGGGTGTATTGTGAATTTGCGAGGAAGCACCTCGCATTCCAAAGCTTCTGACCGAACTAATACACTCGATCGCACTGTTTCAGCCGTTCCAGCGAGAACTACCGTGAACATTCGATCAGGGAATCCGCTTTGGTCCATATGGCCGTTCGATTGGTACATGTGAGCAGAGAACCAGTCCTTCGGGCGCCTCTTGCACTGGTGAACGCGTGACATAGCCCTAAGCCATATGACGTATGATGGTCTTCGGTGATTGTCATAGGATCGTCCTACGAAACCCCAATGCGTGTGGGGTCTACATTCGTGGGAGGTTGGCATGGTCCGTTTCATCGAACTGCTACTGTCCGTTTGCGTGGCCTTTATATGGGTTCCTGCGGCTGTCGCGTCTCCGGCGGACATCTATATTGCGCCGGAAGAGGTCCGGGCGAAGACCTTCTCCTATTCCCAAAATCTCTTGCGGCTTTCGGATGATGTTCCGTCGGTCTACTTCGACGTGGACGCCTTGGCAGAAGACCTGGAATACGACCTTGAAGCCGCCTCTACCTTTGTTGCCCAGCGTATCGCATACGAGCCCTATGTCGGGGTGATGCGCGGGCCGGAAGGCACACTTTCCACCGAGGGAGGGTCCAGCTGGGACCAGGCCGTGCTTCTTGCCGCACTGGTCAACGCGTCGGGTGGCGAAGCCATGCTGGGCGTCGGGGCTTTATCGGAAGAGGATGCGCGGCGTTTGCTGGATGGTGCATTCACGCAGCGCCAATCCGTCAGCCAGCCTCTTGATGCGATGAACTGGGAGTCGATGATTGCCAAGCGGTTCGACTTGCCGTTGTTCCGTCTCGATGCCGAAGGCGTTGCCCAAGAGACACCGAGCCTTGCAGACTACGAAACCACGGCGCGCCAAATTGCAGTCGGAATGACCGAGACCTTGAAGGCAGGTGGACTGGAATTTCAAGCGCAGGACGCGCAGAGAACAGCCGCCCACCTGCAGGCCCTGGCGGAAGAGTATGTCTGGGTCCGTTTCCGCGATAAGCCCGCGGACGCGTGGACGGACGTGCATTCGGCCTTCGGCATGGCAGAAGCGCCTCGGGTGGAGGCAGAAAAATTCATTGCCTCGACAGTGCCGCAGGACCGTCTCCACCGGATCGGGGTTCAATTCCATATCGAAGTCACCCAGGGGGAAACCCGGACGATGAAAGCCGTTTCATCGGAACTTACCCGACCGGCTGCCAATCTGGCGGCCACGCAGCTCAAGCTCGGCGTGGCGCCGAACCTGCCCTTCGAAGAGGGACAATCGACCTTCTTCACGCCGTCCATCAACGGTACGACCGCCGAGGGCGGGAAATCGTTCGATCTTATGGGCAATATCCTATCGCCGGAAGACGCGGCGTCAGGTCCCGAAATCTTTCGCACGGTGGGCAACGCTTTCGGCGCTGCTCTGGATGGCTTGGCTTCGGAAGAGGAAGGCCTGATCGCCCCACGCCTGACAGGTGTCTTTCTGACGATCACGTCCATCGCACCCGGCGGAGAGCGGGTCGCGGAAGTGCGCCGCCTGACGGACTTCCGCGAGGGCCGTCCGGCCGACCCGGCCGCCGCGATCGCATTCGACGGGGTGCTGGAAATCGATGTCGGTTCGGAAAACGGGGTCCGCAACATGAAAGCGCTTTTGGAAGCGTCGGCCACCTTTGTTCGCCAACTCCCCTACAAGCTGGCATTCATCGCAGGCGATATCAGCGGCATTGACTATAGCCGACACCCCGCCCTGGACCTCGATATCGAACACACATGGTTCGCGGCCTTACTGTCCGATACCTATTTCGATCATCAGGTCCCAAAAGGAATTGCAGTACGCTCTGCACCGCTGATCATGATGAAGCGCAATCTCATGAGCGCTTCCGGCAGCTTGGCGATCGTCGTCGACATCCAGCACAACGAGACTCTTGCGTTCCGCCAGCACGAAAACGGGCATCTGCAAGTTTCCACGGAAGACGCCCTAGTCCACGGTATCCGGGACACATTGCTCGAGGGCGAGTTGATCAATGTTTCGGGAGTGCCAAGTTGGACGCAGGAACCGAAGGGCACAGTTGTCACGACGCCCGAGGCATTGTCCAAGACACCATTCTGGTATCGATCCTCTATAGCTCAGCAGGAGCGTCTGCAGAGAGATCTCAAGCGATAGGGCGCTTTGCTGCTGCCGACGGGAACCGAGCGAAACTGGTGGCGGGTCGATCCTCTGAAAGGCGTTGTTCTCGGCATGTCCGTCCTTGGAGGATCGGAGACCATTGAGGAGATCACATTGCTCGAAGTTCTCGCGGAGATGTTCGCCGGCTACGTGTTCGCCAATGGGATTATCGGCGGCACCCAACACTGTGCCGGTGCAGGAAGCGGCGCTTTCGAGTACTGTTGCCTGACCGGAATGACCTTGTCCAACGTCGGCGTGGGACTCGTCGGCAAAGGCCTCAGCAACTATGTGACCAATAGTTTCTCGGCGACATATGCCCTGATTTCCGGGATTACGTTCGACATCGCGACAGGGGTCGTGCCCGTGGCGGGCGATCTCATTAACGACGGCGCAGCGACGATCTGTGGCGCAGCGTTCGAACGGTGAGAATGCGCAGCTGGAGGGGAGCGGCGAGCTTTGCCGCAGTTTGCGGTCTATCATTTATAGTCATTGCCTGCGGGTCTCGCACCGAGGACGATCAGACCCGTGAGGCGACAAGCATCCTGGTGGAGACAAGCGCCCTTTCGAGCGCGACTGCGAAGGCGGATGACGGCGCCGTCGTCGAACTTCCACCCCGCGCCCCGTCCCGTCCCGCTCTTGTATCCGGCGACGTCATCACGACGACCCGCACGGACGATGCACTCGACTCCTTTCTCGCCTCAGGACGCAATACCAGCCTTCAGGACGACGTCGAAACATCCGCAGCCGGTCAAGTGCCGGATACTATCTCTGAGGCTTTCACAGTCGCGGCGTCCGGAGCCCGGCACACTTTCTCCGCAAGCGTCGAGTCTCCAACAGGCCTCACCTTGGCGATCGTTCGGGACAATGACTCGGAAGAGCCGGACATCGTCCTGTCCAATCGCTGGTTCGCCGCAGGAGGCAGCGATGTGGTGGTGCGCGATCTTTCGCTCCAACCCGGCGATTACAACGTGCTGGTTTCAACCGATGCCGATGTCGAAGTTGAAACGCGCATCGATGTTTCCCTGGCTCCGGACGCTTATGTATCCGCAAATGGGACCAAGGCTGATCCGGAGGCCGTACCGGACGACGTCATCGGCCAACGCCAGCGCAACGAAGTCTTCCTTCGTCCCGCGGCATTGAAGGAAGACGGGTTCCGCAATGCCGTCCTAACCTTCCCAGCCGGCACGGCCAATCTCAGACTCTACGGGCTGGACGGCAAACTCGCTGGAAGCGTCACAGGGACGTCGCCTTTGCGCATGACGGGCCTCGCCGGGAAAGACCTTACACTGGGAATTGTTGCGCAAGAAACCAAGGAAAGCGATAGTTTAGACTGGCGCCTGACCTTGGAGGCGAATTCGGACCTAGGCCTCGCTGCGGAAGGGGCGGAATTGCTGGCCATGAAAACCGTCCAACTTGGGCCAGAGCGGGCCGAGGCGACAGGATGGCTCAACCAGCGTGACAGCGATGTCTGGACGGTCCCATCGCTGGAAGGAGACGCTAGGTCCTATTTCATCGACTATGACGGACCTTCGGCGACGATTTCCGCAGAAGCGGAGTCGGGCAAATACAGTGTCTTCCAGAAGCGCGCGACACTGGGGCCGTTCACGACCGCACAGAATCTGAATCTGACCGTCTCGTCCGGTTCGACAGGTCCGTACAGTCTCGTCCGCCGCGAGGAAGATGCGACGCCCAACCAGCTTTTCGAACCCGATGGACAAAGCGCCGCTCAGGTGTTCACCACCGATCAGCGGGTGAAGGGGAATCTCTATGGATCCGATGATCGGGACAGGGTCACCTTCGATCTCGGGGCCGACACCCAAATGTGGCGGATCATGGTGGTGGGCGAGGACCCATCGACCGTGACATCCGTGACTCTCAAGACGCCGCTCGGCACCCTCTTCGATAAACGAGCCAACGGCCGTGAACGCCGCAAACGGTTCAGACTGCCCGACGCCTATATTCCCGGCGGCCTGGTCGGGATCGACGTCTCGGGTCGGGGCGGCGACTATACGGTCTTCTTGAAACCCCTCGGCATGCCGCCGGCATCGTCCGAACGGGAACCGAACTTTCCGGTCCCGACCCGGATCGATATGGGACAGACCTACCGTGGCATCCTGAACGACAGCGCGGATGGGTTCTCCTTTTTCCTGGAAAAACCCGCGACGCTACTCCTCGATCTGCAAGTGCCACCCGGCGCCCGGTATAGCGGAAGCCTATCGACGTTCGGTCAGGTCCGTCCCGACGATTACAAGCTCATGAGATTCGAGGCAGGTATAAACGAGCAGACGCTGGAACTCTCAGCCGGGGAACATCAATTGACGTTCAAGCCGACCGTGGCTTCCCCAGCGGAATATGAATTCGTGCTGGATCACAGGCTTCCCTTCGAACCGATGCCTGCCTTCACTGTCGAGGCGCCAATGTCCTTTCGGGCTTTCTCGCGCTTTGCTCAAAACATTCCCCTGTCGCTGAACTGGTCCGGCAACGTCCCTTCCGATGTCAGCTACACCTTATGGTCGCCCCACCCGGAGTTCACCCTGGAACAAACGGAAACTCTGAGGCTGGATATCACACCGGATGTGAAAAGCGGGCCGAGAAAGGCTTGGCTGGTCGCCACGAGCGGCGGTAAGACGGTCGGCGCAGTCGAGATGGTCTTCGAGTCTGGTCCCGGTGCGCCGCTCCGAAACCCCCGATACATCGAAGAAATTCCCCTATCCATGCGAGGCGGCCTGAATGTCGCTCTGTCCGCCTTGGGGGGCCGGTGGGTCGAGCAGCCGGGCTACGTTTTCGAAGAGGACGGAAAGCTGCCACGGCAAAACAAGGCCAATGCCTTGGGGTTGGAGGACTTGAATGACGGGATCAGCCCGTCCGAAGAGACCAGAGGTGCCGGAGAGTATTTCGCCAACCTGTCCAGGGGCAGCGAAGAGATATACATGCCGACCCTCGATCTGGCTGGCGACGACCCGGTTCCATTGGCGGGCTTCATCCTGACGGACAGGGTCAGAGGACCGAACGCTTTTGCGGAGTTCTCAATCGAAGCGTCCTTGGATGGCCGGAATTGGACGACCGTTCTGTCCGACACGCTGTCGGAGTGGGGAAAGCGCAGCGTCTTTCCCCTGACAGACGGCCCCGTCGAAGCCCGCTACGTGCGCCTTGTCCCGGACTGGTCCGGAAAATCCAACTACATGCTGTCGGAGTTCGAAGTCATCGCCGTGCCCGGAAAATCGGGGCTGCAGTCCATCGATCTGGCCCAACCCTCGTTCGGTGCGATGACCCGTGGCACGGCAGGATGGTTCTATGCCCGGGATTTCGTCTACGGCCTCGGAGCGGGAGATGCCCGGCCGACATATGTCGGCGTGGAGGGCAAGCCGTGGTCGGAGACCGGGCTGGTCATGACGTTCAAAAACCAGGCGACAGCGGATATCGAACGCCTGCGCTTTCATTTTGGGCGACCCAACGAATCCGATACTTTGCGCCCCTCGCCGAGATATGCGCGGGTCATGGGATCCGTATCCGGACCCGCTGGTCCATTCACGGAAAGGGCGATCATCGAACTGCCCGAAGATTTCGGGCCGGGTTCGGTGTTCGAGGCTGAACTTCCCGAGCGCGAGCGGATGAACGCGATACAGGTAGAGTATGCGGCGGCGGACAAGACCGAGAAACATGTCAGTGTTCCCGTTCGCTATGACGTGATCGAACGGGCGGAGAGCGAGGACTATGTTTCGGTGCTGGCCCTTGGCCCGGAATTTGGTGCGCGCCCCCTTTCCGACACGTCTGGAAGCGGCCCAGATCCGATCCTCCATTCCGGTGATGGCATGCCCATCGATACGCAAGAACAAAGCTATCGCGGATTCGTCGAATTCGATGTGAGCGAAAATCGCTGGTTCGTGCCGCAAAAGGACGGCGCGAATACCGTCGTTCTCACGACGACCGGCGAACGGGGATTCTATCCCGCAGTGAAAGCCAGCCTTCCCGGTGGACCGGACCTAAACCCACTCGATGTGATCGACGATCCGGCTTCGATGCGGCGGGATTATGTCTTTTCGATCGGCGAGGTCGGCCTGGATGTGACAGTCTCCGAACCCGCGCGATCGACTATCTTTCTGGTCGATCAGAGTCCTTCCATGTCTTCCTTCATTGCCCAGATTCGCCGATCCGTCATCGACTATGCGGACATCATGGTCGCGGGGCAGGACCGGATCATGTTCAAGGCTTTGGGCGCGGAGTGGTTGCTCGATGAATGGGTGGACGACCCGATGATCCTGCGCCGTCTGCTTCTGGATTATCAGACCTCCGGCAACAGCAGTGCGGAAACCGGTCTTTTCAGTGCTGCGGAGCGGCTGGAAGACGTCGATGGCCTTCGCTCCATCGTGATCGTCTCGGATGCCGACGCAGGACCGAAAGCCGGTCTTGAAAAGGCCCTGCGCGAGTCGCAGGCGCGGATCTATACCATCAAGGTCAGTTCCGCCCGCATGTGGAGCAATCCGTACGAGTCGATCCCGCTGGCTACACAATGGTCGGAAATGACGGGCGGAGAGATGAACTACATTCGTCTCGGCAGCGATATCACGACTGCCTATGAGCGCATTTCCACCCGCTTGCTGGGAGAGAAAAGCTACGATGTCTCCGCAACCTGGGAGACCCGGGTTATCAATCCCGGCACGCTCGTCACACAACTTGCCAGAGACGCTTCGGGCGAGGCAGGAGTGGGGGGCGATGACGCCACCGCCATCCATGTGCTGTTCGATGCTTCGGGCAGCATGTTGAAACGCACGCAACAAGGACGGCGCATCGAAATCGCGAAACGCTCTATCACGGCATTTATGGACGACGCGGCTCTGGAGGGCAGTCGCATCGGTCTTCGAACCTTCGGAGGGGCGCCGGATACATGCGAGACGGGCCTCCTGCTCGACGTCGAAGGTGGGTCCCCAGAGACGTTTCTGGATGCGCTCGATGAGGTCAACCCTCAGAACAATGCCAAGACGCCGATCGCCGAAGCCCTATCGAGGCTGAGCGGCGATCTCTCATCGGTGAGCGGAAACGTACGCGTCCTGCTAATCACAGACGGCGAGGAAACCTGTAATGGCAATGCAGAAGCCGTGATCGGAGGCCTGATCGAACAGGGATTGGCCGACCGCGTCGATATCGTCAGTTTCGCCTTGGCCTCCGGTATAGACCGGGCTCCCTACAGGAAATGGGCCGAGGCCGGGAAAGGGGTCTATATCGACGCCGAAGACGGGGACCAGCTCACGGAAGGGCTTCTTGCAACCCAGGAAAGGCGGTTCGAAGTCTGGAAGGACGGGACGGAGATATCCTCCGGTGTGGTGGGACAGACAGTGCTGACCCTTGATCCGGGTATCTACCAATTGCGCTCGGATGGGTTCAGAGCCGACTTCGAGATCAAGACCGACGAGGCGACGACCGTCGTTTTGACCAAATAGGGCATAATGCCCCGAAGCGGCGTGGCGGAAAAAGAAAGGGCTTTCCGGGAATGCCGGAAAGCCCTGAAATGAACCCTTTCAATAGGAGCGTCTAAAGGTCTGCCTGCATCGCAGCCATGATGCCGCTCTCCTGCATCTTTTCCATCATCATCGTCGTGGTGCCACACTGTGTGTTGATCGCCATGGATTTCTCGCTTTCCGCTTCGCTCATCACATCCATCATTCCGCCACCCATGAGGAGATTCATGGCTTCCGGGTACGCCTCGATCGTTCTCATGGAGAGGTCGGGGTTGTCGTTGATCATCTTGTTGAGTTTTGCGTTCGTTTCGATGCCCAGATCGAGATACTTCTCCATTCCCTGGGACCTCATTTCCCGAATGACGCATCGGATCGTATCCCTGTCTCCATCATCCAGCGACACCGGCTTAACCAAGGCCGCAGCTTCGGGCGAAACGCGCGAATAGAGTTTCATCTGGTTCTCGAACCCAACCTCCATGGACTCGATGAACTTCTTTTCCCGATTGCCGAACCCAAGCCTCGGTCCGGCTTTCGTTTCTGCCTGTGCCGTTTGCACGGCGTCCTGAGAGGGGGTTGCATCAGACGTCTCGGCCGAGGTTTCGCCTGAGCAAGCACCGACCATCATGATGCTGGCGAGGATGGAAATCGTCTGTTTCATGGCAAATTCCTTGATGATTCGTACGTCGTAAGGAAGATTTACGCCCCTTCGACTTGTCCCTGTCTGCTTTAGGAAAAGACGGAACGTGATGCATACGTCATTTGGCGTATGGGCGGAGCTCTACGGGTCTGGGCGAAACGTAGCGGTGTCGACGCCTCTGGCAATTAATCCGCTGTCGATGGCGCATTTAATCATCTGACGGAAATACTCCCCGTCATGATCCTCGTTCGACCCCATCAAAACACGATATGGTCCGAGCAGCGTTTCATAATGCGCCACTCCTGGAAGCCCTTTCCGGACGGGATAATTGTAAGGCCCGGGTTCGAAAAAATTGTCACGCAGAGTCTCATTGTCGAGTATGTCCTGCAGCCCCTTTGACGCGACACCTCCGCTTGAGATGTAGATGGAACTGGAAACATCTCCATAGGACAGACCCAAACGGGCCGGATCATGCGGTTTCCCTGCCTGCACCAGAACGATTTGGGCACTTGCATCCTCGATAGGCCACTCTCCGACGGTCGCGTCGTTCGCAAGTCCCCATCCCGGCAAAGGCGGTGGGATAAGTGTTCGTGCATTCGTGCATTCGCCATAATCCCAAGTGATCGGCTCGATCCTGGCCGGGTACCTGTATCCGGGACCTCTCGGGTCGGCAGGTGTCTCGGCACGACGTTGCTTGGCGAGCGCCTGGCCAGCCTTCGCATCGGATACACGCGCCGGACCCGGTGCCACATAATCCACAAGATCGGTGGAGTCGGCTTGGCTCTGCATTTCGATGGGTGGCGATGACGTGTCGACGGCTTCAGGCGCTTCTTCCTCTCCGCACGCCGAGAGAAGAGCCGCAGAAAAAACGATCTTCATGCAGGTTTTGGCGAAGGTCATGAACAGGTTCCTGTGTCCGGATCGTGCCCCCTCAGGCAATTCATGCGGGTGCCGAGCGCCTCGATCTGCCATCCCGTTCCCCGGTCATCAGCCGACCAGCCATAGACCGTCCGTTGCGTGACCGATGACACAGCGTCGTCTTCGACGGGGTAGTCATAGTCGATGACCAGCGTCCTGATCCCGAGCTTGCAATATGTCTTGGTGAGGGGCGGTCGTATCTCTTCTCGTGCAAGGCGTGCCGTCAGTTCGATCTCGACGGGCAGGCTCGCCCGCACAAGATCCATGTCTGGGGCTTCTATGACGGCATAGGGATCGCCGTGTTCGAAACCCGACAGAGTCGAGAACAGATCACCCTCGCAGACGGGGTTGGGTGCGACTCTTTTCTCAAGGTCTGAGGCCTGATCCGTCAGGACGGCTTTTCGAGGTTCTCCGATGTCGGCTTGCTGGGCCTCCGAAGCCTGGCAAGACCCGAGTGCAATGACGCACATGGACAGGAAAGACGCAGCCCGCAGGCGAAGGCTTACCGAAAACAAGGTCCGGTTCCGGACCGTCGGAGACGTTCCGCTTGCATCTTTTCGTTTCATTCTCGGCATCTTGTAACGCCCATAGAGGGCTGTCTGGGCGCGCACATACGTCAAATGACGCATGCCGGGCCGCGCGACGCGTGTGAGTTGGAATGACGCTTCCAAGAGGAACCCGACATGCCGTCCAACCGCCTACTTGTCGTCGTTGCAGTCGTGGCATCGGTCATCCTGCTTCACGGATGTGGTGAGGAAGAGGGCGGGGTTTCGTCTGGATCGGCGCCTGGGCAAGCAGGATATTGTCCGCCTGATAAGAAAGGGAACGGGCTAATGGTCGCGTCCCGATACGATTACGAGGACGTGCTCGCAGCCGGGAAATGGCGAACCGAAATCTTCCCCCGAAGCTGCGCTGGGGCTTTGGGAGCGATCATTCCCGATCTGCCGGACGGGTACGGAGTGGCTCCGACGTCTCGTCCGTACATAATGAACTCGGAGCAGGTCTATCTGGAGTATGCGGAAATGGACGGGGTCGCCGAGATGGGTGAGGGAATGGATTTCGTTCCCCAAGGCAACGACCGAATCCATTTCGAGATTTCCAAATATTCCGCCGACGAGTTGGCCCGGCTCCGGCAGTGGATGGCCGATAATCCCGATGACTACCTGACCCGAACAGTGGATGGGCGGACAGTCTATCTCATGGCCGGGGTTGGGGTATTCTTCCAGGAAAGGACAATTCGTGTCCCTTCCGGTCTGACGGCGATCTACGATAACGGATTGCTGATACGTCTTTCTCATGCCTCCCTGTTCACACAGGACCGGAACGCGCCAGACGACCCGCTGGCAATGAACCTGTTCCGGGACATGATGCAGCGGGCCGAAGCTGCCGGAATATAATCATGCAGTCTTGCATCATGTGGGGGCAATTGCGAACCTGGATCGCGTATGGATGCAAGCCGAAAGCCCGATGCGGATCGCGCGCCCGGGCGCGAAGAGCGCGCTAGGATGGCCGCGGCCGATGTCCTCAATGGTCTCTACGAAGCGATTGCCGACAACACGCGCTTCGAGACCATGTTCAAGGCCATGGATGACTTCCTCGATGCCGATCCCGTTGATTTGGAGCTCAAGGGCGCAGACTGGAAGAACGTCTTCCGCACGCATTTTTCCCGTGTCAGCCACTATATGGAGAACGACACTGAGAACGGGCTGGAGAGCCCTATCGTTCATGTCGATCGGCAGCTGGTTCCTGCCGCCGTCCTGAATCGGTCGCTCGACATCGTTGCCAGCAATTCGATGTTCGACAGCCTCAATGCTTCGGGCCAGACCAATATCGCTGAGACCATTTCGACGCCGAAAGGCCGGCGCGAACTCGAGAAGCTGTTCGTGGACAATGGAGATCCCGAACAGATTCTATTGAGTTTGCTGGTCGACGGCGAGGCGCGTCCAGTCTTCATCGTGGCGAAGCGTGAGAACCTCTGCCACGTGTCTGGCCAATCCGGGGCCTATGTCTCGATCCGCGCGGCAAAGGCTGTCTGGAACGACGACATGGCTCCTCTCCTAGAAACGGCCTATGATCTCACTTCCGCTGAGGTTGAAGTCGTTCGGGGGCTGATAGAGACCGGGTCCGTCGAGAAGGTCTCCCGTCTCCGGAAACGGTCGGTCAGGACGGTCCGGACGCAGCTCACCAATGTCTTCGCAAAACTCGGCCTTTCGACCCAGACCGAACTGACACTCTTCCTGGCAACGCTCACGCAGATGATCGGAAAGGACCGCCGTGCCGCTGGCGGCGACACCGATGATGCGTCGATGGTGCCGGACGGGACGACCATGAAGACGGTGAATGCGGATGGGCAGGTGGTATCGTATCTGACCTATGGCAGCCCCGAGGGCCGTCCGGTCCTGATGATCCAGCCATCAGTGCCTCCCAGTCAGACACGCGATCTTCGCGACATCTTTGTCCGCAAAGGTCTGAGGATGATTGTTCCGTTCAAGCCCGGTTCGGGAGCGACCGACGCAAGATCTCCGGAGCATGGGCCGGAGCAATTGGCAAAGGACTACTTGGCCATTCTGAATCAGGAAAATGTCAAGTCAGTTACGGTTGCGGGCCAGGCATCGGGAGGGCTCTATGCTCTGGAATTTGCCGCAAGGTATCGCGACCGTGTCGAGGGCGTGGTGCTTGTCGATACCGGAGTTCCGTTCAAGGGACGCAAGGAGTTGATGAAACTTCCGTCCACTGCAAGGCGGACATTTCTTCCAGCGCGCTATATCCCGGATATTCTGCTCGTTCCGCACAAAATCATTGCGTCGAACTTCCGGCGGTCTTTGGCAGGCGAAGCGCGCGTCGTGGACTATTTCTTCGCTGACAGCGATGCGGATACGCGGCTCGTACGGACCGACCGCAGATATTACGACATAACCAAGCGCATCATCGCCTATTCCTTCGAAGACATAGGTCGGTTGGTGGCCGACGTCTGCCGGTGGGCGCAGGACTGGTCGCACCTCTTCATCCGTTTGAGCGACCTTCCCATTGTCTTCTTGCATGGGAGTGCGAACACGCTGTTCTCACTTGAGAGGGTCACAGACGTGGCAAGGCGCAACGAAAACATGTCCGTTGTCAGCGTCGAGGGTGAAGGCCAGCTCCAGCTTTACAGACAGCCCGAAATGTTCGTGACGGCAGTCGAGGCCATCAGTTGTCGATCATAGTGTCGTTGCCCGGTGCCGCCGCCAAGAGGCTACGGACAGCCTTGCCACGCTTTCCCGCAGAACAGGCGGCATGACAGCTCATCGGGCCGAGCCGTTCCAGCACTGCGTTTCTCCGTCAGACATGTCTTGGCCTCACACTGACAGTTGCAGCCTTCGGACTCCGTATAGACGGGAATCGGGCAAATTGCCGGGAGGCCTCCCGGATCCCCCGCGCGGGGAGGAGACGGATTGCCGCCCGTGTCAGACCCAGGTCTGGAACTCCCGTTCCCCGTTCCGTTCGAAGGCGTGCCGCCCATGCCGAAGGCAGACCGGATGCGGTCGGCCCGGATATCGCGCATTTCGACATAGTTGTCGGTCTCGAACGTCTTAAGAAGTCCGCCCGCGCGCCAGCTGTCAGGGTAAGGCACGCTTCCATTCACCTTCACGGTTCCCGTCTGGAAGGCACCGGAGCACGGGTCTTCCGTCGCCATGCGTTCCGCAAGCGCCCGACCTTCCCTGTCTCGGGTTTCCAGATCCTTGATCATCCCGATCCGAAGACTCTCGCGCATGAACTCCTTCCGCCGGCGTTCCGTTTCGTCCAGGCGGATGAGGCATATATCGGCCGTCGCATTGAACCGCAGCATGTCCTTGGAGTGCTCGATGATCGTGATTGTCGCGGTGGGTGGTACGTCGCCCCGGGCTTCGATGGTGGTGTCGCTCATGGTCATCGACGCATCCGCGTCGAAAGTCCCTGTCATCCTGTTCTTCAGCACGTCCGGGTTCCGAGGCCGAAGCGTGAAGGTGTCGCCATCGGGATTGGTCATGCCGAGTGTCAGGGCAGAATCGTCGCCGGCCCGTTGAATGACGCTCCAGTCCGTGCCCAGGCCGCGGTTGAAGATGGCATCCTCGGCGCCTCCGGCCTCGCTATCTCCGATCGGGCCGATCCCTGCCTCTCCCTGTTTGGCGGCGAAAGTCGTGGACCAGCCCGTGGAGACGTCGAACGGACTGTCGAGGCTTGCCACCTCGAGACTGAAGCGGATCTTCAAAGTCGGATCGGAATCGGGAATGCCGAACCCGCCGATGGCATTCCGGCCAACCTGTCCGCCTGGAACATGGGACACGATCAACCGGGTCTCGTAGGGCGTGTCGCGCTTCACTTCCTGTTTCTCGAGCGAGAAGGAGCGGAAGAGCGTCCAGTCGTCCCGGTGCTGGACCAGAGATTGGAGACATTGATATTCGAGGGTGTTCGACAAGCGGCCCTCGCCGCAGCGGCGGCCCGTTGAGTCCGAGCTGCCGGCTACGAAGACATTGTCGACGACCTTCAATTCACCTTCGATTCTGATATGCAAGGTGCCGGTATAGTCCTGCCGAGCAGCACGGCTGACAAGATCGATGCAGAAGCTCGTATCCTGCGGGGCGACGAAGTCGTGAATTTCGAAAGGCGTGGTTTCGTCCAGGACGACCTTGCGGCATCCGCCGAAGGACTCTTCCAGCCACTCATCCTCGCTGACCTTTCCGGCAAAACGGGTCTTCGGCCAGTTGGCATAGGCCGCCGCGAATTGCGGCATGAGGTATTTGATGCTCGACGTCCTGCGACCCGTATGATGCCGGATGAACTTGTCGATGTGCGGCACAATTTGCCCTGATCTAAATCGGGCTTTCATCAATTGTGTCAATGCACCCTTATCGAGACGCGCACCGAGTTGGTCCTCCAACAGGAACCACCAGAACGCTGTCGTCGAAAACTTGGTCTCATCGGCTTCCGAAGCAGTGTGACGAACCGAGCTATACTCCGTAAATGGAACGGTGAAATCCATCGGCATGTAGGTGTAGCGCTGACCGGCATCGGAATAGGAGCCGCGCGTCAATGGGATGCGTGTCTCGGTTTCCATGAAGGCGATCGCAGGGAGCAGGCCCATAGTGCCGGCCCAGTCGTCCGGTTGTTGTTTGATGTTGCGGGAGACCATGTTTAGCCAATGGTCATGCTGGCGCAGCAAGGCGAATCCGGCCTGGAAATTAGCCGCAAAACGATCGTTGCGGATGGCATTCCAGCGCTCCGGGTGGACCTTTATGTACTTCGTTTCGTCCCATCCTGGTGACAGGGGCGACTCATAGGCGTCCAGGGCGACATTGAAGAGCGTCGGCGCGGGTTTCTGTTCCGGGCCCGGCGTGTCGCAAAAGACGAGACTTTTTTTCAGCCAGTCCGTTTCATATGCGCTGTAGTCGGGCATGTAGACCGTCTGAGGAATGCTCAGAATCCGGTTCAGTTCGTCGGAATGCAATCCGTAATTCCCCAGCCAGGACGAGCCCTGCTTCAAGACATCAAGCAGAAGCCCATGATTTCTGGGTCCATCATGCTGAGGTGGGAGACGCCTGGAGTCGGCAATCAATCTGGTGGAAGACGCATCGACGCAGCGTCCGAAGCCTTGGTTGAGCACACCCATGGAATGGGCCTCCGCCATGAGAGTCCAGAATGGCACTGGCCGGTCGGCGAAGACGTTCCTGTCGCTCTGAGTCAGGACATCCAACCCGGTATCGGCAGGATCCAGCGGGATGAAAGCCCAGTCGTTATTGCGTGCCGTTGCCGTGGAAAGGCTGGAGAGCGCGAACACCGCCGTCGCCAGACCGAGTGCGCCGATGCGCCGGATACGTCTCGTGAGATTCGGATTCATGAAGCCGATCCGACCGATTCGATGGTCAAGATTACTGGCCGAAGCCAAAGCTCATGCAAGCCGGGGCGAGCCCCATCATGGTCTGCATGATGCGCGGGTTTCCCATCATGGCGCGCGCGGCTTCCTCTTCGCTCATGCCGAGATTCTCCGCATAGGTCTCGAAAGCCCGGTCTTCGCCTTTCATCTGAGCGACCTGAATGTCGATCAACATGCTCCACTCGCTGTCGTTCAGATTCTTGTCGAAATGATCCGTCGCGCAATCGCAAATGGTGCCGCTCATTTCCCCATGCTCCAGCTTGCAGACCGCGGCATATCGGTCGCGCGTGCTGAGGCCGGATGTCCGAGACAGCGCTTCGCTCACGACGGACCGAGCGCTGGACTGTTCGCACCGTTCGGGGAGATCCATAACCTCCGGAAGCATCATCGTGGCCTGCATCCGGTCGTCTTGCGGGGTCTGATTGCTAATCTGCGCGGCGAGCGCAGGTGGCAGGCCCGATCCGACCAGAAGAGTGGCCGTCATGCGTTTCACGCTGTCCGATATGCTCGTGGGGACGGCTCCGGCGAATTCCCGAGATAGACACTGGCAATATGCGGGAGACCGGCCGTCCTCTCCGGCGCACCCTTGCGCGAGAACGTCCGCAGCAGGCGGAAGGCCCTGCGCGCTCTGTATCTGCGCAAGGTCGGGATTGTTTCTGATTGCCTCGAGTTCCGCATCGATACCGACTGCGTTCCGGCGGGCTTCGTCTCCGGCAGCCTGTTGTTCGAGACGGATCTCCGCCATCATCTCCTCGCCCGTTTGCGGACGTGGAGCCGGACGCGTCACGTCGATCGTTTCCAATCCCTCAGGCAGCCCTGCACGTTCGGCGGCCGTGCGCGTGGAGACATCGGACAACGCCTTCGTCTCCACGCTCTCCCCGTAGGTCAGGGCTGCACAGCGTGCCGTCGAGGCGAGCATACCATCCGTACCCCGAGTCGCGTCCATTTTTACGGAAGCCCGGTTGAGGGCCTGCTCGTACGCATCCACCGACAGTCCCATTTTCTTCGCGCGCATGCGATTCAATCCGGCGCGAGACCCGTCATCCCCAGAATAGTCGGTCACCGCCAAAAGAGAGGCCTTGTATTCCTGACGCGTCATCAGTCTTGAACGCAGAGCGATCGTGCACTGGCAGAATCTCTCTCCGGATGTTGCCGCGCACCCTTCATAATCGCCATCATAGGGATCACCGGTCGGACGTTCGGGCAGCGGAGTCAGGGGCGCGCCTTCGATCACGCACCCTTGCTCATAATAGATACCTTCACCTCCATGAGGGTCGTAGGCCGCGACAATGTCCATCATGGCCTGGTCGGATCCCATCGCGGCTTCCGCCACAGGGGCAAGTTCGACGATCTCGCCCAATTGCTCTCGGTACTGCAACCGGATGTAGTCTTCATAGGCCTTTGTGGGAGCCACATGCTGGTATGTCGCGATCCTGCGACCGACGCAGGCGCAGTCGATATGCGACCGATCCAGCCCTTCGCACAATTGCTGATAATCTTGCTGGTCGGCGAGAAAGTCAGCGGTCTGCCCGCTGGCGGTGCCCACCATGCCGAAGAGCAGAAAGCTTGTGAAGACCATCTTCATGGCGATGGCCGAGTAATAGCGGATATGGAACATCTGGATCGGCCCTCGAAGATCGGATGGAATTCCCAAAATCGTAGGACGGCAGTCAGAGCCTAGCATGCGTCATATGACGTAAGTGTGGGCAGGGGATAGGTTGTGATGCGGTGACAGGCTGACCTCCAAGATGATCACGGACATGACAGCGTCGGCAAAAGCTTAGCCAGCATTTCCTGCTCCGGAAAACAGGCGCATCCTCCTGCCGCAGTCCATTTTCTCAAGGTTATCGTTTCGACCGAAAATCCCTAGCGCAATCAATTTCCATGATCGCGGCGCACGCAGAACCTGGCGGCGGGTCGTAGCAAGACAGAAGAGACTGACCGCCATGCCATGCGACAGCTCGCCTCGACCATCTCGCCAAAGGGTGATCCCATGACCAAGAAAGCTCTCCTGTTCGGTTCAATCGGAGCGGTTGCCGAAACGTCCGACATTCAGCGCCGGGCCTACAACGCGGCCTTGAAGGAGAACGGGGTGGACTGGGAATGGTCGCCGGAGACCTATTCCAGACTGCTCGGATCGTCCGGCGGAAAGGAGCGTCTCGACCTGCTCTCCGCCGCGACGGGGCGCAACCTGTCGGATGCGGAGATAGACGCCATCCATGCGCGCAAGACCGAGATCGCCTGCGACGAGGTCCGCAGCAGCGGACAGGTCTCCTTGCGTCCCGGCGTCGCCGCGCTGGCCCGCCGCGCCAAGGAGGCCGGCATGAAGCTGGGGTTCGTCACCACGACCTACCGGCCCAATGTGGATGCGTTGCTGGACGCCTCCAACGGCGAACTGTCCGAGAGCGATCTGGACGTCATCGTCGTGCGCGACGATGTCGAGCGCGGCAAGCCCGCCCCCGATGCCTACGTGTCGGCGCTGGAGCGACTGGGCATTTCGGCAAGCGAGGCCGTCGCCATCGAGGACACCGAAAACAGCGTGCTGTCCGCCAAGAGGGCGGGTCTGACCGTCATCGCCACGCCAGGCGCATTCACTGCCGGACAGGATACGTCGCAGGCGGACCTGACGCTCGACGCGTTGGGCGGACCCGACGGCGTGGACAGCCGGGTCATAGACCTGATCGACGCCTGAACCGGTGCGGCAGCGCCCTCTCCAACCGTTCGGGCTGGAAGTGCGGGATGTGGCGCTGGACGATCTGTCCGAGCGCGAACCCATGGCCCTGCGCGCGCTCATCGGGCGCGGACGCGTCGTCGTGTTCCGCGACCAGACGCTGGACGACTGTGCCTTCGTGAAGGCTCTGTCCAACCTCGGTGAAATGATGTTCACCGACGGCGAGACGCCCGTGCCGGGATCGCCCGAGCTGAACCTGGTCACCAATGTGGGACGTGCCCGCACCCCGCGCAGCGTCTTCCATACGGATACCAGCTACGTCTCCCGTCCTCCTGCGTTCACCGCCCTGCGCGCGGTCGAGGTGCCCAAGTCGGGCGGGGCGACACTGTTCTCCGATCAGGTGGCCGCGCTGCGTTCCCTCCCGGCACGCGTGCAGAGCTGGCTGAGTGGGCGGACGCTGCGCCATGCCTACGGAACGGAGGCGCTCCCCGAAGAGGAGTGCTGGCACCCGGCACTGCGACGGCATCCTGAAACCGGTGAGGCGGCGCTCTATCTCTCGACGCCGGAACGCTGCGATGCCTTCTCAGACGCGGACTGCGACATGTCGAGGCGGATCATCGCGTTGCTGTACCGCCGGTCCTGCCGCGCGTCCCGCCTCTACCGTCACGACTGGCAGTCGGGCGACGTGGTGATCTGGGACGACCGGTTGACGCTCCATCGGGCGGACCACAGCGCCGTCGTCGGCGCACGCACCTTCCACCGCGGCATGGTGCGCGGAGAAAGGCCCATCGCGGCATGACCGACATATCACGATCCCAGGGCGGCCTCCGGTCCGTCACTCCGCTCGGCATCGCTGCGCAGGAGATCGCGCAGCTCGCCGCGCGGGCGGAAGACGGCACGATCGACGCGTTGAGCCTTGCCGCCGACCTGAAGCGGTTGAGCGACCTGGTGGGCGGGCTCGACCCGTATGTGGAAGCGGTGACTACGCCGGAGTCCGCCGCGCTCGCCGCCCTCAACGCGCGCACGGCGGAGGAGCCTTGGGGGGAACGGTTCGGAAGCGGCATGTCTTCGGTCGCGCTGGAAGCCGAGATGCTCTCCGGCCACGTCGAAGGCCAGTTCCTCAGGATGCTGGTCCGCGCCATGGGCGCGCGCCGTGTGCTGGAGATCGGCATGTTCACGGGCTATGGAGCCCTCGCCATGGCCGAGGCCTTGCCCGATGACGGCGAACTGGTCGCGCTGGAACTCGACCCTTACGTCGCGGAGTTCGCCAAGCCCAGCTTCGACAACGCGGCGGGCCGCAGGATCGAGGTGCGGGTCGGACCGGCGCTCGAAACCCTGCGCGACATGGAGGGCGATGCTCCGTTCGATTTCATCTTCATCGATGCCGACAAGGGCGGATACGCCGACTATCTTGACGCCATTCTGGACGGCGGTCTTCTGTCGGAGACAGGACTGATCGGCGTGGACAACACGCTGTTGCAGGGCGAACCGTATCTTGCCGAACGAAGCCCCAACGGTCAGGCCATCGCCGACTTCAACGCCAAGGTCGCGGCGGATCCGCGCGTGGAGCAGGTGCTGGTGCCCTTGCGTGACGGCGTTACGCTGATCGCGCGCAAGCCCGGACCCGCTGCGTGAACTCTGCCGTCGTCGATACGCCCGACGTCGTGGTCGGCACGGCGCGTCCCGCGAAGGATCGCGGCAAGACGCTGGCGACCTTGGCGGCGCTCGCCTTGGTCGCGCCGCTCAACGCTGCGCTGGTGGGGCCGGCTTGGCTTCTCTCGCTGTTCCTGCGCTGTCGTCCCGGGGCCGAGGGCCCGACCGTGCTGATCAGTGGCGGCAAGATGACCAAGGCCGGGGTTCTGGCGCGCGCCTTCCAACGTGCGGGCTGGCGCGTCATCCTGTCGGAGACAGACAAGTACCGGTTGACCGGGCATCGCTTCTCCCGTGCCGTTTCGCGGTTCGTGACCGTTCCGGAACCGACCGCGCCGGACTATGCTGACGCGCTGGCGGATATCGTGACGGAACACCGGGTCGATCTCTACGTGCCCGTCTGCAGCCCGGTCGCGAGCTTGCACGACAGCCAGGCCGTCCCACGCCTCGAAGGCCTTTGCGAAACCATCCACCTCTCGCCCGAGTGGATCGGAGTCATGGACGACAAGTTCCGGTTCGCCGAGACTGCGCTCGCCAAGGGTCTCGGCGCGCCGAAATCCTACCGCATTACGGACCCCGCGCAGGTGCTGGACCATGACTGGTCCAACGAGACGCGGCCCTTCATCCTGAAATCCATTGCCTATGACGCGATCCGTCGGCTGGACCTGACGCGTCTGCCCCTGCCGAGCCAGGCGGAGATGCAGGCCTTCGTGGCGGACCTTCCCATCTCGGAGAGCAATCCCTGGGTCATGCAGGAGTTCATCGAGGGCCGGGAATACTGCACGCACGGGACGGTCGTGAACGGGCGGCTGACGGTCCACATCGCCTGCGACAGTTCCCCCTTCCAGATCAACTATGCCCATCTGGACAGGCCCGACATCCGCGACTGGGTGGAACGGTTCGTGGATGGCACGGACCTGACGGGCCAGATTTCGTTCGACTTCATCCAAGCCGACGATGACGGGCGGCTCTATGCGATAGAATGCAATCCGCGCACCCACAGCGCGATCACGCTGTTCAATGGTCAGGGCGGGCTGCCTGCGGCTTATCTGGGAGAGGCCGACGGTCCCGCGCTGGAGCCTCGGCCCGAATTGCGTCCGACCTACTGGCTCTATCACGAGATCGTCCGCCTGCTTCGCACGGCCGTCTTCGGCCGCGACCCCGGACAGCCCGGCTTTCGGGATCGCCTGCGCATTCTGGCCAACGGACGCGACGCTGTGTTCGACTGGCGCGACCCGCTTCCGTTCTTCATGCTGCACCACGTCCATATTCCGTCGCTTCTGATCCGCGACCTGAGGGTCGGTACGGGCTGGTCCAAGATCGACTTCAACATCGGCAAGCTGGTGCAGGAGGGCGGGGACTGATGGCCCGCCTGTCCGTCCTCTGCCTCGTCGGATCGTTCGAGACGGACGAGATGCGAGAGCTGTCCGAGCTCTACGCGCGCGGCTGCCTGAGCGCTCTGGGTCATCTCCACGATTTTTCCGTACTGCACCGCACGCCCGACGGGTCGTGGCGGCTGGTTCGCTCGCTGGATCCGCAAGCGCTTCGTAGGGATGCGAAGATGAGCTTTCCGGACGCCGTCGCCGCTGTCGCAAGCCATCGGTTCGACATCGGTCTGCCGCAGATGTTTTGCCGGACCGGCATGACGGCGGGACGCGCCCTGTTCGATCTGCTGGGGTTGCCCTTCATCGGCAACGACGCGGTCGCCATGGGCCTGACGGCCGACAAGGCCCTGGCACGAGCCGTTGTTTCGGCGGCCGGGGTGCGCGTCCCCGACGGAAAGGTCATCAGGCAAGGCTGCGTCTGCGACCCGCCTCTGCCCTTGCCGCTCATCGTCAAGCCCGTGGCCTCGGACAATAGCGACGGCCTTGGCTTGGTGCGCGGCGCAGAGGGCTTCCAGTCCGCTCTCAACCTTGCCTTTCGCGACGGCGATGCGCTCGTCGAGCAGTTCATTCCGCCGGGCCGGGAACTGCGCTGCGCCGTCATCGAACAGGACGGCGCCTTGCTCCCCCTGCCGCCCGAGGAATATCCGGTGGGGCGCGACCGACCCATCCGCACCAAGACCGACAAGCTCGCCCGGCCCGGCGGCGTTTTGACACTCGCCGCCAAGACCCGCGACGCCGCCTGGATCGTGAAGCCTGGAGATCCCGCCATTCCCGGGATCCAGGCCGCCAGCCTCGACGCATACCGCGCGCTGTGTTGCCGCCATTACGGACTGTTCGATTTCCGCGTCGACGATGCGGGCCGGGTCTGGTTCCTCGAAGCCGGACTCTATTGCTCGTTCTCTCCGCAGAGCGTGATCGCCGTCATGGCCGATGCCGCGGGGATCGCATTGCCCGATCTTTTCGAACGCCTCGCCACACCCCTTCTGCCCGCGTCCGCCTCGGCGCGTCCCGCGGCTTGAACCTGCCCCGCCCGAAAGGATTTGCACATGCCCTATGATCCGAACCCCCTGATCGACACGCTTTCAACCCTCTCTGAGCGCCGACCGCCGCGCTCGGTCATGTCCGCTTCGCTCGATCATCTGTTTGGTGGAGCCGACTTCGAGGCGGTCTTGCGACATCTCGGCGATGCGCCCGCTTTCGATCTGGATTTCGCGGACGGCTTCGCGGCGGCCGGACTGGTGGAAGGCGTGGGCGCGATCCGCATGTTGCGCGGGGCGCTCAACTTGTCGCTCGCTCAGCTGGCCGGATGCCTGAGCGAGGTCTTCGACGCCATGCAGGCGCGCAATGCGGGAGCCTGGGCGGGATTTGCAGATGCGGTCGCCCGGGATCCTTACTTTGGCCCGATGAAGACCCGGCGCTTCCTGACCCGGCACATTGCGGACGAGAGCCGTCGTCAGTCCTACGACGCCCTGATCGAGGACCTTGCGCAGAACAATCCTCACGCGCTCTATCCGACATCGGCCTACCGCGCCTGCGACGGCCATGTTCACGCCAGCGATGACGAACGCACGGTGGATGCGGTGATGAGCGTGACGACCTTCGCCTCCGTCCGGGTGCGCGATCACGTCCTCGACCCCCGGGACCGCACGCTGCATGCGATCTACGCGCCGCTGGGCCGCTGCGTGGCCTTTGTCGACAGCAATGTGGACGACCATTACGGCGAGGCGCTGGACAGCTACTTCCTGCAGCACGGGATCCAGCTTGAGAAGACCGTCTACCGCGCCATGGAGGCCGACAAGGGACTCGCGACGGTCGAACGCATGTTGGGCGACATGAAGCGCGTCAAGGTGGGACGTCACGAACCGGTTCTTGTCATGGGCGGCGGCGTGCTCGCCGATACGGCGGGCCTCGCGACCTCGCTCTACGGGCGCAACACGCCCTACGTCATGCTGTCCACGTCCATCGTGACGGGCATCGACGCCGGGCCGTCCCCGCGCACCTGCTGCGACGGGTTCGGCTACAAGAACCTGCTCGGCGCCTACCACCCGCCCGTCATCTCGCTGACCGACCGCCACTTCTTCGGTACGCTCAAGGACGGCTGGGTCCGGCACGGCGTGGCGGAAATCATCAAGATGGCCGTGGTCAAGAACATCGCCCTGTTCGAGGACCTCGAAGCTGGAATGGGCCGCTTGGTGGAAACGCGTTTCGGCATGGTCGGCTGCACGGAAGACGATCCGATTCACGACCTGTCCAACCGCATCCTCGCCGGCGCACTGAAGAGCTACATCGAGGCAGAGTACGACAATCTCTACGAGACGCATCAGTGCCGTCCCCACGCCTACGGCCATACCTGGTCGCCGGGCTTCGAGATCGACGCCGGACTGTTGCACGGCCACGCGGTTTCCATCGGCATGGGTCTCGGTGCGTTCCTGTCCGAACGCGAGGGTTGGATCACGCGCGCGGAGCGGGACCGGATCCTTGCCCTGATCAGCGGATACGGTCTGTCGCTTTGGGACGATATACTATCCAGCGAGGCCGTCATGCGGGAGAGCCACCGCAAGATGATCGCCAAGCGCGGCGGCAATCTTGTCGCGCCTCTGCCCAAGGGCGCGATCGGGCAATGCGGCTATCTCGACGACCTGACGGAAACCGAACTGCTCGGTGCCGTGGCCGACTATCGCGAACTGTGCAGGACCTACCCGCGTGGCGGCATCGGCATAGAGCCGCTCTGCGAGGATGTCGGCCTCGAATGCGCGTCGGCCGCGACGGCGGCGCAACCCATGTCGACTGCCGCACCCGTCATGCTGGAGCCGGCCGAATAGAAGACGATCTGTCTGGCGGGTTCTGTTCAGACGGCAGGCGTCCGGGACAGGAGCAACGCATCGGCGGCCCGCGTCACCGATTGCAGAAGCGCCTCGTCATCGATCGGGTCGATGTCTTGGAACAGCATCTTCCAGACCGCGCCCATCACGAAGGGCGCGGCAAGGAGGGCTGTGTCTGTTCCTTCTATGCCTTTGCGGAAATGACCGCTTTCCACGCCGTCCGAAAGAGTGTGCGCCATGGCCATCATGTTGGGCCGCACCACGTTCTCGAAATAAAAGGTCCGGAGGCGCCGGCGTTGCGGTCCGTTGGCGATCATGAGCTTCAGGACCTTGAGCATTTCGCCTTTGGAAAGCTGCTCGGACACGATCCGGAGCTGGCGGTGCAAGCGTTCGGGCGGAGTCAGGGTGTCCAGTTCCCGGGTGCCTTCCAGTTTGCGTACGACGGGCATGACCACGGCTTCGATCAACCCTTCGAGCAAGTCCTCCTTGGTTTCGAAGTAGAGGTAGAGCGTTCCCTTGGCGACACCGGCGGCGTCGGCGATGTCGATCATCCGGGCGGCCTCGAACCCGTCACGGTCGAACACGTCGAGCGCCGCCGCGACGATGGTCGTGCGTTTGCGCTGTTGTGCTGCGGATAGTCGGGAATGGTCTCCGCCTGTGCTATCGATGGTCTTGTCTGTCATCAGCGAAACCTAACGCGCGAGCTCCGAAATCGGAACCATTGCCATCATGTCGCATTTGACTTCCGCTGACTAGCGGGTCATAAATGACCGGCGGGTCAGTTCTGGCCGATTGAGCAGACGATGATGTATCACGACGCACCGAGAAAACTTCGGCTCGAGCTAGGGTTCGGGCTTGGCCTGGCCGCGTTCGCGGCGGCTTTGTCCGGCTGCGGCGGGGCCGACGAAACCCAGGAACGACCGCCCCGGCCCGTGGAGTGGCAATATCCTGCCAGCGTGGACCAGACAGCCCGCACTCTCTATTCCGGCCGGGTCGCGGACGCCCAGACCAGCGATCTGGCGTTCGAGGTGACCGGCACGATCGCAGCCCTGGATGTCGACCGGGGCGACCGCTTCTCCCGCGGTGCCGTTCTCGGCCGGTTGGACGACCAGGCCTACCGCCTCGGAGTGGAGCAGCGCGACGCCGCCATCCGGCAAGCCCGAGCGAGGCTCGCCAACGCCGAAATCGACTACGACCGAAAGGTGGCTCTGCAAGGCACCGGGGCCATTGCCCAATCCGTCATCGATGCGGCGCTGAGCGTGCGCGACACGGCGCGCGAAACCCTGTCGGAGCTGGAAGCCGCGCGCGGCGTGGCGGCCAAGAACCAGCGAGATGCCGTGCTGCGCGCTCCGTTCGACGGCCGGGTGCTGGCACGTCGTGCGGAACCCGGCCAGACCGTCGCGGCGGGTGCGCCCGTGCTGAGCGTGGCGGATGGTACGCGGGGCCTGCGGGCAGAGTTCTCCCTGTCGGAGCGCGACATCGCCGGGATCGAGCTGGGACAAAGCTACGCGGTCCGGTTGCTGGCGACCGGGCAGACACTGTCCGGCGAGGTCGTCGAGATTTCCCCGGACGGCGAAAACAGCCTCGCCTTCCCGGTCGCCCTGTCCCTTCCGGAAGACGCGGATGCGCGCGCCGGCATGTCGGCGGAACTGGTCCTGACGGAATCCAGGAACGTACCGGAC
>JBARXH010000227.1:0-11108 GCA_049647245.1 Litorimonas sp.
GCGTTCCGCCGAGCGCCATCGCCCCGGCAGCGCAGGCGAGCCAAGCCCGCTTGGCGTTGGATGAGATCAGCATGGTTTCCTTCCAGGTCTGGTTCATGTCTTCAATGTTCCCGTAATTGTCCGCCGCCTAGCTGGCGTCGGCCCCGGCCTCGCCGACACGGATCGGCGCGACCATCGTTCCGATGGCGGATTCTCCGCGTGCAATGCGCACATTCTGACGAAGGCCTAGCAGTTCGGAGTTGGTGAGCTCGTCCCATTGCTGGCTGGCTTCGTTGTAGCGGTAGCCTTCCGAGCTGTCGCGCTCGAGATAGAGCAGCGCCATGCGGCCGTAATGGATGTAGTTGCCGTCATAGATCTGCTCGCGCAGATCCTCGAGCTCGGCACCGCCGTTCAGGGCGCGGCGCTGTTCGTCGGACAGGTCGCACGCCGCCGAATCGACGTCGGCCTCGCAGGCGGCGTAACGACGCCCCGCGCGATCGGCGATCGGGTTGAGCCCCTGGTAGGACCCGACCTGGTAGCCGTAGGTCACTTCCTGGATATAGAGCTCCATCGCGCGGCGATAGGTGTCGGCAATCAGCACATTGTCGTTCTGGAGATCGTCGCGGAGATCGTCGAGCAGAGCGAAACGGCGCTCCACACGGAAGGGCAGGTCAGACACCATGCGCTTTTCGATCTCGGCGACCATTTCACGCACGAGCGGCAGCAGCTCCTCGGAGGCATCCGCCTCCCCGGCCGTGGCGATCTGCGCGCTCAGCGCATCGATCTCGGCTTGCTGCTGTTGAAGATAGAATTCGCGTTGAAGCAGGGTGGTGCGGCGGTTGGCGATTTCCTCGAGCACCTGAGTGTACTGGTCAACGGCGGAGACATCGGGCGTCGATGCGTCCTGCGCCATGGCCGGTGCCGCACTGAAAACGGCTCCCAGACAGGCAGCCGCACTCAAGGCAAACTGCCGTGCAGTTAGGGTTGGCACCACTCACGTCCTCCAATCAAGCGGCCTCTTGCTGGGCCGTCGTTCGGGCCGCCTACACGGGCGACAAGCCTTAATCAATCACTACCAACTGCACCTTTCAACGGTTTTATTGTGATAATTCACGACAATGACTGTGTTTTTTGTATAAGTGCGCGCGCTTTGCGCCCGCCACGAAGCGCAGCCCGCTCCCGGACAACCCGTAGGGGAACCGGAACAGCCGACTGGCTCCGGCATGAACCGGCGAGCATCGGGGATTCGCAGAACACGAGGAGAGGATGGCTGGGGTGGCTGGACTCGAACCAGCGGTACACGATACCAAAAACCGTTGCCTTACCAACTTGGCTACACCCCATCGATCCGCGGTGGCGGGACATCCGTCCGGGCCACCCGTCTCTGGTGAGCGCGGCTTTTATGAGGGGCTTTCGGAAAAGGCAACGGGGAAATTCCCGCGGATTGCAGACGAATTTCCGCCCGCTTCGACGCGGCGCGACCGCGCGCCGTTTCCCGATATCGCCCCGGCACATTCCGGCCTGCTACGGGCCGCCATCCGCGAGCGAATAAGCGGAGACAGCCAAGCCCACTTGCAAATTCGCCCTGGATGACCACATATCGAAAAACGGCAAGTCGATGCCGACGCTGACAGATCAAGAGGCCCTTTGTGGTTGAAACGACGACCCCCACCCCCGCTCCACGCGCCCCTGTCCCCCCCATGGCACCGCTTCCCAACAGCGGCGCGGCCGGCGGCACCGCTGCCTATGCGGACAGGAAACGGCTGAGCGGCGCCAAGGTCTTCTTCATCACCGTGCTGGGCGTGGTGGTCGGACTGTTCCTGTTCTTCTTCCTGCTCTTCATGTTCTTTGCGTCCCTCGCTTCCCTGGCGGGCATGGATACGGACACGACCGAGCCCGTCATCCTCGAGATCGACCTGCGCGGCGGAATACAGGATGCGCCGTCCCAGCCCACTTTGTTCTCGGACAGCCCGGCTTCGGTCGTGGGCATGGTCCGCTCCCTGGAGCGCGCCAAGACGGATGACGATGTGAAAGGCGTGTTCATCCGGGGCGAAAGCTTCGGCATGGCCCCGGCCAGCGCCGAAGAGCTGCGCCTCGCCCTGCTCGACTTCCGCGAGTCCGGAAAGTTCGTCATCACCCACGCCCAGGGCCTCGGCAGCACCTCCATCATTCCCTACCATGCGATCAGCGCGTCCGACGAAATCTGGCTGCAGGGTAGCGCGACGGTTGCGACGTCCGGACTCTACAGTCAGCTCGAGTTCTTCGGCGGCGTCTTTGAGTTCATCGACGCGCAGCCGCAATTCTTCCGCCACGGCGTCTACAAGACGGCGGTGAACAGCTACACGGAAAGCGAGGCCACGCCGGAACAGCGCGAAGCGACGCTGAGCCTGCTGACCTCCATCTATGACGGCACGATCGAAAACATCGCCGCCGACCGCGAGATGAACCGCGACGCCGTCATAGCCCTGCTCGACACCGCCCCGCACAGCGCAGGCGATGCGGTGGAAGGCGGCCTGGCCGACAAGCTCGGCTATTTCGAGGAGGCGCGCGACTACGCTGCCGAACTGGCGGGCAGCGAGGACGCCGTGTTCAAGTCGATCACGGACTATGCAGCCCGTATCCGCTACGGCAAACCCGTCATCGCGCTGATCGAAGGCGAAGGGACGATCATGCCCGGCAATGCCGGTGGCGACGGCCTGTTCAATCCCGCAACCGGGATCGGCGGGGAGTCCATGGCCGCAAACCTGGATTCCATTCTCGAAGACGACAAGGTCGAGGCCGTGGTGCTGCGCATCAGCTCCGGCGGCGGATCCGCGACGGCCTCCGACCAGATCATGGCGGCCGTGCAGCGCGTGCGGGACGCCGACATCCCCGTCGTGGTGAGCATGGGCCAGTATGCGGCCAGCGGCGGCTATTATATTGCCGCCCCGGCCGACCATATCGTCGCCATGCCCCAGACGATCACCGGGTCCATCGGCATCTTCGGCGGCAAGATCGCCTTCGAGGACACGTTCGCGCGGGTCGGCTACAACGTCGAAGGCATCCGGGTCGGCGGCGAGTTCGCCGGCGCCTATAATGCGGACGAGCCGTTCACCGAGGCGCAGGCGGAAGGCTACGCCCGGGAGATGACGCGCCAGTACGAGATCTTTCTAGACGTCGTCGCGGATGGCCGCGACATGACGCGCGAAGAGGTGCGGACCGTCGGCGAAGGCCGCGTCTGGACTGGCGAACAAGCACTGGAACGAGGTCTGGTCGACGAGCTCGGCGGGTTCGACACCGCTCTGGCGGCCGCCTTGAAGCTGGCAGAGCTGGATGCCGATGCGGAGGTCCACATCAAGCGCTTCCCTCGCCCGAAGACCCGGGACGAGCTGTTCAACGACCTCCTGTCCGGCGGAGCGGCCATGGGAGGCGATCTGGAGCGCCTGTCCGCCCTGATTCAGCACCCCGAAGTCCAGGCCATGCTGCGCCTGCGCGAGGAACTGGACGCATCAGACGATACGATGCGCGCCCGCCTGCCACAGCTTCGCTGACACGGAAGCCGTCAGGCGGACTGTGCTGCGGGACATTGCCGGGGATTGTAGCGTCGGGGCGATTTGCAGGACCCTGGTCGTAAGAAGGGTCGGCCGAAAGCTGACAGCGTCACAGCTTTTCCTCCTGTGCAGCCAGACCAGACCATCATTCGGATGGAAGCATCGGATTGGAAAGCCGCACGCGAAAAGTAGTGCTCTTTCCCAGCCCGGTCTTTGCCCATGACAGACTGTCGCCGCATCTGATTGGGTGGCAGCGTTTATGCTTGGCAGGAGAGGTTCCGGCAGGTTCACCGCGCTATCCACCCAAATCTGATCAAGGAACACCCTTGGTAGTCCTAGCCGACAGTTCGGACCCTAGGGCGCCTTTATCCTGATGCACGCAGCTTATGACGCGGGGCTGGACCATGGCCGCGTCAGGCCCGCGCCCATGCGAGCAGGAAAAAGAGGGTCATAGCGAAGTTCCTGCAGCAACGTGCGTAGCCAGACGATAAAGCACTCATGCCTCGCACATGGGATCGTGCACCACCTCCAACTTTACCTCATCAAAAAAGCCGCCCCGAGGGGCGGCTTCTTGTCTTCGATATTGGCTTCGCCGGAGCTTAGAAGCTGGCGTTGAAGCCCATGAAGTAGCGACGACCGAAGAAGTCGAAGATGTTGTTCTCGGCAAACCCAACCGGATCCTTGTCGAAGATGTTCTGCACACCGCCGCGCAGTTGTATATCTTCGAAGATCTCGTAACGGATCGCGAAATCGTGCTGATCGAACGCACCGGTCTCCAGGAACTCGGCCGGGATGTCGGCCAGGTCGTCCAGCGGACGACCATCCGGGTTGTTGGCTGCGTCGAACAGGTTGTTACGACGGTCGAACACGTCTTGCGAGTTCTGCCAGTTCAACGTGTAGGTCAGAGCCAGCTTCTCGTACTCGTAGGTCGCGTTCAGCACGAAGCGAAGCTCGGGCAGGCCAACGAAGTTCCGGTTCTCATCGAACGTCGTGAAGTCGTTCTGATCAGACTGGTTCTCCGAGCTCAGCAGGCGGGTGCCCGTCAGACCAAGGCGAATGTTACCCAGCTCGCTGGAGCTGCCGATCAGGTCGCCAATGTCGCGGATGTACTGTGCCTGGAAGTCGATACCTTCGTTACGGAGGAAACCGATATTCACCGGGCCGGACAGGAACGTCTCGATGTTACCGTCGGCACGACGCGTGATCAGGTTACAGAAGTTCGGATCCGGAGCCGCGCCATCCACGCAGTTCGAGAAGATGTCGTTGACCGGAATATTCGCAATCGCATCCTCGATCTCGATGTTGAAGTAATCCACGGCCATCGTGAAGCCTTCGACAAAGTCCGGCGAGAACGTCAGACCGGCGAAGAAGGAGTCGGAAACTTCCTCGTTCACGAGCGGGTTGCCCGAGAAGGTGCCGCCCACGCTGATGTTGCGGAGCGTGCCACGGTCATAACCTGCAGGAACGCCAACCGCGGCACAGTTGGCCGGACGGCTTGCAGGACCCTGGTTGATGTTCTGGATGTCGCACGGGTCGTTGACCTGGGCGAAACCTTCAGAGGAAGCGGAGAAGAGTTCGCCCACATTGGGAGCCCGGATCGCGCGGGCGTAACCGCCGCGGAACGTCAGGTCCTCGATCGGACGCCATTGGCCTTGGACAGCGTATGTGTCCGTGTTCCCGATCGTGGAGTAGTCGGAGTAGCGGTAGGAACCCGTTACCGACAGATCTTGGATCAGCGGAAGATCGGTGAGCAGCGGAAGCTGAAGTTCTCCGTACACTTCCGCGACGTCGAACTCACCGCTGGTCGGCTGGATCGAGTTAGCGAAGGTGTTGGCGACAAGGGCAAGCTCGTCCGGAGCGGACGTGGAGCTTTCCTCGCGATATTCCGCACCGATAGCGAAGCCAGGTGCACCCGCACCCCAGAGATCCGGAAGATCACCGGTCAGGTTGGCAGAGAACTGCAGAAGGTCCTGATTGAAACGGTCGTTCAGGTTGGCCGAAACATAGTCCAAGGCTTCTCCCGAGATCGTGCCCTCACCAAAGATGGAGAAAGGCACGCAATTGTCGATCGTTTGCTGGGAGATCGAGCCGATGGCCTGCAGCGCCGTCGGAAGACCCGCCTCGTCGAGGAACTGCACCCGGCAGACCACGTCGCCGACGTTGAAGCGTCCTGCGTTGCCGCCTGCAGCCGTGATCTGGTCCAGGTCGGCCTGGTTGATCTGAATGGCGTCGGCACCGGCGAAGAAGTTGTCGTTCAGGCGGGTGTTGAGCTGACGGTTGGTCGCTTCATTGCGGCTGTAGTTCGCATTGAAGTCCCATCCCCACTCTTCGGATTCATCGAACGGAGACACGAATCCGCCGCGCAGACCACCGACAACCCGGAACAGTTCGCGCGTCGCGTCCTGACTACGGTTGAACTCGTTCTGGAAGCGCTGGACGTCCGCGAGGCCGAAGGCCCCTTCGATGGCTGCGGCTGCTGCCGGGTCAAGGAAGGCGTTGTCCGTCGCCGTGAAGAAGCTGCGGCCAAAGATGCCCGGGTTCAGTTCGCGGTTTGCGGCCGCAGTACCGATGGCATTGGGCGTGCCCCCACCGAAGAAGTTCGGCTGGAAGGTGAAGTCGGCTTCCGTGCGGGAGTAGCGGATGTCCGCGAAGGCTTCGATGTTGTCGGTCAGATCATAGGTGACGTGCGACATGGTCGTGAACGTCTTGTTGGCCGGAGTCAGGGACTGCGACAGATCGTTCAGTGCCGTGCCGGGGCCGTTGACGAAGGTGTTGCTGCCGAACGGGCCATCACCACCCGCACGCGGGTCGACGCCGTTGCCTTGGTTGAAGGCCACTGCCGTGCCATCCGGAAGGAAGGTGATCCGCGTTCCGGTCGGGTTGACGGTTGACGGGGCAAAGATCTGCAGGACACCGGCATTGTTGATGATGTCCAGCGTGCCGTTCTCGATCAGCGTGAAGTTGGGGATGCCGTCGGCGTCCCGGATGCCGTCGCCGTCAACGTCGGTATCGTTGTCGATCCGAAGCAGCGCACGGTTGCGCTCGAGGAAGTCGACCTCGCGGTTACGGAGTTCGGACGTTTCGCGGTACTCGGCCGAGATCACGAAATGGCCGCGGTCGTCTTGACCGAAGCTCGACCCCATGATGCCGCCGAGGCGGTAGGAGTCGTTGAAGCCTTCACGGTCTTCGGCGTATTGACCGTCGACTTCAAAACCTTCGAAGTCATTGCGCATGATAAAGTTCACCACGCCGGAGACAGCGTCTGCACCATAGATGGACGATGCGCCGCCCGTGACGACTTCCGTCCGGTCGATGGAGATGAACGGAAGCGTTTCGATGTTGACGGCGGCGGTACCACTCTGAGCACCGGTCTGGCGCAGACCGTCGATCAGCACGAGCGTCCGCTGGTTGCCAAGGTTGCGAAGGTTCAGAAGGGTCAGGCCTGCTGCGTTGTTGGTCGCGCCCGTCGTATCATCGGGAACCTGCGTGCCTTGAAGGGCGGGAATGTCGGACAGGAAATCACCCAGGCTGTTAAAGCCCGTGAGGTCCACGGCGTCCTGGTCGATCACGGTCAGCGGGATCGGGGCTTCGCCGAGACGGTTTGCGATCCGCGAACCGGTGACGACCACTTCGTCGTTGGAGCCGACTTCTTCGTCATTGTCCTGATCGGGGACAACGATGGGCGCGTCGTCGGCGTCCTGTGCGTGAGCCGGGACCGCGAAACCCGCGGCCATGAGGCCGGCGATCATGGTCGATCCCAGCAGGTGTTTCTTGATAGTGTCGTTCACAATGATACCCTTCAGACAACGATACTCCGCGGACTCGCGCCCGCAATTGGCGCACATAGAAATGAAAGCCGTGTAATACTCAAGACACATATGAACAAAATGACAGTTGAGACGTCAGGTTGACATCGAACTGTTGTAAAATTGCAACCGTCTTGTGATTGGCTCGTGATTGACTTGCGAGCGGCGAGCGACCTACCTCGGTGTCCGATGACAATCACAGGGGACGTCCGGGACCGTTGCGAACGACAATCCCGCGACGACGAATGACGTGGCCATACCGTTCGTCAGGGACTTCAGCTTCGAATACGGCGTGCCGGACCGGCTCAGCCCGCGTGTCACCCGCGTGATCGCGGACAATCCGGGTCCGTTCACCTATACGGGAACAGGCGTTTTCATCGTCGGCGGCGGAGACGAGGTCTGCGTCATCGATCCCGGCCCCGTGACGGACAGGCATGTCGCGGCCATCGATGCCGCACTGGAAGGCAAGCGCGTCACCCATGTGCTGGTCACCCATCACCATATCGACCACAGCCCTCTCGCTCGTCCTCTGGCGGACAAGCATGGCTGTCAGGTCTATGGCTACGGCACGCAGCCCGTTCCGCCTCAGGGCGGGGAGACGCGCCTGGAAGCGGGCGACGACCTGTCCTTCAGTCCCGACGTTGAGATACGCGACGGTGCCCGGTTCACAGGTCCGGACTGGACGCTCACGGCCATCCACACACCTGGCCACACATCCAACCATCTCTGCTTCGCCCTGAAGGAAGAGCGCTGTCTTTTCTCGGGCGACCACATCATGGGCTGGTCCACCTCGGTCGTATCGCCGCCCGACGGCGACATGGGCGACTATCTCGCTTCGCTCAGGCGCATTCTGGACATGGATTTCGACGTGATCCGCCCGACCCACGGCCCGGCCATCACGGACGTGCAGCCCTTCGTCCAAGCCTATATCGACCACAGGCTCGCGCGCGAAACGCAGATCCTCGGCGCGATCGAAGGCGGTCTCTCCACCATCGGGGACATTGTCGCCGAGCTCTACAAGGATGTGGACAAGCGCCTGCACCCGGCGGCCGCGCACAGTGTGCTCAGCCACCTGATCCACATGCGCAAGACCGGCCGCGTCGAGGCGGACGGTCCGGACGGATTGCGGCAGGGCTACCGGCTGGCCGCCTGAGAGAGAAAGGGAGGGTCTGCTCCCTACTCGCGCATCGCATCGAGGAAGCCGCCGATGCGTTCGGCGTTCGCGCCCAGATCCGATCCGCCGACGCGGCTGACGGAGCGCACGTCGAGGCGCGTGCCGCCGCCTGTCGCCGGACGCAGACGGATGGCGACATCGTCCTTGAACCCGTACCAGAAGGTGGTGTCGGTCGCGTCGATGCGGCCGCTCTCCGCGTCCGCCTCCTTGATGGCCCATCCGAGATCGCGGGCGACCTGTTCGGCGCGGCCGAAGACCGTCGCGGGCGGCTCGCTCAGGACCAGCGTCCGGATCTCGGGATAGGCCTGGGTCTGCGCAGCGGAGACGAGCGGCGTGTCCTCACCGCCGATGCGCTTGCCGGCATAGTCGACCGTGTTGACGCCCTCGGTCGCGTTTCGCTCCGCCATGATGACGGCCCCAAAAGTCGGCGGGTCCTGCGTGTCGGTCGTGATGTCGTGGATGAAGGGCAGGCTCGCTGCGGTCGCACGAACCGCATTGAGCTGCAGCATTGCGGCAATCGGGATGACGAGCGCCAGCACGGCCACGACCAGACCCTTGCGCGGCTTGATCAGCGCCCAGGCCAGCAGCGAGACGCCCCCCATGATCAGGGTGATCAGTAGTACGACCGGACCCACGGAGCGCGTCAGCGTCCCCAGTCCGAACTGCCAGGACCAAAGCCCGAGGCGCGAGCCCAGCCCAGCCAGCATGAAGACCAGCGGCGACAGGATCACGAGCGCCAGTGTTATGCGAAGGACCCAGCGGCGGAAACGGATTCGTTTGGGGTCCTTCGGCCCCGTCAGCGTCGCGCCGGGCGCGGGGTCGTCGGAGACGACGGGGCCGTGGCCGGGGGCGGGAACGCCGTCCGGCGTGTCGATGGGATTAGGAGTCGGTTTTGTCATGCCCGGGCCTTAGCCGAGCCTAGGGATAAAGACGAGTCCGGCTCCAGCCCTCTGCATCGCGCCGGAACAGGATGCGGTCATGCAGCCGGAAGACGCCGTCCTGCCAGAACTCGATCTCGTCCGGCACAACCCTGTAGCCATACCAGTGCGGCGGGCGCGGCACCTCCTTGCCCTCGAACCGGGTTTCGGCAGCCTCCATCGAGGCAATCAGTTCGTCCCGGTTCTCGGCCGGGCGGGACTGATCGGATGCCCAGGCCGACAGGCGGGAGCCGCGCGCGCGATTTGAGAAGTAGGCGTCGGAGCCGTCTGCGCCGACTTCCTCCACGTGCCCCCTCACCCGGACCTGGCGGCGCTGGCTCTTCCAGTGGAAGCAGAGCGCGGCGCGCGGCACATCGGCCAGTTGCCGTCCCTTGGCGGACTCGGAATTGGTGTAGAAAGCGAAGCCTTGGTCGGAGAGCCCCTTGAGCAGCACGATCCGCACGTCGGGCTGTCCGGCTGCATCGACGGTGGCGAGGCTCATCGCATTGGGGTCGTTGGGCTCGGTCTCACCCGCCGTCGCCAGCCAGCTGTCGAACAGGGCGACCGGATCAGCCGCATCGATCCAGTCGAGCGATCGCGGCATGTCGTCCGCCAGATAGTCCGTCGCCGTGGGCGAACCGGGAATGGAATCCGACATGGCGGGTCCTTTTGTTGACGGGAAGCGCGACGTTAACCCCATTCGTTAGGACGCCGTTGACTCTCTCGGTCCAGAATTAGGGTGACGTTAATCACATACGCTCCGGAAAAGAAAAGGGACGGCCCAGCAATGACCCGCCAGAAAGCGCTCCTGACCCTTGGCTGTCCGATGAATGCGCGCGAAGCGGAAATCCGGGCGGCCTGGCGCAAGAAGGCGAAGTTCTTTCACCCCGACAGCCCCTACGCGAACATCGGCGCCTTCATGCAGGCCAAGACCGCCTTCGAAACCCTGATCCCCCCTGCCCCGCAAAGCGTGCGCGTCCGGGCAGGCGGACGGCGCTTCTAGGACGCAAGGGTCCGAACAGCCGGGTTTCGTCCTCCCGACGGGACGGCTCCGCAGGCAAATAGACCCACCCTATTACAACTATAAATCAAAAGTCTTTTCTTTCGCAGCGCTTGTTTGAGAGGAAGGGTCGTCGAGAGTGTTCTCTCAGGGTGCCACCTGAAGATCGCAACCGGATCCCCCCGTCTCGGCAGGCTCGCAGCATCTGTTCCAGCGAGCGCAAAGCCTGATCCATACGCAAGGACTCGGGCCGTTCATCGAAAGGAGAGTATCATGCGCGAACTCAGCATGAGTGAAACACGGGACGTGGCCGGAGGCCCGATCGTCATTCCCGTCATCGTCGTCAAGGTCGTCAAGCTCGCGGGTTACGCCACCGCCGCAGCCGGAGCGGGCGCGGGTCTGACCTATGGATCCGCAAAAGCCATCGACGCCCTCGAAGGCGACGGCGACTAAGGAGGATTTGAAAGATGCGCACACTTGAAACCACAGAGATCGGCGAAGTTGCAGGCGGTCCGTTCGTCCTCCTCGTCATCCCGGCCGTCAAGCTCACGACCGGGGCGAAAACGGCCGCTGTCGCGCTTGGCGGCGCCGCCGGAATCGCAGGCGCCACGGCGGCCCTGTCCAACAATGACAGCAGCGGCGACGGCGACTGAGCCCCCTCGAGCACCCAGCCGGTTTCGGCTGGGTGCCACGACTGAAAGG
>JBARXH010000228.1:0-9893 GCA_049647245.1 Litorimonas sp.
CTCATGACCCGCTCCAGATCGAAGGCCAGGCGGTTCGGGCTGTCGGATTCCAGCGAGAACGGCGTTTCCCCGGCCGAGCTGACGATGCCCGCGCCGTAGATGCGCAAAGCGCCGTCGCGCTCGATCAGCCCGAACTCCACCGTGTACCAGTAGAGGCGCGCGAGCTCCTTCAAGCGGCCCAGCGATTCCGCACGCAGGCCGCCGCGGCCGTAGGCCTGCATGTAGTCCGCGAAGACGGGCAGGGTCAGCATTGGTACATGGCCGAAAATGTCGTGGAAGATGTCCGGCTCTTCCAGATAGTCCAGCTGGTCCGGCTTTCGGATGAAGCGCCCGGCCGGAAAGCGCCGATTGGCGAGATGGTCGAAGAAGACATTGTCCGGGACAAGGTGCGGAACCATGACCACTTCCCAGCCGGTCAGCGCCTTGAGCTTGGGGTTGATGACTCCGAGATCGGGAATTCCGCCCGCGCCGAGGTCGAGCAGGCCGAGGCCCTTATGGAATTCCGAAACGGCCCGGTCTTTCAGGATATCCATCTGACGCTTGTAAAGCGTGTCCCAGACGGCGTGTTCCGCGTCCGTGTACCGGTTCCATTTCTGTGCGATGGTGAAATCGGCGGCGGGCGTCTGTTCGTCGATGACGGGGTCCGAAATGGCCATGGGCGTCTCCTGATACGCCGCAATCCTAGGGTCGCGGAACGGCCGATACCGTGCAAACTTGTCCTCGTACTCGCGGCGAGGCGACGGGTCTGTGCCCTAGTCGGGCTTTTTCACGCCAAACAGTTCCAGCAGATTGTCCTGCAGCTTCTCTTCCGCCGTCTCTTCCTCTACGGGTTCGGCCGGGTCGGGTTCCACGGCTTCGGCCGGACCGTCCACGTCCGGCGTTTCGGGTTCGGGCGAGCCGAGAATCGATCCCAGCAGACCGCCTGCCGTTCCGCCGACCCGGTCCCGGATCGCGCGCTGTGCCTCCTGCGCGGCGCGGGCCTGAATGACCTGTCCGAGAAACTCTGTGTCTAGGGTCGCCGTCGCGCCGTTGAACGGACCGGACACACGCAAGGGGATGCCGAACGCCGCCAAACCGCTGGCGGTCTCGCCGACGGCCCGCGGGCGGAGGCGGACATCGACGCTTTGCGCGCCGAGGTCGACGGACCCTGCGCCCTCGACCACGACCTGGGGGGAGTCGATGCGGAACGCCTCGATCGCGGCCACGCCGTCCTCCAGCGTGAACCCGCCCGCAAGCGCGCGGAAGTCCGTTGCCTTGTCCGCGCCGATGCCTCCGGGCAGGCGCCGCGCCGTGAACGCCTGCTGCAGCCCGGACAGGAACTCCTGGGCATCGATCCCGCGCAGGGACCCGTCCCGGACGGAGAAGGACCCTGTCCCGTCCAGCGCGCGCATGATCTCTGCCTGACTGCCGCCGGAGCCGGACAGGCGGATACTCGTTTCGGCCGTCCCGGTCGCTTGCGTCAGGCCCGCGACCGCGCCGAGGAAGGACTGCGCCTGGAGGTTCTGCAGTCCCGCCACGATGTCGATGCGAGGCTCTGCTCCGCGTCCATCCAGCGTGAATGTGCCTTGGCCCGCGCCGCCATAGAGGGACATTTCCGGCACGTCCGCCATCAGCACGCCGTCGCGCAAGGTCAGCGTTCCCTGGGTCCGCCCGAGCGACAGGCGCGGGAGGCGGATCGTGTCGGCCGCGAAGGCCAGCTCCGCTTCGGCGGCGCGCAGACCGTCCGCGGGGATCGGGGCATCGCTCCAGGGCGGAATGCCGCCTTCGGGGCGCTGCGCGGAGTAGGCGGCCATGTAGGGCCGCATGTCGAGTGTGCCTGCGTCCAGCCGTCCGGTGAAACGCGGTGTCTCGCCCCGCATGTCCAAGCCGAAGGACCCGGTCGTCTCGAGCGCGTCCACCCGGATTCGGGCGCCCGACAGAGACAGCGCGTCGACCGGTCCGGCCACCGTGCCGCCGAGCGAGAAGGCTTCGAAGATCGTTCCCGCATCCGTAGAGGGCGGCAGTTCCGTGCCTGCCTTCGATGCAAGAGCGCGAAGTGAAGACCCGACCAGTTCCAGTGTGCCGTCCAGCGACGTGGCCTCCGACACGGTGGCCTGGCCGGAAAAGCTCCCATTCAGCGCGCCTTCTCTCAGGGTCACTGTCAGGTCGGCCAGGGAGAGCGTATCCAGACTTCCGCGAGCTGCACCGGCCACCGCGACCCGGCCCACTGCGTCGGCATAGGGAATGTCGGTGGAGGTGGCCGCGTTCAGGGCCGCCATGGAGGGAAGCTCGGACTCGAAAGTGCCGTCGATATGGACGCTCTCTTCCGAAGCGGTCACGTCCCCGGCATAGCGGCTGCGCGCAAGATCGCTCTGAGTTTCGACAGTGGCTCCGGTGAGGGTGACCGTCTCGCCGTTCAGGGCGAATGCGCCGTCGCCCGAGACCCGGCCCAGAATGTCCGCTTCGGCCGGAAGGTCGGCCATGACGCTTCGCAGCATGGAGGCCGCGTCTCCGACGACGGCGGTGAAACGCCCTTGTCCGCCGAGCGCCCCGCCGCGCCGCGACATATCCCCACTCACCGTCACGTAGAGGCCCGGGCCGGACACATCGGCGGTCAAGTCGGCGATGGAAACATCGTCGCCCTGCAGGATCAGCTGCCCCGCGCTTTCGATTGACCCAACCCGCTCCAAGCCCGCAACATCGGGAGCCAGAACCGCCGCGATGGGGGAGGGGTCCGAGACCGTCAGTCGGTAGCGTCCATCGGCCTGCGGCGCGCCATCAAAGCCTGCCGCGCCATCGAACGCCAGGTCGAAGGCCTCGCCCTTCGCCGTCATGCGGGCGTTGCTCAGCGAGACACGCCCTGTCGCCCCGTCATACTCCAGATCGCCCGTCACGGCAGACTCCCCAAGCATGGAGAGCGCGGGAACCGGTTCCGTCAGGTAGGGCGCAATCCGGTCCGGTTCGGTCAAAGACGCCATGACTTCGCCGGAGAAGGCGAGAGTTCCGCCCGGCGGCACGGTTCCGTCGAGAGACAGATCGACGCCCGTGGTGGAGAGTGTTCCGGACAGGTCCGCCACCGCCCCGTCCAGAAAGCTGCGTGGACTGTCGAGCGACATGTCCACGCTCAAGGGTTCGCCGTTCGCCAGGAGCGAGCCATCGATCGACAGGGTGTCCGCCATGCTGGGCAGGGATATCGCCACATCGACGTTTTCGAGCGTGACGGACGTGTCTGCCACCGCGTCGGTGTAGATAACTCGTCCGTCGCGGATCCGCATGACGCCGATGCTGGGGTTAAGCGAGGCATAGCGGCCGTCGCGGCGAAAGGGCGCCGCATCGTCGGGCGTATCTTCCGCCGCGGTGTCCGCCTCAAGCTCCCAGTTGGCGCGGCCATCCGCAAGCCGCTCCAGAGCGATGTCGGGCGAGTTCAAGGTGAAGGATGAAATCTCCACCCTGCGGGAGAGAAGTGGCCAGAGGCGGATGCGGGCGTCCAGCCCATCCAGCGTGGCGAGGGCATCCCGGCCGAACCCCGGCGGATTGGCGATGGTGACGGCTTCCGTGCGCGCGCGGATCAACGGGAAGGTGGAAATCTCTACATCGCCGTCGATGCGGACGTCGCGGCCGAGCGACTCGGACAGCTGGGTCTCAATGCGGGCTTTGTAGGCATCCGAGGGAACGAGGCCCGGAACGATGAAAAGCAGCCCCAAAGCAGCGACGACGACAATGGCGGCGCCTGTTACGATGGCTTTCATGATCGTCTCCGTGGTCTGGCCCCAGCCACGTTCATCCGAGGTTCGGACAGGATCGGCTTTGCGAGGAACTATAAGATGTTTAAACCCGTTAACCAACGGTAGAGCGCCGTGAACACACAGTTGTAGGAGACCGCCCATGTGTACCGCCCATCAGACCGATGCCAACGCCGTACCCGCCAAGCATGACGCGGAAGGACTGTTCCGGCGTCAGTTTCTGAAATATCTGGGCGCGACGGGCACTGTGGCGGCCGGAGCAGGGCTCGCGTCCTGTGCGACCAACGCCGAAACGGGCCGCTCGCAATTCCTCGCCTTCGCCCCCAGCGATGCCGCGCTGGCCCAGGCGGCCCAGCAGAGCTGGGTGGACGTAAAACGCCAGACCCCGACCTCCAACGATCCGCGCTATACGGGACGTCTGCAGAATATCGGATCGCGCATTTCGCGCGGGGCGGGCCGGGCCGATGCCAACTGGGACTATGCCGTGTTCGACCAGGACACGAAGAACGCCTTCGTCCTGCCGGGCAACCGGGTCGGCTTCTACAAGGGCATGATGGATTTCACCGACAATGACGACCAGATCGCGGCCATCATGGGTCACGAGGTCGGCCACGTGGCCGGTGCCCACGCGCGGGAGCGCTACAGCCAGATGATGGCGGGCCAACTTGCCATTGCCGGCGGGACGATCCTTGCCAGCTCCCAGCTGCAGAAGCGGTGCCGCAGCGCCCGGACCCGGACGGAATATAATCGCTGCATGCAGAGCAGCAGCCGCAACACGCAGCTTCTCCAGGCCGCGCTCGGCATGGGATTCCAGCTGGGTGTCGTACTGCCCTATGGCCGCCGGCAGGAACTCGAATCGGACCGTCTGGGCGTGCGCTACATGGCGAAATCCGGTTATGATCCGTACCAGGCCGTGCGCCTTTGGGAGAAGATGGGCGCGGAAAGCGGCGGCTCGCGCGGTCCGGAGTTCCTGTCCACGCACCCGACGCCGGAACGCCGCGCCCAGGAATTGTCCGACTACATCACGGCGCAGGAAAAACTGGGCAGCCAGGGCTATCAGTCCCTCGACATTCCGAAGGATGCCTGAGGCCGGAAAACGCCGCAATCGACGCTTGAAGCCGGGGCGGCCCTTGTCTAAAGGGTCGCCCTTCGCAATGGATGCCGCCTTAGCTCAGTAGGTTAGAGCGCTTGCTTGTGGCGCAAGAGGCCCATGGTTCGAATCCATGAGGCGGTACCATTCCCTTTTCGATCACGCCCCGTCACGGCGATCGTAACACCCGGTTAACCCTGTCCGCCTAGCCGTTCGCCTTCAACCTCGCGAAAGGATCGGCGTGTCGCTCGGACCCGTTCCCACGGACATCATCGAGGCGGCCACCTCCGCCGAATCGACCGAGGCCCGCGCACTCGCGACCCAGGCGATCGGCCGGATGATGCGGGATGCGCCGCTTGGCGATGCAGAGCGCCGCCTCGCCGCCCTGCTGTTCGACACGCTCTCCCAGGACGTCACGGAAGAAGTCCGTCGCGCGCTCGCCGTCACCTTGCGCCTGTCGCCGCACTTGCCGCGCTCGGTCGCCAACCGCCTGGCCAACGATGTGGACAGCATCGCCCTGCCGATCCTGTCTTCCTCGCCGGTCGTGACGGATGACGACCTGATCTGCATATTGCGCTCGCGCGCAGGCGCGAAAGCACGGGCCATCGCCTCGCGTCCCGGCCTGTCCCAGCGGCTCAGCCAGGCCGTGATCAGTTTCGGCGACACGGAAAGCGTGGCCGTGCTGGCCGCCAACGACACGGCGCTCATCTCCGAATCCGATGCCGCGCGCATGGTTCGGCTGGCCGCCAATCACGATCTGATCCGCGAGGCGGCCCTTCGCCGCCAGGACATGCCGTCCGAGCTTGCCGTGCAGCTCATCGACCAGCAGGTAGGGCAGGTCGATGCGGCCCTGAAGACCGAGACGGATCATCACGCGCAGATCGCCAGGGACACGGGTGAGCGCGCCCGGACCCGTTGGACCGCCGCAGATTGGTCGCCCGATGCCCTTCAGGCCTATGTCCGGGCTTTGGCGGACGCATCCCGTCTGGACGAGGCGACCATAGCGCGTGCGGCAGGGCAGGGGGATTGGCGCTTCGTTCAACTGGCGCTGGCCCATTTGGCAGGCATTTCGCCGATCAAGGCCGGTCTGATGGTGCTCGACCCGCGCAACTTCGCGCTCATGGCGCTGTTGCGGCGGACAGGCCTGGGGGATGCCGCCCGCGAGTTGATCCTGGTGAGCGCGGATGCGTTCCGAGATCTGGAGCGCAGCGGTCGCGGCCTGACCCGCAAGCGGTTCCAGCGCCTGATGAGCGAGCGCGTGGCGAGCCACCCCATGGCGGACCGTCACGAAACGCTCTGGTCGGACTGGCTGGACGACGGACTGCGCCCCAAGGCCGTCTAGGTCGCGAACTGCTCGCGCAGGATCCGCTCGTCCAATCCGTGGTCCGAATCGAACAGCAGGGTCAGCTGCGTGTCGTGATCCTTCTCAATCTCCACACTATGGACGTTGCGCAGCTCGTGATTGTCGGCGGCCACGGCGACGGGGCGCAACTCCGGATCGATGATGTCGAACCGCACCTTGGCGGAATTGGGCAGCAAAGCCCCGCGCCAGCGGCGGGGGCGGAAGGCGCTGATGGGCGTGAGCGCAAGGATGTCTGCGCCCAGGGGCAGAACCGGACCGTGGGCCGACAGATTGTAGGCTGTGGAGCCTGCCGGCGTCGCAAGCAGCACGCCGTCCGCGATCAGGCGCTCCAGACGGGTCAGCCCGTCCACCGTGATCTCGATATGGGCGGCCTGCTGGGTCTGGCGGAAGAGCGAAACTTCGTTGAATGCCAGTTCCGAAACGCGCCCGCCGCGCGCGACCGCTTCCATGCGCAAGGGGGAAACGGTGGCGCGCTTGGCCTGTTCGATGCGGGCAGGAAGGTCATCCATCTCCACGCGGTTCATCAGGAAGCCCACCGTGCCCCGGTTCATGCCGAAAACGGGCAGGCCGCGGCGGATCAGGGCCATGTTACGGCGCAGCGTCTTCAGCATGAATCCATCGCCGCCGATCGGTACGATCACGTCGGCCTCGCCCGCATCGTGGTTGCCATAGCGGCCCACGAACCCGTCCATCAGGGTCTTGGCCCCGGGCTTCTGGCTGGCGGTGAAGGCGATCTTCATGGGCGGGGTTCCGACTGTCGCGCCATGACGGCTCGGCTTGCGCTATAGCATTTGACCCTTGCGATGCGAGATGAATATGGTTGGCGTGTGGGGAGACTGGGACTCATCGCAACCAGGATGGCGGTTCTGGCCACGCTTGCAGGCGCGGACCGCGCCTTCGCCTCCGCCTGGGTGCCAGAACCCGGCAAGGGCGAGATCATATCCGGATATGTTTCCGTGGACGCGGACCGCGCCATCGGGAGCCGGGGCGAGACGATCGTTCTCGACGGCTATGGCAAGCGGGTCACCCAGACATTCGCAACCGTCGGGGTTCGTCCGAACTGGGCTTTGGTGGGAACGTTCGACTGGCAAACGGGCAGCATCACCCAGTCAGGCCAGACGATCCGCTTTTCCGAACCCTCGTCCATAACGGCGGGACTGCAATACCAGATCAGTCGCCGCGAAGGTCACGCAACGTCGCTCTCGCTCAGCTATGTGGAGGGGATCGATCTGCCCGATGCCCTGCTCACGGTGGAGAACCGCCTCGCCAGCATCGAGGCAAGGGGATATTGGGGCGAGAGCCGCACATGGCTTGGACGCAACATGTTTCTGGAGGGGCAACTGGCCGGACGCCTGCGACTGTCGGGGGGCTATGACAGCGCCTACACGCAAATCACGTCCGGCGTGGATGTGACGGACCGTCTGCTGCTGATGGGCAAGCTCCGCGTAGCCCACATCGCATCCGGTCGCGTGAGCGGCATTCTGGCGCCGCGCCAGATCCGGCGCGAAAGCGAAGCGAGCGCCGTGTTGCGAGTCAGGGACAACGACTTCTTGGAATTGAGCGCGTCGACCGTGTTGGGTGGCCGGAATACGGTGCGCGAGCGCCAGATCAAGCTGGGCTACTGGCGGAAGTTCTAGCCGCCCGTATTCGCTCGCAGATATTCGATCAGGTCGGCCCGGTCCTGTTCCTTGCGCAGGCCCGCATAGCTCATGCGGTTGCCGGGGATGTAGTCGCTGGGCCGCTCGATATAGGCGGACATGGTCTCGTCGGTCCATACGATGTCGGACGCCTTCATGGCGGCGGAATAGTTGAAGTCCTCCCGCGCTCCGGCCGTTGCGCCGAACACGTTCCAAAGGTTGGGCCCGACCTTGTTGCGCTCGCCCTGACCCAGCGTGTGGCAGGCACGGCAGCGTTTATAGAGGATCGCCCCGCGTTCCATGGACGACAGATCCGCGCCGATGGGCGGCGGCGTGTGCGACGCGCCTTCGACGTCCGCGCCGTTTCCGCAAGCCGTGAGCAGCAGGGCCGAAAGCGATAGGAACAAGGTGCGCATCATGCGGCCCGACTAGTCCCATCGACCCCGTCCGGGCAAGGCGGCATGCGACAGCTTTTCGCCCTACACGGCGGCGCAACGGCGTGGCATAGCGCCGCCGACGTCCCAGACTGCCCGTGTTTCCCGAAAGGTCCGCCATGAGTTTCACCCCGCCCGTCAATGCGATCGGTTACTTGCTTCGCCACGGTGTCGACCTCGACGCCATCGGTCGGACCGGCGCGTTCGAGGAGACGACGCCGGACCTTCTGGACGCAATCCTGGACGGCGCGGCCGACTTCGCACGCGACGTGATTGCGCCGACCAACTGGGACGGCGACCAGCACCCGGCCACGCTGAAGGACGGCGATGTCACGGCCTCGCCCGGCTTCAAGGATGCCTACCAACAGTTCGTGGAGGGCGCATGGCAGACCGTGGCCTTGCCCGCGGAGATCGGCGGCATGGGCCTGCCCAGCGCGGTAAGCGTTGCGACCAACGAAATGCTCTACGCCGCGAACATGGCGCTCGGCCTCTGTCCCATGCTCACCAGCTCGGCGATCAAGGCGATCGAAACCCACGCCAATGACGATCTGAAGGCGACCTACCTGCCCAAGATGCTGGCGGGCGAATGGACGGGCGCCATGTGCCTGACCGAACCGCAGGCCGGGTCGGATCTCGGCCCGGTCCGCACCAAGGCGGAAGACAATGGCGACGGCACCTTTTCGATCACCGGCCAGAAGATCTACATCACCTGGGGCGACCATGATTGCGCCGACAACATCATCCACCTCGTCCTGGCACGTCTGCCCGACAGTCCGGAAGGCTCGCGCGGCATCTCGCTCTTCCTGTGCCCGAAATATCTGGTGAACGCAGACGGTTCGCTCGGCGAGCGCAACGGCTTCAGGCCTATCGGGCTGGAACACAAGCTGGGCATCCACGGCAGCCCGACCTGCACCATGGAGTTCGCGGGGGCGACCGGCTATCTCGTCGGGGAGATCAATCGCGGCCTCGCCAGCATGTTCGTCATGATGAACGAAGCGCGCCTGTTCGTGGGCGTGCAAGGTGTCGCCATCGGTGAACGCGCCTACCAGGCCGCGCTGCAATATGCGCATGACCGTGTGCAGGGCGTCCCGCCGGGGCAGGAGCCCGGCGCTCCCATCCTCGACCATCCGGACGTGCGGCGCATGCTGATCGACATGAAGGCCCGCCTGATGGGCGCGCGCACGATAAATTTCGCCACCGCCGAAGCGGCCGACATGGGCCGCCATGCTCGCGAAGGCCTGTTGACGCCCATGGCCAAGGCCTACGGGTCCGACACGGGCGTGGAAGTGACTAGCATCGGCGTGCAGATTCACGGTGGCATGGGCTTCGTCGAGGAAACGGGTGCGGCACAGCACTACCGCGACTCCCGCATCGCGCCGATCTATGAAGGCACGAACGGCATTCAGGCGATCGACCTGATCGGCCGCAAGCTACGCCGTGATGGCGGTGAGGCGATGCGCGACCTCGTTGCCGAACTGCGCGAGGCCGTCACGCTGGTGAAGGATGCCTCGGGACGCAACGGCGTCGATCTGTCCGTTTGTGCCGCAGCGATGGAACGCGGTCTGGACACGCTCTCGACCGCCACAGACATCGTGCTGAACGCCAAGGAGACGGACGCGCTCGGCGTCGCGACGACCTATCTGGAGC
>JBARXH010000229.1:0-2673 GCA_049647245.1 Litorimonas sp.
CCGCAGGAGTGGCAGGGTCAGCTGCGGGCTCTTCCAACGGGGCTGTCCCTTCGGACGAATCGGCGGGCGAGGTCAAGCCGCCAACCTCGTTGTCCACATTGTCGAGCACGCCGGACTCCTGGTTTTCCAGCGCAAACACGACGGAAAGCAAGAGGGACAGGATCAGGAACACCGTACCAAGGATCGCCGTCATGCGCGCAACCGACGTCGTGGCCGCGCGACCGGACATAAAGCCGGTGCCGCCTCCGCCACCACCGCCAATACCGAGCGCGCCCCCTTCGGAGCGCTGGATGAGGATCAGACCGGTCATGATGACCGAAATGATAAGCAGGATAACGAGAAGAACGGTGGACATAGGGTCGGGCTGTCAACAAGTAGCGTCAATCGAAGCCGCGCCCTTAGACCGGACAGGCGGCGACTTCCACACCCAATGTCTGCACGCAGAGACCTGCAGGGCTCAAAGGCCGCAATCCATCGTCTCCGCCCGGCCTTTGATGTAAGCGCGTCGGACAAGACCGCGCTGATACGCCTGGCGGGCCTCGCGCTCATTGGCGGCAGCGCCGGAAATAGCCCGGACGACGCCTCTAAAGGGGATCAGCACACTTCCGATTGCGCTGGATGTCGCATTCAGGCCCAGCTGCGTGCGGCGCTCGTCCTCGTCCTCGTCCACATCGAGATCGGAACCAAGAAGTTCGTCGAGCTTCCGTACCTCGGCCACGGAGGCCGCGCAGTTGCCGGGCGCGTCCGCGTAAGGGTCGGTCATCTCCGAAAGATAGGCCGGGATCTCGATGTCATCGAGGCCGATGTCGTTGATCGGCGTCATGACGACCGCATCCGCATCCTGGACATCGTCGCCCGCGAACGTCCCGCCTCCGTTGGTGGTTGAACAGGCTGCCAGCGCCAGCGCCAGCGTGGACAGGATCAGGATGGCATTATTTTTCATGAAAGTTGAACGTCTGCACGAGGGTAAAGTTTCCGGCAACGGAAAATCTAGATAAGACCCGCCAGGGGCGAGCTCGGATCAGCATAGCGCTTCTTCGGCATACGACCCGCAAGATAGGCGTCCCTACCCGCCATGACGGCATGTTTCATCGCCCGGGCCATGCGGATTGGGTCCTTCGCTTCGGCAATGGCCGTGTTCATCAATACGCCGTCGCAACCCAGCTCCATCGCCACGGTTGCATCAGACGCCGTGCCGACCCCGGCATCCACGATGACGGGAACGGAAGATTGCTCGATAATCAGGCGGATATTGACTGGATTCTGGATGCCCAGCCCCGATCCGATCGGTGCGCCAAGAGGCATGATGGCAGCCGCACCCATATCTTCAAGCTTGCGCGCAAAAACCGGGTCGTCCGAACAATAGACCATCACCTCGAACCCATCGTCGCGCAGCATCTTCATGGCGCGCAGTGTCTCCTCCATGTCGGGATAGAGGTGCTTTGGGTCGGAGAGAACTTCGAGTTTCACAAGGTCCCAACCGCCGGCCTCTCGCGCGAGCCGCAAGGTGCGGACGGCATCCTCGCCGGTGAAACAGCCTGCCGTGTTGGGCAGATAGACAGTCTTCTGAGGGTCGATGAAGTCGGCCAGCATGGGTGCGCTGGGATCGGATAGGTTTACACGGCGCACGGCGACGGTCACGATCTCCGCGCCGCTGGCTTCCAGCGCGTCCGCGTTTTGCTGATAGTCGGCATATTTGCCCGTGCCGATGATCAGTCGTGACGAGAATTTGCGCCCGGCGATGGTGAGGATGTCTGGGTCTAGTTCGGACACTACCCGCCTCCGATGAAATGGATGATTTCAAGCTTGTCGTGATTCGACAGAACGGTTTCGGCGTAGTGGCTTTTGGGCACGACCTCGAGGTTTCGCTCCACTGCGATCTTGCGTTCCGGAAGCCCGAGATGAGCGATCAGCGTCGCAACGGACAGACCGTCCGGGAGATCGTCATGATCCTCGCCATTGATGACTAGATGCATTGCAACAATCCCGAAGCCAGCGTCCGCAAAGACCTGCTTGTTGAACCGGACGGGCAACGTTAACAACCCGCTTTCTCCACCCCAACACCGCCCGCGAAAGGCGTGATTCAGCAAGGGTCCGCATGACTGCCACCATTCACGTCATAAATGGCCCGAACCTCAACCTGCTGGGCACGCGCGAACCCGGAGTCTACGGCTCAAAGACACTCGCCGACATAGAGGCGGACTGCGTGGCGGCCTATTCTGATACGCGCCTCATGTTCCTGCAGTCGAACGTGGAAGGCGAACTGGTTGATTTCATTCAAGCGGCGGGCCGGAACGCAGACGCTATAGTCATCAATCCGGCTGCTTACACGCATACGTCGGTCGCAATCCACGACGCGCTGAAAGCCGTCGGCATCCCATCTGTCGAAATCCATCTCTCCCAGCCCGCCAAACGCGAGAGTTTCCGCCACCGCTCTCTTGTTTCAGAGGCGGTCACGGGCACGATCAGCGGCTTTGGCGCAGATTCCTACCTTTTGGGGGTGAACGCAGCGCTCCGACTCGTTAAGGCGGGCGGATAACTTCAATCGAGGACTTGCACAGATCATGGCTGGCTCTTCAAAATCACATGCTTCGGATCTCGACCTGATCAAGGAGCTCGCCGACGTGCTCGATGGCAGTAGCCTGACGGAAATCGAGATGAAAAAGGGCGACC
>JBARXH010000230.1:0-4055 GCA_049647245.1 Litorimonas sp.
CCAACGGCCAGTACCGCAGCGGCTAGGTCGCGCGGCCCGCATCGCTTGATCCAGGCCCTTCATCGAAGCCCGGTCCGCCCGTCGGACCGGGCTTTTTTGCACCCGGGCTCCGGATCGCCTATCTTGGGTCCATGAGCCGATATCCCTACGAACGCGCGCAGACGCTCCATCCGGCCGGAACGCTCCTGGCGGTGCGGGTGCGCGGCCTGTTCGACCATGTCGGCATCGCCACCGGATACGGGACGGTGATCCACAGCTCCGCGCGCTACGGGCGCGTGGCGGAAACGGACCTGGCCGATTTCGCGGGCGGCCGGCGCGTACGCACGGTCGCCTATGCCTCCGCCCTGTCGGGACCGCAGATCGTCGTGCGGGCGCGGGGTCGCATCGGGCAGCGATACAATCCGCTGGTGCGCAACTGCGAGCATTTCGTGTCCTGGTGCGTGTCGGGTGAAGCGCGCTCCCGCCAACTCGGCCCGCTTGACATCGGCCGACACCTGGGTTGAGACGGCTTGGATCCGTGCGGGAGGGCGCGGGTCGGCTGCATTCGGGGAAGAGACCGCAAAACCTTGTGCGAACGACTGCCGTATACATTCCAGCGAGCCGTTCGCGACGCCTGCGTCCCTCCAGATTCGCAGGCTGACCCCGTACCGAAATGAAAAGCGTGACCTCCGAGCCCCAACCTGCCCTTCTGGAAATCGTCTATAGCAGCCGCACGCCCGAACCCCTGGCCCCGGACGCGGTGCGCTCCCTGCTCGATCATGCGCGGCGCAAGAACGCCGCATGGAACGTGACGGGCCTGCTCTGCTATGACCGCCACCAGTTCCTGCAGATCATCGAGGGCGAAACCGACGTGATCCTCGACCTGTTCCACGCCATCCAGAACGACCCGCGACACACCGACCTGCGCATCCTGCACGAGGGCGATATCGAACGCCGGGCCTTCAACGACTGGAAGATGGCCTACGAACCCGTGCCGCAGGGCCTCCTGCCGACCCTGACCCACGCCATCCTGCGCCAGCCGGAGGCCCGTGAGTCCGACATCAGCGCCGGACGCCGCATCTTCGCCCTGTTCATGGACGAAATCTACGGCGAAGGCGGCGAGAGCTCCGAGCGCGAAACCGCCGACGCCTGAGGCCCGGCGACACCCCCTCCCCCAGCCCTCGTCCAACCCTGCACGGACGCCCGTTTCGCGCGCTTTCCGGCAATGCAATCGGGAGCTTGGCAGGCTAACGGTCCGCCATGAGCGATCCCGTCCTTCCCTTCGACATAGGCCGCATGGTCTTCGGCGACGCGCCGCCGCTCTTCCTGCTGGAAGTGCTGTTCCGCACGCTGGTCATCTACGGCTACATGTTCGCGCTGATCCGCCTGCTGGGGCGGCGGAGCAAGTCGCACCTCTCCATCCTCGACGTGCTGGTGATCCTCGCGCTCGGCTCGGCCGTAGGCGACGGCAACTTCTACCCCGAAGTGCCGATCCTGCACTGCCTGCTGGTCATCACCGTGATCGTGCTGGTCAACAAGGCCATCACCGTCTCCGCCGACGCCAATCCGCGGCTGCGCGAGGCCGTGGAAGGCAAGCCGCGCGTGGTGATCCGCGACGGGCTGGTGCTGACCTCGGAACTGCGGCGCACGGGCATCGGGCTGCACGATCTGTTCGAGCTGCTCCGCCTGCGCGGCATCTGCAATCTGGGCCAGGTGGACTTGGTCGTGCTGGAACCCAGTTGCGACGTCAGCATCTACCGCAGGCCCGACCCCGTGCCCGGCCTGTCCATCCTGCCCGCGCAGGAGCTGGCCGGGCACAATGGCGCCGGGCCGCCCGAACCGGTCACTGACGGGCTGTGCTGCGAGGGGTGCGGACGGCTGCGCATGGACGACGGCGCGGGGTGCGACGCCGACGGCTGCACCAGCACACAGGTCCGGCCCCGCACCCTCCCGAAGTTCGCGTGAGGCCTAGAACCGTCCGCTGATCGTGAAGCGGGCGTTGAGCGGACGTCCCACGGTCGCCTGGTGCGTGCTGTGGGAGTTGGGGAAGTAGAGCGTGTCGGTCAGGTTCTCGACGTTCACCTGCAGGCGGAGATCCTCGGACACGTCGTAATAGGCGGCCGCGTCGAAGCGCGTATAGGCCGGCAGGGTCGGGTGCGCGCCGACCTTGTCGAAGTCCCGGTCGGTGAGGAAACTCTCGTCCTGGTAGGTCACGCCCAGGCCCAGACCGAGCCGGTCGCTGACCTGGTATCTGGCCCAGGCCGACGCCATGTTTTCCGGCAGTTCGCGCGGGGCTTCCAGACCGTTGTCGGTTTCGCCGTCGAGGTAGGAATAGCCCGCCGTCACGAACAGCGCGTCCGTCAGCTGGCCCTGGAGCTGCAGCTCGACCCCCTGGACTTCCAGCCCGCGGATCTCGAACTCTTCCGGGTTGGCGTCGTCGCGTGCGGCGACCGTCTGTTCGTTCTGGAACAGGGCGGCGGTGAAATTCAGGCCCGGCAGCACGTCCCACTTCACGCCCGCTTCCAGGTTTTCGAACACGTCGGGGCTCAGCGCTTCGGTCGAGGCGCTGAGGCTGGCGAACTGTTCCCCGGAACGGGGCAGGAAGCTGCGGCTGAAGCTGCCATAGACCGACACGGATTCGCGCGGCTTGAACACGATGCCGGCGCGCGGCGAGACTTCCTCGTCCGTGCGGGTGCGCGTCGTGCCGCCCACCAGATCGTCCACGCTCAGTTCGAACCGGTCGAACCGCGCGCCCAGGACGATGTCGAGATGGTCCGACAGGGCGATCTCGTTCTGCACATAGGCGGATGCGACCTCGATGTCGGCCTGTGTGATGTCGTTGACGTCCGTGAAGCCGGTCGTCACCGCCACGCCGTCGAAGTTCACCCCGGCGAAACCCCGGAAGTCCAGCGGACGCTGGGCGACGAACCGTTCCCGGTCGTTGCCCGTGGAGGAGAAGACCGGGTTGAACCGGTCATTGTCGTTGGACGTGTCGATATATTCGACCCCCGCCACGACGGTGTGCCCGACCCGGCCCGTCGAGAATTCGCCGACGATGTTGGCGGACAGGTTCAGGGTCTGACGCTGCGTCGTGTCCACATAGCCGTCCAGCTGAACGCTGTTGGTGGCGAGGATGTAGTCGGACGCGTAGAAGTTCTCGTAGAACTTGTCGTAGTCGGCATAGGACGCGCTGAACACGCCCTTGAACGTGTCGGAGACCTGCTGCGTCACGGTCGCACGCAGGATGTGCGCTTCCAGCCGCGTCTCGTTGTGCTCCGGATCGGCGAAGACGATATCGCGCAGGGCTTCGACCGGGCGGCCCGTACCCGCGTCGTCCGTGGGGATGCCCCGGTCGATGAAGCGCTCATGGTCGGCGAATTCGTAGGACAGGTCCACGAGCGTGTCGTCGCCGATCTGGAACCGCGCCGTGGGGTTCAGCCCGATGCGTTCGCCGTCATAGAAGTCGCGGTGATTGTCGAGCTGCTCGTACAGGGCGTTGAGCCGGAAAGCCGCCGTGTCGGAGACGGAATAGTTCCCGTCCAGCTGCAGGTCGAACGCACCGAACGTGTCCACGCTGGCCTGATATCCGGTGAAGCGTTCGTCGAACCGGCCCTTCTTGGTGACCCGGTTGATCAGCCCGCCCGTGCCGCCGCGTCCAAACAGCAGAGCGTTCGGCCCGCGCAGGATCTCGACCTGCTCCAGATTGTAGAGCGGGCGGTAATACTGCACGTCGTCGCGCACCCCGTCGATGAAGAAGTCCGCCGTGGAGCGCACGCCCCGGAACACCACCGCGTCGCGGTGGCCTTCGCCCTGGGACGTGTTCACGCCGGGCGTGTAGTCGATGATCTGTCCGACGCTCGTGAAACCGCGCACCGCGATCTCTTCCGCCGTGATGATGGACAGGCTCTGCGGCACGTCGATGATCGGCGTGGGCGAGCGCAGCGCGTTGATCTGGTCCGTGTAGAGATACTGGCCCGTGACGACGATTTCGTCGTCCAGCGGAAGGCTGTCCAGCAGGTCCTCGGCCTGGGCCGAAGACGCCGTGGCGGACAGGATCGTCCCAAATAGGAGCGAGG
>JBARXH010000231.1:0-14580 GCA_049647245.1 Litorimonas sp.
ACGAGCACCTGTCCCAGAATCCCGACGCCCAGACGGCGGACGTCGCCAACCTCGCCGAGCGCTATCAGGCCGCGCTCGCCAAACATCGCACCGCGCAACAAGGATCGATCTGATGCCCAGCTACAAGGCTCCCGTCCGGGACATGCAATTCCTCCTCCACGAAGTGCTCGGCTTCGAGGACCTGACCAAATACGACGCGTTCTCCGAAGTGGACGGCGATCTCGCCGACGCCATTCTCACGGAGGCGGGCAAGTTCGCCGAAGACGTGCTGGCCCCGCTGAACGTTGTCGGCGACCATGAGGGCTGTACCCGCCACGAGGACGGCAGCGTCACCACGCCCACCGGCTTCAAGGACGCTTACAAGCAGATGATCGAAAACGGCTGGTCCGGCCTCGCCCTCGACCCCGAATATGGCGGCCAGGGCATGCCCGGCATGCTGGGCATCGCGGCGTCCGAGATGTGGACCTCGGCCAACATGGCGTTCGCCATGTATCCGGGCCTGACGGGCGGCGCCATCAAGGCCATCCAGGTCGGCGGCTCGCCCGATCAGAAGCAGACCTACCTGCCCAAGATGATCTCCGGTGAATGGACCGGAACCATGAACCTGACCGAGCCGCACTGCGGCACGGACCTCGGCATGCTGAAGACGAAGGCCGTCCCGCAGGCCGACGGCACCTACAAGATCTCCGGCCAGAAGATCTTCATCTCCGCCGGCGAACACGACATGAGCGACAATATCGTCCACCTCGTGCTGGCCCGCATCGAAGGTGCGCCGGCCGGCACGAAGGGCATCTCGCTCTTCATCGTGCCGAAGTTCAAGCTGGACCAGAACGAGAACCCGGGCGAGCGCAACGCGGTCTCCTGCGGCTCCATCGAGGAGAAGATGGGCATCCACGGTAACTCCACCTGCGTCATGAACTACGACGAAGCCGAAGGCTATCTGATCGGCGAGGAGAACAAGGGTCTGCGCGTCATGTTCGTCATGATGAACGAAGCCCGCATCGGCGTCGGCCTGCAGGGTCTCGGACAGTCGGAAGTTGCGTACCAGAATGCCGCGATCTACGCCAAGGACCGCATCCAGGGCCGCGCCCTGACGGGCCCGAAGAACGAGGACAAGCCGGCCGATCCCATCATCGTCCACCCGGACGTGCGCCGCATGCTGATGGAAACCAAGGCCTTCAACGAGGCGGGCCGCGCGCTGCTCTACTGGGCGGCCAAGCACGAGGATATCGAGCGCAACGAGACGGACGAGAAACTGATCGAGAAGTGCGACGACTATCTCGGCCTGCTGACCCCGGTCATCAAGGGCTACCTCACGGACATGTCCATGAAGACGACCATCGACTGCCAGCAGATCTTCGGCGGCCACGGCTTCGTCGAGGAATGGGGCATGAGCCAGTTCGTCCGCGACAACCGTATCGCCCTGATCTATGAAGGCGCCAACGGCGTGCAGGCGCTCGACCTTGTGGGCCGCAAGCTCGCCCGCAATGGCGGCCGCGCTCTGATGACGCTCAACGCCGAAATCGACCAGTTCATCAAGGACAACACCGACAATGAGTCCGTGGTCGAGTTCATGGACGGACTGAACGGGGCCAAGACCAAGCTGACGGAAGCCACCATGTGGCTGATGCAGAACGGCATGAAGGACCCGAACAATGCAGGCGCCGGTTCGGTCGACTACATGCACATGATGGGCCTGGCGACGCTGGCCTACATGTGGGCCAAGATGGCCGTCGTGGCCCAGGCCAAGATCGACGACGGGGCGAATGACGACTTCTACCCCAACAAGCTGATCACCGGCCGCTTCTTCATGCTGCGCATGCTCCCCATGATGGATGCCCACCTGGCGAAGATCAAAACCGGCGCGGAGCCCGTGATGGCGCTGGAAGCGGCGGCCTTCTAGAAACTGGCCCCACTAGGTTTGCGTCCCCGGTAGGGGCCTAAGGACCGCACCGCGGTCCGTCGCAAACCTCGCCGAAGGCGGCGCGCCCCAACGGGCGCGACGGGGAACTCTCGGCGCAAGCCCAAAAGACTGAAAGCCGCTCCCATCCGGGGGCGGCTTTTTCGTTGGGCGGAAAAATCATGATTGCGGGGCGAGGCTTCGCGACCGGACTTGCGGCGGTCTCGCGCTCCACTCTCCGCTCATCCCGGCGAGAGCTGGGATCCATTGTGTGGGCCAGGTGGAAGCTCGGAATCTCTGCTTCTGCTTGGTTAGTGCAAAGGGGAGGGGAGTTGGCAAGCCGCATTCAGGCTCGCGTCGAGAGTTCCCCGTCGCGCCCTTTCAGGACGCGCGCGCATTCGCGCAGGTTTGCGACGATCCGCTTCGCGGCTCTTAGACCCCTATCGGGGACGCAAACCTATGGGTCTGGAGTGACGCTTACGCCGTCCCCCCCACCGTCAGCTGTTCCACATACAGACTCGGTTGGCCGACGCCGACGGGCACGCCCTGGCCGGCCTTGCCGCAGACACCGATGCCGGGGTCGAGTTCCATGTCGTCCCCGACATGGCGGATCTGGCCCAGCACCTTGGGACCGTCGCCGATCAGGGTGACGCCCTTGAGCGGCTCCTCGATTCTGCCGTTCCGCACGCGGTAGGCTTCCGTGCACTGGAAGACGAACTTGCCCGACGTGATGTCCACCTGTCCGCCGCCGAAGTTCGACGCGAAGATGCCGTCTTCCAGCTCCGCGATCATCTGGGCCTGGGGCACGTCGCCGCCCAACATGAAGGTGTTGGTCATGCGCGGCATGGGCGCGTGGGCGAAGGACTCGCGGCGGCCATTGCCGGTGGGCGCCACGCCCATTAGCCGCGCATTCAGCCGGTCCTGCATGAAGCCGACGAGCTTGCCGTCCTCGATCAGCACCGTGCGTTCCGTCGGCGTGCCCTCGTCGTCCACGGCCAGCGAGCCGCGCCGTCCGGGGATGGTGCCGTCATCGACGATGGTCACGCCGGGGGAGGCGACCTGCTCGCCCAGACGCCCGGCGAACGCGCTCGTGCCCTTGCGGATGAAGTCGCCCTCCAGCCCGTGGCCCATGGCTTCGTGGAGCAGCACGCCCGGCCAGCCGGGGCCGAGCACCACGTCGAACTGCCCGGCGGGCGCGTCGACGGACGTCAGGTTGACCTGAGCCTGGCGCAGCGCTTCGCGGGCCATGGGCTGCCATACGGACGGATCGGTGATCTCATCATAGGGTCGGCGGCCGCCCATGCCGACATAGCCGGTCTCCCGGCGGCCCTTGCGTTCGGCCACGACCATGATGTTCAGCCGCACCAGCGGGCGGATGTCGTCGATGCGCGCGCCGTCCTGTTTCAGGATGGAAATGGCCCGGCGGGTGCCCGCCAGCGTGGCCGTGACCTGCACCACTTCGGGATCGAGCGCGCGGCAGAAGGCGTCGATCTGCTGGAGCAGCCCGACCTTGTCGGAAAAGCCGGGGTCCTCCGTCGGGTCGATGTCGGGATAGAGGATGGCGTTGGTCCGGCGCGGTGCGGCGCTCATCACCCCGTCATGGCCGACCTTGACCAGCTGCACTGCGTCGGAGGCGCGCGACAGCGATTCGGGCGACAGTTCGGACGACTGGGCGAAACCTGACGCCTCGCCCGCCACGCAGCGCAGGCCGAAGCCCCGCGACGTATCGAAGCTGGCCGTCTTCAGCCGCCCGTCGTCGAAGGACAGCGCTTCGGAGGAGGAGCGTTCCACGAACAGCTCCCCGTCATCCGCGCCGCGCAGCGTCTCGTCGAGCATCCGGTGCGCGGCCTGTGCATCCAGATCGCTGTCTTCGAATACGAAATCCGCCATGGCTGCTTCCCGATCGTTTCCCGGACGCGGCCCGTCGCGAACCGCTGCGAAGCCCCCATCTAGGGAGGGCGGGCCGCGAACGCACGTTCAAATAGCCGTGACGGCCCCCGCAAGCCCGGCTCCAGCTGGGAACGGCTCGCAGGAGGGCGGCGAACCTGCAAGAAATCGGCACGGCGTGCCGGATTATGCAGGGCGCGGGGGTTCCCACCCGGGACGGCGGAAGCTAAGAGCCTCGCAACCGTCTCGAGCGCTCTGCGACAATCCGCGTCCCTATGGGATACCGGACGTCGGGCGTATGATGACTATATAGGGACCCGGGCCGGGCGGACGACGCTCTTCACCCGAAAAGACAATGAGGATTTCATGCGCGCGCTGAACGCCATGCGGACCATGATCGGGGCGGGTGCCATCACCCTGCTGACCGCGACGGCCGCTTTCGCCGAAGACCTGGAAATCGGCCCGGAGCCGATGGGCTGGTTCCTGCAGGACTCGGCCACGCCGGTCATGGACGACCTGATCTGGGTGCACAATTTCGTGCAGGTCATCATCACGGGCATCGTCCTGTTCGTCTTCTTCCTGATGGCCTACATCCTGGTCCGTTTCCGGGAAGGCCGGAACCCGGTGCCCAGCAAGACCTCCCACAACACGCTGATCGAGATCGTCTGGACCGTGGTCCCGGTGATCCTGCTCGTCGCGATCGCCATCCCGTCCATGAACCTGCTCTACAAGCAGGACCGCCTGCCGGAGACAGAGCTGACCGTGAAGGCCGTCGGCAACACATGGAACTGGCTCTACTCCTATCCGGACTACGAGAATGTCGAGGAATGGGTGTCCAACCCGCTCGACGAAACCCAGTCCAGGGAGGTCGGGCAGCCCTACCTGCTGGCCACGGACGCGCCGCTGGTCGTTCCGGTCAACACCAAGGTGAAGGTGCTGGTGACGTCCATCAACAACATGCACAGCTGGGCCGTGCCGAGCTTCGGGGTCAAGATGGATGCCGTGCCGGGTATCATCAACGAGACCTGGTTCGAGGTCTACGAGGAAGGCACCTTCTACGGACAGTGCTCCGAGATCTGCGGCATCCGCCACTACTACATGCCGATCGAGGTGAAGGCGGTCTCCAAGGAAGAATTCGCCCGCTTCATCGCAGGCGGCGGCCAGCCCGTGGACAAGTTCGCGGCGCTCGAGGCCCAGACCGAAACAGCCAGCGCGACGGGCGGCCCCAGCGCCGCCGACGCGGCCAACGAATAGAACGAGGACAGAATAATGGTTGCCATTCCCGGCGAAGACATTCCCGTCGTCCACACCCCTGCGGCCGATGACGAGAAGCCCGGCTTCTGGGCGCGGTGGTTCTACTCCACCAACCACAAGGACATCGGTACGCTCTACCTGATCTTCGGGATCATCAGCGGCGTGATCGGTGGCTTCCTGTCCTTCATGATGCGCATGGAGCTGGCTTCGCCCGGCATCGACGTGTTCGCGGATGGCCACCAGTATCTGGTGTTCGTGACCATGCACGGCCTGATCATGATCTTCTTCATGGTCATGCCCGCCCTGATCGGTGGCTTCGGCAACTGGTTCATCCCCATCATGATCGGGGCGCCGGACATGGCGTTCCCGCGCATGAACAACCTGTCCTTCTGGCTCCTGCCCGTGGCGTTGATCTGCCTGCTGGTCAGTTTCTTCGTGCCCGGGGCGGCGGAAGGGAACGGGTTCGGCGGATCGTGGGTGATGTATCCCCCGCTCTCGACGACGGGATCGCCCGGACCGGCCTTCGACTTCATCATCATCGGCCTTCTGGCGGCGGGTTTCTCGTCCATCTTCGGGGCGATCAACTTCATCACCACCATCCTGAACATGCGCGCGCCCGGCATGACCATGCACAAGATGCCGCTGTTCGCCTGGGCCGTCCTGGTCACGGCGTTCCTGCTGCTCCTGGCTCTGCCGGTCCTGGCCGCCGCCCTGTTCATGCTGCTCACGGACCGCATCGAAGGCGGCACGGCCTTCTTCGACCCGGCCCGCGGTGGCGATCCGCAGATGTTCCAGCACCTGTTCTGGTTCTTCGGCCACCCGGAAGTCTACATCATGATCCTGCCGGCCTTCGGCATCGTGTCCCACATCATCTCGACCTTCTCGCGCAAGCCGATCTTCGGCTATCTCGGCATGGCCTACGCCATGGTCGCGATCGGCGTGGTCGGCTTCGTCGTGTGGGCGCACCACATGTACACGGTCGGCATGGATGTGAACGTGAAGGCCTACTTCGTGCTCGCAACCCTCGTGATCGCGGTGCCGACAGGCGTGAAGGTCTTCTCCTGGCTCGCCACCATGTGGGGCGGTTCCATCCGGTTCACCGTGCCCATGCTGTGGGCGCTGGGCTTCATCTTCCTGTTCGTCGTGGGCGGCGTGACGGGCGTGATGCTCGCCAATGCCGGCGTGACGACCTACCTGCACGACACCTACTACGTCGTGGCGCACTTCCACTACGTGCTGTCCATGGGCGCCGTCTTCGGCATCTTCGCGGGCTGGTACTACTGGTACGGCAAGATGTTCGGCCACGGTTACAACAAGTTGCTGGCGCAGGCCCACTTCTGGCTGTTCTTCATCGGCGTGAACGTGATCTTCTTCCCGCAGCACTTCCTCGGCCTGAACGGCATGCCGCGCCGCTACTTCGACTATCCGGTCGAGTTCGAGTTCTGGAACATGGTCAGCTCCTGGGGGGCGTGGATCACGCTGGCCTCGGTCGCCGTGTTCTTCCTCGTCGTGATCGAGGCGCTGCTGATGCGCAAGAAGCGTCCGGTGCCGAACAATCCGTGGGGCGAAGGCGCGACCACACTGGAATGGACCCTGTCCAGCCCGCCGCCGTTCCACCAGTTCAGCATCCTGCCGCGCATCGACGGCGGTGACCGCGATCCGCACCTGGAAGTGGACGAAGCCTATGCCGAAGGCGACAAGACCTAAGCTTGGCCTCCACCTCCACCCATAAGATAGAAGGGGCCGCGTCGGACACGACCGCGGCCCTTTCTGCGTCCGCTCCCGCTCCGGGCGCGGGCCTGTCGCTCGCCGGACCGGGGGACTATTTCGCGCTGATGAAGCCGCGCGTGATGAGCCTCGTCGTCTTCACTGCCATTTGCGGGTTGCTGCTCGCGCCGGGATCCCTGTCCGGTTCCATCGGGCTGGGCTCCGCCCTGATCGCCATTCTGTGCATCGCGCTGGGCGCGGGCGCGTCGGGCGCGCTGAACATGTGGTATGACAGCGATATCGACGGCGCGATGGCGCGCACCTCCCAACGACCCATCCCAAGGGGCGTGCTTTCCCCGCGCGCCGCGCTGGGCTTCGGGCTCGTCATGAGCGTGGCGTCGGTCTGGCTTCTGCTGGTCGCGACCAACTGGGTCGCCTCCGCCCTGCTGGCCTTCACCATCTTCTTCTATCTCGTCATCTACACCATGTGGCTGAAGCGCAGCACGCCGCAGAACATCGTGATCGGCGGCGCGGCCGGGGCCTTCCCGCCCATGGTCGCCTATGCGGCCGTCACGGGCACGGTGACGCTGGATTCGGTGATCCTGTTCTGCATCATCTTCTTCTGGACCCCGCCGCACTTCTGGGCGCTCGCGCTCTACAAGCAGACGGATTACGGCCGGGTCGGCATTCCCATGATGCCGAACGTGCGCGGCGCGAAGCGGACCCGGACGGAAATTCTCGCCTACAGCGTCCTGCTGTTCGGCCTGACGCTGCTGCCGCTCACGACAGGGCTGGGCGGTCCGGTCTACGGCGTGTCGGCCGTCATCCTGTCGGGCATCTTCCTGGCGCTGGCGTGGCGTGTCTTCCGGTCGCAGGCGGGCGACAAGCCTTCCGACGCGGATGCCGGAACCCTATATGCGGTGCGCAGCGGGAACACGGCGGCGCGCAATCTGTTCGCCTGGTCGATCTTCTACCTGTTCGCCATCTTCGCCGTCCTGACGGTGGACCATCTCTTCTTCGCCGGAGCGTGACGCCATGCCGGAATACCGCAACAATCCGACCGAGTTCGCCGAACCCAGCCGCGCGGAAATCCGCGCCCGCACCCGTCGCAACATCGCCATCGCCGTCGGCTTGCTCGGCTTCATGCTGCTGGTCGCCGCGTCCATAGTGATGCGATCGCCCGGATAGTCCGGCACATCCAGGCCCACCCTTTTTTCGAGACCGCTGCCCGCCCGACCGAAAGACGCCCCCTCCATGACGCAGAACTTCAAGACCAAACTCCTGCTGATCTTCATCGCCGTTGGCATGCTCAGCCTCGGCTTCTTTTCCAAGACGCTCTACGACACGTTCTGCCGCATCACTGGCTTTGGCGGCACGCCCGTGATCGCGGAAAATGCCGACAATCTGTCCGTCATCCTCGACCGCACCGTCACCGTGAAGTTCGACACCAATGTCAGTCCCGACCTGCCGTGGGAGTTCACGCCCGTGGACCGCTCGATCGACGTCAAGCTCGGCCAGACGGGCCTTGCCTTCTACACGGTGCGCAACACGGCCGACGTGCCGGTCACGGGCGTAGCCACCTTCAATGTCACCCCGGTCAAGGCCGCGCCCTGGTTCGTGAAGACTGAGTGCTTTTGCTTCACCGATCAGACCCTGCAGCCGGGCGAAGAAGTCACCATGCCGGTTCTCTTCTTCGTCGATCCGGAAATGGACAGCAGCGCACGCCATGACGATGTGCGCGAAGTCGTGCTGAGTTACACTTTCTTCACGGCGGAAACGCAGCCGGAACAGCTTGCCGCCGTCAGCGCGGACGCTCTGGACTGACAGGTGCGGCAAGCGCAGGTCTGGCCCTCCGGACCTGTTGCGAACGCGAGGGGCCGTGGGTATAGGCGGCCGAAAGACTTACCGGTTCCGCGTGCAGGCGCGGGACGACCAAAGGGACACTGCTCATGGCTGGCGCCGTCGAACACGACTATCACATTCTTCCGCCCAGCCCGTGGCCGTTCCTGTCCGGCGTGGCCGCCCTGATCTGGGGTCTGGGCATGGTGACCTTCTTCTCCGGGCTCGTGCCGCGCAATGGCGACAGCCCGATGATGGAGTTCTTCTTCGCCCGCGGGATCGACACGATCCAGGGCCGTGAAGGCGCGGGCGGTGGCTGGATCATCCTGCTCGTCGGCACGCTGTTCGCTGCCTACGTCATGTATGGCTGGTGGCGCGACGTGGCCGCCGAATCGGCCCGCGGAGAGCACACGCCCGTGATCGATCTGGGCCTGCGCTACGGCATGATCATGTTCATCATGCAGGAAGCCATGTTCTTCGTCGGCTGGTTCTGGATGTTCTTCGAACTGGGCCTGTTCCACAGGTTCCGCGCCGGCTGGGACACGACCATCCTGGAGAACGCCGCCGACTACGCCTCCTGGCCGCCGCCCTCCATCGAGACGGTAGACCCGTGGCACATCCCGCTGTTCAACACGCTGGTCCTGCTCCTGTCCGGCACGACCGTGACCTGGGGCCACCACGCCCTGATCCACGGCGACCGCAAGGGCGCGAAGTGGGGCATCGGCCTGACGGTCGCGCTGGGCGTTCTCTTCCTTGCCGTGATGGGCTGGGAATATTCGCACCTGTTCCACTACCGTCTGGAAGACGGCATGAACGGCACCTTCTGGCTGTCCACCAACGCCTACGGCTCCGCCTTCTTCATGGCGACGGGCTTCCACGGTCTGCACGTGCTGATCGGGGCGATCTTCCTGTTCGCCATGTGGGCGCGCCTGATGAATGGCGGCATGAGCCCGGAGAAGCATTTCGGTCTCGAAGCCGCCGCCTGGTACTGGCACTTCGTGGACGTGGTCTGGCTGTTCCTGTTCGCCTTCGTCTACGTCGCCTTCGCCTGACGCCCCGCGTCCCGGCATATTCCGCATGAGCGCCCGCTGCCCCGTCTGTGGCCGCGGGCGTTTGTTCGACGGCGTCCTGTCCTTTCAGGACCGATGCGACGTCTGCGGCGCCGACTTCTCCCGGCTGGAAGACACGGGCGACGGTCCGGCCGTGTTCGTGATCTTCATCGTGGGCATCTTCATCGTGCCGATCCCCGTCCTGCTCAGCGTGCTCAAGGGCTGGCCCGCCTGGCTTTCGCTCGGCCTTTTCACGCCCGTCATCATCGGCGTCTCCGTGCTGCTGCTGCGCTGGCTGCGAGGGGCGATGTTCACCCGCCAGTGGCAGCAGCATGCGCGCGAGCAGCGGTTCTCCGCCCATCCGGGACCGCGCCCATGATCCGCTTCCGTCCCATGCCGGGCCTGACGCTGGCCGTGCTGATCTGCCTGCCCCTGCTGATCGGGCTGGGCATCTGGCAATATCAGCGATGGCACTGGAAGACGGACGTGCTGGCAGAAATCGACGCCGCCGTCACCGCGCCGCCCCTGGACGGTCTGGCCGCTTTGGCCGCCTTGCCGCCGGCCGCCGCTGTGGACTTCCGCCGCATTTCCATAGAAGGCGAAGCGGTCGGCCCCGCCTGGCATGTCTATGCACCGCGCGGGGCGATCGAGTGGCGGCCCTTCCGCCGGGTCGTCTCGGACGATGCGAAGGCGCTGGTCGGCTTTCGCCCCTTCGACGACCGCATCAAGGACACGGCCAGCGTGCCGTCCCTCGGCGGGGTGCGGGCGGGCTATGTCCGCCGCGTGCGCAGCGAAGGCCGCTTCGCAGACTGGTTCGGGGCCAAGGACAATCCCGCGATGAACCGCTGGTTCTCCGTCAATCCGGACGGGGCGTGGCTCCCCGGGACCGATCTCTACATCGAACTGGATCCGACCGAGACGGACGCGGACGCCTTGCCTGTGCAGCGCCCCGACATTCCCAACAATCATGTCAGCTACATGCTCACCTGGTGGTCCTTCGCCCTGATCCTGCTCGGCATCTATGCCATGCTGCATCACCGCGCCGGGCGCCTGTCATGGCGCTGAGGCCGCGCCAATGATGCTGTCTCCGGTTCCCCTGCGCGTGACGCCGTCCACGGAAGTGACCGTTCCCGGCGCGGGCGGGATGCTTGTGCTGCGACATCCCCGTTGGGCCGACTTCGAGGCCTGGGCAGAGATAAGGCGTCGGGACGCGGACTATCTGCGCCCGTGGGAGCCGGACTGGGTGGACGGCCACCTGTCGCGCGCCAGCTACCGCATCCGCCTGTCGCGCTTCAAGAAACTTGTCGCCAAGGACCGGGCCTATCCGTTTCATATCGTGCGGTCGGATACGGGCGCGCTGGTCGGGGCGGCCAACCTGACCCATGTGGAGCGCGCTGCCGCCCAGTCGGCCAAGCTCGGCTACTGGGTCGCGCAATCGCAGGCGGGCCGAGGCTATGCGCGTGCCGCGGTACGCGCCCTGACCGATTTCGCCTTCGACACATTGTCCCTGCACCGGGTGGAAGCGGCCGTGCAGCCGGACAATGCGGCCTCGGTCCGGGTCCTCGAAGCGGCGGGGTACACACACGAGGGCACGGCGCGCGGTCTTCTGAAGATCAACGGCGCCTGGGCCGACCACGCCGTCTATGCGCGGCTGCGGGGCGACTGACGCCTAGAACGTCCCTGTCAGGATGACCGAGAGGCGGGGGCCGCGCTTGCGTTCGAAGCGTTCGATCCGGGTGAGGGGGCCGAGGCGGCGGTCCGGACCTAGGAAACGGTTGCGCTGCTGGATGACCGTATTGTCGAGCAGGTTGGTCGCCTGGATCTCCAGCTGCATGCCCCACACATCCTTGTGGATCGCGCCGAACGACAGGAAGGCGCGGCGCACATCGATGATGCGGATGTCGTCCAGCCGGAAGAAGGGGCTGCTCTCGTCGTTCTGCACTTCGCTGGTCAGCGCGATGTCCGTGCCGGGAATGTCGTAGCGCGCGAACAGCTGGTAGGCATATTCCGTATTGTTGTTCACCTGGCGGTCTTCGCCCGTCAGCGGGTCCTCGATTTCGGAATCGCCGATCTCGCCGCTGGCTTCCAGCCGCAGGCCCGGCACGCCCAGCGTGTCGAACAGCAGGGTGGCGTTGGCTTCCACGCCGTAGCGCGTGGCGTTGTCCAGATTGCCGGGACCTTCGAACTGGCCGTCGATCAGCACGCGGTCGATCGGGTCTTCGATGAATTCGTAGAAGGGGCGGATGCGGCCCGACAGCAGCCGGTCGTCCGTGCGCTCCAGCTCCACCGACAGGTCCCAGCTCTGGGACGGCTTGATCTGGTCATTGCCGGCGGAGATCAGATTGTCGGTCAGGTTGCGGCTGTTCACGAAGGTGCCGAAGTTCAGCTGGCCCACGCTGCGTTCGGCCCGCGCCCGGACGGAATAGCGGTCCGACATGCGGTAGCTGGCGGCGGCGAACCCCTTGGGTCGTACAAATTCGCGCGCCTCGCTGCGCGGGTCCACGACCTGCAAGCGGCTATATTCCGCGCCGAGTGACATCTGCAGGGACAGGTCCGGCGAGACCTGCCAGTTGTCCGTGACGCGGGCGTTGAACCGGTCTTCCTCAACGCGCACGAAGTCGGCGGTCGGCAGGACGAAATTGTTTTCGAAGACGGTCTCGGACTCCAGGAAGTTGAAGGCGTATTCGCCCGACACCTGAAGGTCGTGCGCCTCGCCCAGCCCGAAGCCGTATTCCGCGCGTGCGATGCGTTCGCCTTGCGTGAACTCCTCGGAGAAGATCGTTCGGACAGCCTCCTGTCCGAACGGGGCGTTGACGAACACGGTCCGCTCGTCGCCGTCTTCCTGGCTGAACAGTCCGATCAGCTTCAGCTGCCCGTCCAGCCCACCGAGACGCAGGGGAAAGGCATAGTCCCCGCCCAGTTCGAACTGGATCTCGTCCTCCCCGTCGTCGGCGACGCTGAAGCCGGAGGTGCGCGACGGATCGATGGCGGTGAAGCTTTCCCGGATCTGGCTGGTCTCATTGTCCATCTCGACCGAGGCATTGAGGTTGGCGACATGGCCATTGTCCGGCGTCCAGGTCAGGGCGAGGTTCGCGCCGGGATCATTGCTGTCGAAGAAGATGTCTTCGGTCCGGTCCTCGATCAGCGCACCGCTCCCGTCGAAGAAGCGTTCGACCGAATCCTCCGACAGGCGGAACTGACCGGACTCCAGCGCCAGGGTGAAGCCCAGATTGCCGCGGTTGCCCGACAGGGTGATCTCACCTTCCAGCAACTGCGGTTCCGTGCCTTCCTCGAAGCGCGCGGCGTAGCGCCACTGGCCGGACAGTTCCACGGCGCGGGCGACCACATTCACCACCTGGCCGGACAGGCCGGGAATATCCAGCGAGTCGCCGTCCAGCAGCTCCAGCCGTTTCACCGTGCCGACCGGGATGCGGGACAGGATGTCGCTTGCGCTCTGGCTCTTGGTGGACGGGCGGCGTCCATTGACCAGGAAATTCGTGTCGGCCACGCCGAAGCCGCGGTCGTTATTGCCGCCGCGCAGGGTGAAGCCGGGGATGCGTTCGATCATGTCCAGCGCGGTCTGCGGCTGGAACTGCTCGAAGAAGGCGGGCGGGTAGGTCTCCAGCAGCGCTTCGGCAGCGGGCGCGTCGCTCGCGGCCGCGACGACTTCCTGTCGGGCCTGGGCGGCGAACGGCAGATGCAGGGCAAGCCCGAGCGACAGAATGACGGTGACCCGGCGATGCACGATACAGCCCTCCCGACCGGCGAGAACGTGCCGGTCCCACAAGGCCCTGGACCGGTTGTGCCCGGCGCATGCCGGGCCGGGTCTCAAGGGCTTGGCGCGCCGTATATCCAAGGGCGCGCGCGGGTCCAGCACGATGTTCGGTTGCAACCTTCAAAAAAGGGTCGTTTTTACCCCGGACGGTCCTAGGCGAGCGTTTCCACGGAGACGTCGCGCAGGATCAGCGGCTTGCGCTCGATTGGATGGGCGATGCGGTCGCGGATCTGCGCCAGCGCGTTGTCGACCGTGTCGGAGCGCAGGATGTCCGCCGCCATGTCCGGAGAGGCGAAGCCTTCTTCCATCAGATGGTCGAACTCAGACAGCAGCCCGTTCCAGTAACCCGCGTCGGACAGGAACAGGATGGGCTTTTCGTGCAGGTTGAGCCGCTGCCAGGATAGCACCTCGACCGCTTCCTCCAGCGTTCCGATGCCGCCGGGCAGGATGATGAACGCGTCCGCTTCGCCGTACATGATGATCTTGCGCGCGTGCATGTCGGGCACGATGCGGTGCTCGATCTCCGGCAGCAGGGCTTCGGCCTCGCGCAACACGTCCGGGATGACGCCCAGTACGGGCGCGCCGTCCTGGTGGGCGGCGCGGGCGACCGCGCCCATCAGGCCCAAACCCCCGCCGCCATAGACGAGCCGCAGCCCTTCCCTGGCGAGGGTCCGTCCCAGCCGGGTGGCGAGGGCGAGATGGCGTGGGTCCCGGCCCGGAGAGGAGCCGCAGAACACTGCGACGGAGCGAAGCTCGCTCGGCCGGGCATTGTCCACGTGCGACGTCGCCGTCTCTCTTCCAAGGTCGGTCTCGGTTGCTATCTCTGGGTCTGTCTTGGGCATGTCTGTCATCTTCTCTTATCATTGCGGACCGGGCGCGGCATGGGAGGGCATTGAGCGGGTCCGGTCGACCTCCCTAGCGGAGCGGCAGGCCGAACCAAGGGCAAAATCGGTCCCGCCTCGCAAAAGGATGCGCCGCGGCACGGCGGCGGCTTCAGGAAGAGACGGATGATACGGCAGAGACTGGCAGGCATGATCGGGGGCGGGCTCGTGATCGCGCTCGTCCTGTATGCCGGGATCCGCCTGGCCGACCGGCTGAACGACGGGGCGGGATCCACGGACGCGCAGCCCACGGCGTCGCCGATCGGTCAAGCGGGCAGGGGGCAGGCG